>DATJFN010000080.1:0-3753 GCA_035495635.1 Steroidobacteraceae bacterium | reverse complement strand
CGGTCTCGCCGCAGGTCTTTCCCGACTCGTTCCTCGTCATGGGACGCGTCGGCGTCTTCTTCGAAGCGGCCGCGGTCATCGTCTCGCTGACGCTGCTCGGCCAGATCCTCGAGCTGCGCGCGCGCTCCTCGACCTCGGCCGCGATCAAGGCGCTCCTGCGACTCGCGCCGCCGACGGCGCACCGCCTGCGGGACGACGGCAGCGATGAGGAGATCCCGCTCGATGCGGTGCAGTCCGGCGACCGGCTCCGGGTCCGCCCGGGTGACAAGGTGCCGGTGGACGGCCTGGTGCTCGATGGGCACTCGAGCGTCGACGAGTCGCTCCTGACCGGCGAGTCGCTGCCCGTCGGAAAGAAGCCGGGCGACCGGCTGATCGGCGCCACGCAGAATGCGCACGGCAGCCTCGTCATGCGCGCCGATCGGGTGGGCCGCGAGACCATGCTCGCGCAGATCGTCGAGCTCGTGGCTCAGGCGCAGCGCTCGCGCGCGCCGATGCAACGCCTCGCCGACCGGGTGTCCTACGGGTTCGTCCTGGCGGTGCTCGGAATCGCCGTCGCAACCTTCGTGGTGTGGGGCCTGTTCGGTCCGGAGCCGTCCTGGACCTATGCCGTGCTGAATTCCGTCTCCGTGCTCATCATAGCTTGCCCCTGCGCGCTCGGCCTCGCGACGCCGATGTCGGTCATGGTCGCGACCGGGCGCGCGGCGCTCTCCGGCATCCTGTTCCGGGATGCGGAAGCGATCGAGAAGCTGCGCACCGTCGATACCCTCATCGTCGACAAGACTGGCACGCTGACCGAAGGCCGGCCCGCCTTCCGTGCTGCGATCGCGGCGAATCCTTTCGACGAAACGGAACTGCTGCGCCTCGCGGCGAGCCTCGACGCGGGCAGCGAGCATCCCCTCGCGCAGGCGATCGTGGCCGAAGGCCGCCGGCGCGGGCTCGCGCTTGCGAAGGCGGAGGGCTTCGAGTCCGGGACTGGCCTCGGCGTGCGGGGCCGCGTGGATGGCCGCGCCCTCGCGCTCGGCAGCGCCGTGCTGATGCGCGACCTCGGTGTATCGCTCGCGGCGCTCGAGTCCGAGGCTGCGCGCCTGCGCGGAGAGGGCGCAAGCGTCATGTTCCTCGCGGCCGACGGAATCCTCGCGGGGCTCGTCGCCGTAGCGGACCCGTTGAAGGCCACGACGCCAGAGGCGCTCGCCTTGCTCCGTCGCTCGGGGATTCGCATCGTGATGGCGACGGGCGACGCCGCCGCCACCGCGCAGGCGATCGCCCGCGCGACCGGCATCGACGAGGTGCACGGCGAGACGCGACCCGCTGACAAGGCGGCGATGATCGGCAAGCTGCGGGCCGAGGACCGCGTCGTGGCGATGGCCGGCGACGGCATCAACGACGCGCCAGCGCTCGCGGCCGCCGACGTCGGCATCGCGATGGGTACCGGCACCGACGTCGCGATCTCGAGCTCGCAGGTGACGCTCGTCAAGGGCGACTTGCGCGGAATCGCGCGCGCCCGCCAGATCTCGGTCTCGACCGTGCGCAACATGTGGGAGAACCTCGGCTTCGCGCTGGTCTACAACGCCCTTGGTGTGCCGATCGCCGCCGGCGTATTGTGGCCGTGGACCGGGCTCCTGCTGTCGCCGATGATCGCAGCGCTCGCAATGAGCCTGTCGTCGGTGTCGGTCGTCGGCAATGCCCTGAGATTGCGGAAAAGCTGACCGGTGCGACTGCATTCACACGTCGAAGGCGCACAGGCGCACGATTTCCTCGGACGGGCGCATGCCGAGAACGAGCGGCGCACCTGGCTCGTCGTCGCGCTCACGTCGGTCATGATGGTGGCGGAGATCGCGGGCGGCACGATCTACGGATCGATGGCGCTCGTCGCGGACGGGTGGCACATGCTGACGCATGCCGGCGCGCTCGCGATCTCGGGATTCGCCTATCGCTACGCGCGCCGTCACGTGGATGACGTCCGGTTCTCGTTCGGCACCGGCAAGCTCGGCGAGCTGGGCGGCTACTCGAGCGCGCTGATCCTCGGGATCATTGCGCTCCTCATCGGCTACGAATCGCTGCGGCGCCTCGTCAATCCGGTCGCGATCCGGTTCGACGAGGCGATCCTGATCGCGGTGATCGGGCTCGCCGTGAACCTCGTGAGCGCGTGGATCCTGCGCGAACGGCACGACCATTCGCATCCGCATGCGCACGGGGACGCCCATGTGCATCACCACCATGACTACAACCTGCGGTCGGCCTACCTGCACGTGATCGCGGATGCGCTGACGTCGGTGCTGGCCATCGCTGCCCTGAGCGCGGGCCTCTTCTACGGCTGGACGCGCATGGATCCCGCGATGGGCATCGTCGGCGCGCTCGTCATCGCGCGCTGGGCCATGCAGCTCATGCGATCGTCGGGAGCAGTGCTGCTGGACCGGGCGGCGGATCCGTCGCTGGCCGATGAGATCAGGAGACGCCTCGAAACGGGAACGGATCGGCTGACGGACCTGCACGTGTGGCGAGTGGGGCCGGGCCACGTCGCGGTGATCGCGTCGGTGTCGAGCGCAGGTCCGGAGTCGCCGGAGACCTACAAGGCGAAGCTTGCCGGGCTCCCGGGCCTGTCGCACATTACGATCGAGGTCCAGGGCCGGCCATCGTCGTGAAATTTCCGAAATACCTTGCGCTTCTGGCGACCGCTGCATTCATGCAAGGCTGCGGCGAGCGTGCGCCGCCCGGCGCGACGGTGCTGACAGCCAGCCTGCTCTACGTGGCGCCGGACCAGCCGCCGGTCGATGACGCCGCAATCCTCATCGTGGGCGGCAAGATCGAAGCCGCGGGCCCTGCGGAAAAGATCGCGATGCGCGGCGCGAGGCACCTTGCCTCATGCGATGGCGGCACGGTGACGGCCGGCTTCCAGAACAGCCACGTGCATTTCATCGAGGGCAAGTTCGAGGGCGCGAAGGACAAGCCCGCAGCTGATCTCTCGAAGGCGATGGACGCGATGCTGAATCGCTACGGATTCACGACCGTCGTCGACACGGGATCGGACCTCGCCAACACCGCAGCGATCCGGAGGCGCATCGAGAGCGGCGACGTCGCGGGACCCCGCATCCTGACCGCCGGCTACCCGATCTTCCCGAAGGACGGAATCCCGATCTATCTCCGCGGTGCGCCGCCGGAGCTCAAGGCGATGTTCCGGCAGCCCGGCTCGGTCGAAGAGGCCCTGGAGGACGTCCAGCAGAACTTCGACGGCGGCGCGGACGCGACGAAGCTTTTCCTGATGACGCCACAGGGCGGCGGCCGGTATGCCTTCATGCAGCCGGACATCGCGCGTGCCGCCTCGGACGAGACGCACCGGCGAGACAAGCTCGTCATCGCGCACCCGACGGACATCGAGGGAATCAACCTGGCGATCGAATCGGGCGTCGACATACTCGCGCACACGACCCTCGGCGAGGGCAAGACCGCCTGGGACGACGCCCTGATCGAGCAGATGCTCGCGGGCAACATGTCCGTGGTGCCGACGCTCCAGCTTTTCGGCTACGAATTGAAGCGCGAGAACACGGATCCGCGGATCGCAGGCCTTGCGGTTTACGACCTGGTGGGGCAGGTGCGCGCCTATTCGAAGGCGGGCGGGCAGATCCTCTTCGGCACGGACGTCGGTTACATGACCGACTACGACCCGACGGAGGAATACCGGCTGATGGCGCGAGCGCTCACGCCCATGCAGATCCTCGCCTCGCTCACGGTCGCGCCGGCCGTACGATGGAAGGA
>DATJFN010000079.1:0-7580 GCA_035495635.1 Steroidobacteraceae bacterium | reverse complement strand
GAATTCAAGTCGGATGACCTCGCGAACTACGAGATTGGCGCGAAGACGGAATGGCTCGACAACCGGATCCGCTTCAACATCGCGGCCTACCTGATGAAGTGGAAGGACTTCGCGGTCCAGATCGAGGATCCGCAGGACGAGGTGTTCCAGCTCGGCTACGTCAACCTGCCGACCGCGGAGATACCGGGCGTCGAGACGGAATTCACGTTCGCCATCAACGACGCCTGGCAGGTCGACGCGACGCTCGGCTGGAACGACGCGCACGTGTCCGAGGCGACTGTGCTGACGCTGACCAACGACGCCGGCGAGGTCTTCGAGATTCCCGTGACGGACGGCGCACGGCTGCCGCTGACGCCGGACTGGACGGCCTCGCTCGGCATCGAGTGGCGCTCGCGCGGCCGGATCATGGATTCGCAGCCCTTCGCGCGGCTCGACGTGGCGTACGCCGGCGAGTCCGTGAACAACCTCGAAGGGCTCGAGTCCGTGGTCAGCCAGAACGGAGTCACGACCCAGGACGCGTATGAAACGGGCGATTTCCGGGTCGGGCTCGAAGGCGACCATTGGAGCACGTCGCTCTTCGTGAGCAACATCTGGGACGAGCGTGCCGTGACGTACACGAGCAACCGCTGGGCGAGGCAGCGGCTCACCATCCTCCAGCCGCGGACCTACGGCCTGCAGTTCCGATACTCCTTCTGACCGTTGAATGGACATCGGCGTCCCGATCCGCAGCTTCGGCAAGGTCGACATGGCGGCGCTCGGCGCCGCCGTCCTGGCCCAGGACGAGGCCGCCTGGAACGAAAACGTCCAGCGCCAGACCGACTACGAGGTACACGAGCAGACGCGCTCGATCGTGCTCCTGTTCGCGAAAGTCGACGACTGGCCCGCGCTCGAGGTCAGCAAGCAGCCAGGCTGGGACCGCCTCGCCGGCGTCGCAGTGCCGGTGATGCACGAGATCATCGGCAAGTTCTATCCGCCGGGCGGGACCATCATCCGCGCGATGGCGGCGAAGCTCCTGGCCGGCGGCCGGATCATCCCGCACCGGGACACGCATCCGTCCTTCGGCGCGGGTCACCGCATCCACGTGCCGATCATCACCAATCCGCGAGTCCGCTTCATGATCGACGGGCGTCCCTACCAGCTCGAGGTCGGCCAGGCTTACGAGATCAACAACCAGAAGGTCCACTCCGTCATGAACAAGGGGACGGAGGACCGCATCAACTTCATCTTCGACTACCTGCCGCCCAACGCGGTCGCGGGTCGCGTCTCTCAGGAGGCGGCGAGGGCCGCGGGCTCGTAGCGGCAGTACCGGTCCCGGATCGGCTGCACCGCGTCGATCAGCTCGCCGAGATGACTTTCGTAATGGCGCCAATGGCCGACCGAGCGATCATAGATCGGCTGGCGCACCTGCTCGGCTGAAGGTGTCCGCACGGGACGCTCGCTCTCGTAGAAGCGCAGGCACGACTCCTCGAAGGGCAGCCCGCAAAAGTCGAGCAGCCGCCGGACCTGCGCCTCGAAGTCGGTGACGACTTCCTCATACTGAACAGTCAGGATGCGGCCGGGCATGACGCGCGCCCAGTGGTCCATCATCCGCTGGTACTGCAGGTAGTACTCGCCGATCTCCGTGAGGTCGTAGGTGAACGCCTGTCCCTTCGCAAAAAGCTGTCGGTAGTTGGAGACGCAGGCGTCGAGCGGATGCCGGCGGGCGTCGATGATCTTCGCGTTCGGCAGGATCGTCGCGATGAACCCGGCGTTCGGAAAGTTGTTGGGCATCTTGTCGATGAAGCGCGGTGCGCCGGAGCGACGGTGCATCCTCGCGAGCGCCAGGTAGTCCGTGCCGAGCGAGAGGAAATTCGCGGGCGCGAGCTCGCGCATCGCCTCGGGATAGTTGATGCCCGTCGCCCGGTTGCGGCTCAGCGAGCTGGCGAGCCTGCCGACGTAGGGTAGCTCCGCCGTGCCCTCGACCTGGCTGTGGCTTGCGAGGATCTGCTCCAGCAGCGTCGAGCCCGAGCGCGGCAGGCCGAGAATGAAGATCGGCGCCCCGTCGAGGTTGCCGGCATTGCGCCGTGCCGAGAGGAATTCCTCGTCGTACGTCGCGACGATGCGGTCGTTCAGGTATTCGGTCTGGACCGGGTCATAGGCGACCTCGGCCCGCTGCTTCACGTTGCCGCGGCGATAGAAGTCCCAGGCGCGCTCGTAGTCGCTCCGGTCCTCGTAAGCCTTGCCGAGCGCAAAGAGGAAATTGACGTCCGACTGCAGGTTTCCGGACTCGATCCGCTTCTCCATCTCGGCGATCGTCGCGTCGTCGAATCGATAAGTCTTGAGGTTGGCGAGGCTCCAGTACGTCTCGCCGAAGTCCGGCGCCTCGCGGATGCACGCGCCGTACGCGGCGACGGAGCCCTCGTAATCGCCGACGGCTTTCAGCACGTGGCCGAGGCCGAGCTGGGCGCCGAGGTGTGCCGGCCGCAGCTCGAGGCAGCGGCGGTAAGCGTCGACCGCCTCGTGGGTGAACGAGGCTCGCGCCAGGGTGCCGGCGCGCAGGAAATGGGCCTGCACATGCGCTGGCTCGAGCGCGAGCACGCGGTCGAAGCAGGAAAGGGCCTCGCCGTAGCGGTCCTGGTCCTTGCGCAGCTGGCCGAGGTCGACCTGCGCCTGGATGAAGTCCGGCGCGATTTCGATCGCCCGCTCGAGCAGGGCCTCCGCGTCGTCGGCACGGCCGGCCTTCGCGGCAACCTGAGCCAGCAGGCGCAGGGCGTCGACGTTCCCCGGGTTGTCGCGCAGCACGCGACGGTAAAGCCGCTCGGCCTCCTCGGTGCGGCCTTCCCTGTGATGCTCCGCAGCGAGCGCCATGAGCCGCTTCTCGGGAGAACGCTCGAAGCATTTCTCGAAGGCAGCATCTGCCTCCTTGCCGCGGCCCAGGAGGGCGAGCGCCTTGCCAAGGTTGAACCAGGCGCGCTCGAGCGCCGGGTCGAGGACGGTTGCCCGCTCGAGGACGAGGAGCGCTTCCGCGGGCCGCTTGTCCTGGAGCAGGAGGAATCCGAGGTCCTCGTGCGGCTTCGCGAAACTCGGCGCAGCTTCGATCACCTCGCGCAGGAGTTTCTCGGCCTCCGCGCGCCGATCCAGCTTGACGAGCAGGGCCCCGAGCAGCGCCTGCATGTTGATGTCGCCGGGGTAGCGCTCGAGCGCCGCCCGGCAGCGCGACTCCGCCGCACCGAGGTCGCCCGCCGTGATGAGGCCGATCGCCTCGTTGAAGACGGACTTCGGGGCGACGGGCAGCATGGCGCCGCTCAGAAGCCGTCAGGCTGGGTGGTCAGGTACGAGGACAGCAGGCGCAGCAGAGCCGCGTGCGCGGCGATGCGCTTTTCGAGCGGCAGTACGGCGGACGGCGTCTCGAGCACGAGCACGGTCGTGGCGGCGGGTCCCGGCCTTGGCGCGCCGCCCACGACGACGCCTCGCGCGCTCATCAGCTCGTCGATCGAGCTGTCGGTCACCGGCCCGATGATCCCGCGCTCGACGGGCTCGTCGAAGCGCGTCTTGCCGGACATCTTGATCGGCACGCCGCTCTCGCGTAGCACGTTGACGGCGGTGATGGCGAGCTCGTCCTTCGCGCCTTCGGCGCCCTGCGAGTACACGTAGCCTTCGTTGATCAGGTTGTCCTCGTGCAGGTCGATGCTGGTCATCGTCGGGTAATCGGCCTGGCGGCGGAGGACATAGGCCGTGATCGCCTCGGCCTCGGGGCTCGACGCCGCCGGCGTACGCGCCCTCGCCGGGTTCTCGGCAGAGGGGAGGAAGTGCGACGAGTCGCCGACGCTCTGGCCCTCGATGTCCGCCGAATACGACGCCACGTTGAGGTAGCGCCAGTTGCGCGCATAGCCCTGCGGATTCAGGAGGGGCATCAGCACGAGCGGCCGGTGGGCACCGAGCTTCGCGATATCATCGATCGTCGCGGCGATCGCGTTCGGGCCCGCCGGCTCCTCGCCGTGGACGCCCGCGAGGATCCAGATGGCGGGGCCCGCTGCCGGCGAGCGCAGCGCAATGACCGGCAGCGGCCGGTCCGTTCCCGCAGGCTGCGACTGCACGACGACCTCGGCCTTCCACCCCCGGTCGACCAGTGACAGGTACTTGCCGTAGAGCGACTCGATTGGCGCGCGGCCGTCGGCATGCGTCGCGACGCCCTTCGGAATCGCGACGGATTCCTCGGCCGCGACGCAAGGCAGCGCCGCAAATGCAAGGAGGAGCGCCGCGGCGCGGACGAAGATCCGGGACATGCCGGCATCGTCGCATCGAAAGGTCGGCCTGTCATCCGAGCGGCCGTTGCACGCTTCGGCGTTGCCGGCGCACGGGCCGGCGCATCGGGATTGAACGGGGAAGCGCGCGTCGCCTAGCGTGGCCGCAGGTCACGGGAGAGCCCACATGCTGCGTTTCGCCGTCGCCCTCGTCTTCGCAGCCGCCACCGCCATCGCCTCGGCGGACGGCACCGAAACACTCGCCGAGCGCAACCAGGAGAAAGCGCGGGCCGTGCTCGCTCGCGCCGTCGAGGCGAACGGCGGCGCCGAGGCGCTGCGCGCGGTCGACGTCGTGCGGATCCGCCTGAACGGCCAGGCCTTCCCGCGGCTGCAGATGACGACGCCGACGCCGCCTTTCGAAGGCGGACCGTTCGACGAGACGCTGCTCGCCGACCTCAAGAACAACCGCATGCGGCTCGACCAGAAAGCCGGCGGCTTCGGCTTCGAGGGCGACATCACCGTCATCATCGCCGACGGCACGGGTAACACCTATGACAATCGCGCGAAGACGGTGACGCCGATCCCCCCCGACCAGGCGTCCCAGCAGCAGTTCACGCAGTACCAGCGGCGCCTGCCGAACCTGCTGCTGCGCCAGGCGCTCGATCGCGCGACCTCGCTGCGCTACCTCGGCGAGGACGACTTCGACGGCCGGAAGCAGGAGGTCGTGACCTTCGTGATGGCCGACACGCAGCAGGTGGCCCTCTACATCGACTCAGCGACCGGCCTGGTGTCGAAGTACGAGCTGCTCTTCATTGACTCGCTCGAGGGCGTGGAGGCTTCCGAGATCATCTTCCGCGACTACCAGAAGGTCGGGAACTACCAGGTGCCGCGCCGCTGGACGCTTCGACAGCTCGGCGAGGATCAGACGCGCTACACGCTGCAGGCCGAGTTCAACCCGCCCGTCACGGACGACTCGTTCCGCTACTCGCCGGCCGGCTACGTGCAGGTCAAGCCGGTTCCGACCACGCTCGAGGAAAACGTGGACAAGCTGGCTGACGGCGTCTACGTCATCCAGAACGTCACCGGCCAGAACCAGAATTCCATGGCCGTCGAGTTCGCCGACTTCGTCGCCGCCGTCGAGGCGCCCGGTACGAGCGACGGCGCGGATGCGCTGATCAAGCGCATCCACGAACTCATTCCGGGCAAGCCGATCCGCTACGTCGCGATGACGCACCACCACGGCGACCACATCGGCGGCATGCGAAGCTTCATCGCCGAGGGCGCGACCGTCGTCACGACGGCCGAGAACAAGCCGGTGATCGAGGCGATGGCGGCGTCGAAGCAGAACGATCGCCTCGGGCGCGAGCCGCGCAAGCCCGAGTTCCTCCTGCTCGAGAACGGCCGGCGCACGATCGAGGACGGCAAGCGGAGGCTCGAGCTGATCGACATCGGCCCGAATCCCCATGCAAAGCAGATGGTCATCGCCTGGCTCCCGGCCGAGAAAGTCGTGTTCCAGGGCGACCTCTTCTTCGTGCCCGCGAACGACGCGCCCTTCGGGCCGCCGCAGCCGGCGACCGTGTCCTTCGTGAAGAAGCTGCGCGAACTGAACCTGCCGGTCGAGAAGATCGCGGCGGTGCACGGTGCCACCGCGACCGCAGCGCAGTTCCGCGAGGCAACCGCCACGGTGAACTGACGCGGCGGCGCGATTTCCGCGCCGCGCACCGATGCCGTAGAGTCCGCAGGGCATGGGCGGCTCGCGTTTCCTGCGGGACTTCGGCGCCGCGATCGGCCTCGGTCGCGCGGCCGACTCGTTTGCGAACGGGCGATCGTCCAGTTTCGCGCCCATCGTCCTCGGGGGCTGCGGCCGCTCCGGCACGACGCTGCTGCGCATGATGCTCGACTCGCACCGGCGCATCTGCTGCGGACCGGAGTCGAGCCTGTTCCGGCGCCGCGCAGTCGACCCCGAGGCGCTCGCGGCGCGCTTCGACTTCGCCGCCGCGGAAGTGCGCGCGCTCTACGAAGCTTCGCGCTCGCGCCCGGAGTTCATCGAAGCGTTTGCGCAGCTGTGCATGCAGAAGGCCGGCAAGGCGCGCTGGGCCGAGAAAACGCCGCGCAACATCAGCCGGCTGGCGACGGTCTTCCGCTTTTTTCCCGGGGCGCGCTTCGTCCACGTCCTGCGCGACGGGCGCGACGTCGCGTGCTCGCTGCGCACGCATCCGCGGCACAAGGTCGTGGACGGAAAGCTCGTCCCGTTGAATACCTGGAAGCCGATCGCCGGCGGCGCCCGGCGCTGGGTGCGCGACATCGAGAGCTCGCGACGCTGGTGGGCGGACCCGCGCTTTCACACCGTGCGCTACGAGGACCTCGTGCAGGATCCGCATCCGGTGCTGGAGCGGCTGATCGCGTTCCTCGGCGAGGACTGGGACGAGGCGATGCTCGCGCATGCCGCCGCGGACTCGCCGTTCCGCGACGCCACCCGCTTCGCCCAGAATCCGGAGGCGCTCGGCGCGGTGAGCACGGGCTCGCTCAGCCGCTGGCAGCGCGAGCTCGACGAGCGCGACAAGCGCATCTTCAAGCGCATCGCCGGCCCTCTGCTTGTCGAGCTCGGCTACGCGAAGGACGACGCCTGGTGAGCTTTTGCCTTCCGGCCGGCCCTACTCGCGGTCGAGGTTGACGCGCGTGCCCTTGACCGTCGAGCTGACGAGCTCGATCGAAAAATCGGGCGCGTGCCCGAGGTGCTTCTTGACGAGCACGTCCTCGCCGTCGTCGACCTCGATTTTGTAGGCCTTCTTGTCGAGCGCCTTCCTGAAGGCATCCCGGATGTCGCGCGCGCAGCCGTCTTCGCCGCGTCCCTTCTTGAGCGCCACGGGGATGTCGACCGGCGCACCGTCCTTCGGCGTGAAGCGGAAAGTCATCACGCCGTCGTTGTCGGCGCCTTCGCTCACCTGCAGCCGCCACCGGTTCGAGTAGTGCAGCTTCGGCGCCGGCGCCGGCGCCGCGGCCTGCGGCGACGCCCCCGACTCCTGGGCGGCGGTTGGCTGAATCGCGATCAAGGTCGCCAGGCAGGCCAGCGCCGTGAGGACCACGCTTTTCCGGTTGCTCATGACTTCGCTTCCTTCAGACGGTATTCGTCGTTCGCTTCGGCACGCGCACCATCTGGTGCCAGTCGCGGAACGGAGCGGTCAAATTCTGCCGGAAGGTCCGACAGTCCGCCTGTTGTTCTGGCCCCAGGCCCCAGGGCGTCTGCTCGTCCGGCTCTGGAATGTAGAGCGTGCCGAATATGCGGTCCCAGACGCTGGTGATGACCGACATGTTCGTGTCCCAGTGCTGGGGCAGGTAGCTGTGGTGCGTGTGGTG
>DATJFN010000078.1:0-15795 GCA_035495635.1 Steroidobacteraceae bacterium | reverse complement strand
AACCAGCTCGTGACGACCGGCCACGTGCAGCGTGGCCGCATCGGCGTCACGATCCAGGAGGTCAACCAGGCGCTCGCCGACTCGTTCAAGCTCTCGCGACCGCGCGGCGCGCTCGTGAGCCAGGTCGAGAGCGGCGGCCCGGCCGACTCCGCCGGCCTCAAGCCCGGCGACGTGATCCTCGCGGTCAACGGCCACGAAATTGAGCGCTCGAGCGAGCTGCCGCCGCTGGTCGCGGCGATCAAGCCCGGGCAGCAGGCGACGCTGACGGTCTGGCGCGACAAGTCCGAGAAGACGATGCGCATCAGGATCGCCGAGCTCGAGGACGAGCCGACGGTCGCATCGAACGATACGCCGCCGGGCGCGGACACCGGCAAGCTCGGCCTCGCCGTGCGGCCGCTCACCGGCAACGAGCAGAAGCAGCTGCACACGGCCGGCCGGCTCGTGGTCGAGGACTCGGACGGCCCGGCCGCGATTGCGGGCGTCGAGCGCGGCGACGTGATTCTCGCGGTGAACGGTGCGCCGGTCGGTTCGGTCAGCGAGTTCCGCAAGGCCGTCGATTCCTCGGGCGCGACCGTCGCGCTCCTGATCCAGCGCGACAACGCGCAAATATTCGTGCCTGTCCGGGTCGAGTCCTGATGCAGGGCGCCGCCGCCGCGACCATCGCCATGGCGTTGATCGCAGCGGCGGCCGCTTCCGGGGCGGCGGAGTCCCCGCGCGCCGCGGGCACAGTCTTCCGCGACTGCGACGATTGTCCTGAGATGGTCGTGGTGCCCCCGGGCAGCTTCATGATGGGCACGCCCGGCGCGGAAAAGGGGCTGGGTGCCGCCGGGGCAGAAGGCGATGTCGGCATCGTCGAGATCCGCCAATCATTCGCGATCGGGCGTCACGAGGTGACGCGGGCCGAGTACGGACGCTTCCTCGCGGATAGCGGCCATGAGCCGCTCGAGGGCTGCCGCGTCTGGGACGGCACGCTGGGCCGCTTCAGCGAGGACGGCCGCCGCGGGTTCAGCGACATTGCAACGCCGGCGGTCCCCGCCGAGGAGCTGCCGGCGAGCTGCGTCTCGTTTGCGGACGCGCAAGCCTATGTGCAGTGGCTCGCTGCGAAGACGCAATCGGCCTACCGGCTCCCGTCGGAAGCCGAGTGGGAATACGCAGCCCGGGCCGGCCGCCAGACGCTGCGGCCCTGGGGTGACGCGGCGGAGGATGGCTGCGACTTCGCGAATACGTACGACCTCGTATCAGCGTCGCGCTACCGGCTTGGCTGGCCGGAGGCCGCGTGCCGCGACGGCTATGCCGACCTCGCACCCGTCGGCCAGTTCGGCGCCAACGCATTCGGCCTCTTCGACATGATTGGAAACGTGCGCGAGTGGGTCGAGGACTGCGCGACGGACAGCTACGTCGGCCGCCCGCGCGATGGCCGGGCGTGGGAATGGATCGGCGGCTGCGGCGAACGCATTCAGCGCGGCGGCAGCTGGCTCACGCCGCCCGCAGAGAGCCGGAGCGCCTGGCGCGCCGCAGCCCCGGCGGGCGAGCACGCGGCCGACACGGGATTCCGGGTCGCGCTCGACCTCGCGTCTAAGGAGCGGCCGGAGAAATGAAACGGGCGGCTTTACTGCTCGCGCTGGCCATCACGGCACACGCGGCGCTCGCGCAGCAGGCGCCGCCCGCAGCTGCGGCGCGCGATTGCGAGTCCTGCCCGGAGCTTGCGTTGGTGCCGCCCGGACAGTTCATGCTGGGGTCGGCGCCCGACGCGCCGGAGCTCGACCCGCGGACCGGTGAATCGCCGGCGGTCGCGCTCTCGTTCTCACGGCCATTCCTCGTGTCGAAACGCGAGATCACGGTCGGCGAATTCCGGCGCTACGTGACGGCGACGGGCGTGAAGTTCGCGCCCGGCTGCCGCGTCTGGTCCGGGGGCCAGTGGGTTCAGGACCACGACCGCGGCTGGCTGGATCCCGGTTTCGCCGGCGCTCCGAGCGACGACGAGCCTGTGGTCTGCGTCAGCTGGGATGACGCGCGCGCCTATGCCGAGTGGCTCTCGTCCGAGAGCGGCAAGCGCTACCGTCTGCCGTCGGAGGCCGAGTGGGAATACGTCGCGCGCGGCGGCACGTCCTTCCCGCGCTACTGGGGCGAGCACGACGCGCGCGAGGACCTTGCGCTCTCGCTGGCCTGCGACAACGCCAATGTCTACGACGCGTCGGCAGTCGAGGCGCTGCACCTGCCCTGGCCGAACGCGCGCTGCAGCGACGGCGCGCCCGCGCTTGGGCCGGTTGCGCAGTACAAGCCGAACGCGTTCGGGGTCTACGACATCATCGGCAACGCGCGCGAGTGGGTGATGGATTGCTACACCGCGAGCTACGCCGGCCGGCCGCTCGACGCGCGCGCCTGGACCTGGCAGGGCGGCTGCGAGCTGAAAGGCGTGCGCGGCGGGTCCTGGGCGAGCCGGCCGCGCGATGCGCGGGCGCCCGCCCGCGGCGCGGAGCCGACCGGGCGGCGCCAGTCCGACCTCGGCTTCCGGGTCGCGCGCGACTACGAATGAAGGCGTGAAAAAGGGGACGGTCACCTTTTTCACTTCACAGGCGGATTTTCTTCCAGGCGCCGTGCTTCCAGCGGAACCACAGTGCGGTCCCGATCGACAGCACGTACACGAGGATCGCGCACCAGCCGCCGACCGCGCCGAGGCCGAGTCCCGGCGCATTGTCGAACCAGCCCTGGCCCGGCGCGAAAGTCAGGTAGTGCGTGAGCGGCAGGAAGAGGAGGGTTCCGCAGCCGAGCACGATGAGCGCGGGGATGCGCGCGTCGCCCGCGCCGCGCAGGCAAAACGCGCTCGCGAAGTTGACGCCGTCGAAGAACTGGTAGGCGGCCGCGATCCAGAGCAGCGAGGAGCAGAGCGCGATCACCTCGGCCGCGCGCGGATCGGCGGCGTTGACGAAGAGCGGCACGAGCCAGTCGCCGACGAGGGCGATCACGATCCCGATTCCGCCCATGTAGCAGGCGACGATCGCGATTATCCGGTTTCCTAGCCTTTCGGCCCAGCCGTGGTCGCCCGCGCCGATTGCCTGGCCGACGAGCGTCGTGCCCGCGAGCGCGAGCCCGATGCCCGGCATGTAGGCGAACGCCGTGAAGATGGTGACGATCTGTGTCGCGGCGCCGTCGACGACGCCGACCTGCACCTGCATCAGCTGGAAGAGCGCGGCCGCGCCGAGGTCCGCCGAGGGAGTCATCGCCATCGGCAGGCCGAGCGCGATGAGCGCGAGGACGCGGCGAAGGTCGGGTCGCCAGGTGAGATGCGGCGCGAAGCGCGCGGGCTCGAGCGTGAGGATCATGCGGATCGCGAGCGCGACGCCGATGAGCTCGGCGACCGTCGTCGCCCAGGCTGCGCCCGCCATGCCCCATCCGAGGCGGAAGATGAAGACTTCGTTCAGCACGGCGTTGGAGCCGAGCACTACGACGCCGACCGCCAGCGTCGTGCGTGTCCGGCCGATGCCGTTGAAGAAGGCGTTCGCGGCCCACAGCGCGGCCGCGAGCGGCCCGCCGACCATGCGCGGGATCCAGAACTGGATCGCGAGCGCCTCGACATCCGGCGCGAGCCCGAAGGCATGGATCATGGCGGGGCCGGACGCGATCGTGAGCCCGAACGCCGGGATCGTGAGCACCGAGGCCCACAGGCCCATCCATGCGATCCGCGAGGTGCGGCGGAAACGGCCGGCGCCGTACGCCTGCGCGACCAGCGTCTGCACGCCCATCGCGACTCCGCCGATCAGGAAGATTGCGAGGAGGGCGAGCCAGTGCACCGCGGAGATCGCCGCGGTGGCGGCCGTCGAGAGCCGGCCGATGAACCACGTATCGGTCAGGTTCAGCACGGCCTGCACCGTGCTGTTCAACACGAGCGGCATGGCGAGGACGCCGATGGCGCGCATGTCGATGTGCCGCGCGCCCTCGGCGTCCTGGCGCAGGGCGGGCAGGGCGGCCTCGCGCCGCGCGACGGCTCCGGTGGCGCTCATGCCGGCGGCGCCCTGAGGCGCTCGTGCCAAGGTCCGCCGCCGCGACCCGCGATGAAGGCATGGAGCTCGCCTGCGGCCGCAAGGGCAATCGCCTCGGGCGTGCGCGCGCCGATGTCGAGGCCGACCGGCGCCCGAAGCCGGCCGTCCAGCCGTCCGGCGCGCGCGCCGAGCATCCCGAGGAGTCGGTCACGGCGCGGAGCCGGGCCGAGCAGGCCGACGTAGCCGATCGCGCCGCACTCTGCGAGCACGCCGAGGTAGGCCGCGTCCGCGGCGAGTTGATGGCTCATCACGATCGCGGCATCGCAGCGTGCGAGCTCGGGAAGGCGAGAGAACTCGTCCGCCGGCTGGCAGCGAAGCGCACAGTGCGGAAACCTCGCCGCATCGAGCAGCGCTGTCCGGTGGTCGCAAACCGTGACGTCGAAGCCGAGCGCGACCGCCTGCGCGGCGAGCGGCCGCGCGTCGGCTCCGGCGCCGCAGACGACGAGCCGCGGCGGCGGAGGCAGCGGGATCACGAGTGCCCGCGTCGCCGCCTCGCCCGGCTTGAGATCCACGAGTGACGGGGTGCTCGCGCGCTCGCGCGCGGCACGGATCGACGCCGGCTCGTCCGCGGCGGCGTCGCCGCCGCCGTTCCACCAGGCGCGCCCCGCCTGGGCGCCGTCCGCGAGAATCGCGATCGAGCCCGGTTCGCCCGACGCCAGCAGCCCGTCGATGGCATCGAGCGGCTGCCAACGTTCCACGGGGCCGACGCGCTGCAGGAGCACGCGCATTGCGCCCTCGCAGCCGCTGCCGATCCCGAAGATGAGGTCGTTCGCACCTCGCATGTCATACGCGGTGATTTGCGTCACGCCGGAATCGAGCACCGCACGGGCGTGCTCGACGAGATCGAGCTCGAGGCAGCCGCCCGACAGCAATCCGCGCAGCTCCGGCGCATCCGTGATCAGCATTTGCGTACCGGCCTTGCGATACGTCGAGCCCTCGGTCGCGAGGATCGTCGCGAGCACGAACGGCCGCCCGCGCGCGCGCAGCTCGCGGAAGTCGCGCGCCAGCGGGAGGAGGGGCGTTTCGAGCGCGTGGGCCATCCCTAAGCCTATCATCGGGTAGAATTCCCGCCCTCGCCGCGCCTGCGCGGCTCCACCGGGCAGGCCGGGTCACGAACGTGAGCGAAGCCGCGGCGCAGAACGCCATCAGCACCGAATGCGTCATCGTCGGCGCGGGGCCGGTCGGCCTCTTCGCGGTGTTCGAGCTCGGCCTGCTCGGCATGAAATGCGAAATCGTCGATTCGCTCGCGCACCCGGGCGGCCAGTGCACGGAGCTCTATCCCGACAAGCCGATCTACGACATCCCGGCGCTGCCAGTCTGCGGCGCGCAGGAGCTGATCGACCGGCTGATGCAGCAGATCAAGCCGTTCCATGCCGGGTTCCATCTCGGCCAGGAAGTCGCGTCGGTCGCGCGCCAGGCGTCGGGGCGCTTCGAGGTGGTGACCGCGGCCGGAACGCGCTTCGACGCCGGCAGCCTCATCATCGCGGGCGGCCTCGGCTCGTTCCAGCCGCGGCGACTGCTCGTGCCGGACGCGGATCGTTATGAAGGCACCCAGCTGCTCTACCGCGTGCGCTGCGCCGAGGACTTCCATGGCAAGGACGTCCTGGTCGCGGGCGGCGGCGACAGCGCGCTCGACTGGGCGCTGGAGTTCTGCGGCAAAGCGCGTTCGGTCACGCTCGTGCACAGGAGAGCGGAATTCCGCGCGGCGCCCGCATCGGTCGCGCGCATGAAGGAGCTCGCCGCCGCCGGCCGGCTCGCTTACCTCGAAGGCACGATTCAGTCGCTGGCCGCGCCCGACGGGCGCATCGCCGGCGCGACGGTCCAGAGGTCCGACAAGTCGACGACCGAGGTCCGCTGCGAGCTCGTGCTCGCCTGCTTCGGCCTGCACCCGAAGCTCGGCCCGATCGCGAACTGGGGGCTCGCGCTCGAGAAGAAGGCGCTCCGCGTCGACACCGAGAAATTCCAGACCAGCGAGCCCGGCATCTTCGCCATCGGGGACGTCAATACCTACCCGGGCAAGAAGAAGCTGATCCTGTCCGGCTTCCACGAGGCCGCGCTCGCGGCTTTCGGCGTGCAGCACCACGTCTATCCCGAAAAGCGGCAGTTCCTGCAGTACACGACGACGAGCCCGATCATGCGCGAGCGGCTCGGCGTCGCGCCGCCGGAGTGAGCCCGTGACCGCAGACGGCTCGCGCCTGCCGGACCTCCTGAAGCTGCTCGACCTCGAGCGGATCGAGGACAACCTGTTCCGCGGCGAGAGCCGCGACGTCGGCGCGCCGCAGGTGTTCGGCGGCCAGGTGCTGGGGCAGGCGCTGGTCGCCGCATCGCGCACGGTCGAGGGCCGCCTGGTTCACTCGCTGCACGCCTACTTCCTGCGGCGCGGCGACCTCGAGGTCCCGATCGTCTTCGAAGTGGACCGCAGCCGCGACGGCGGCAGCTTCACCAGCCGGCGCGTGGTCGCGATCCAGCACGGTCAGCCGATCCTGACCATGTCGGCGTCATTCCAGATCGCGGAGGCCGGGCTCGATCATCAGGCTCCGATGCCGGCGGCTCCGCCGCCGGAGTCGCTGCGGGACCTTGCCGAGGTCGAGGCGGAAATCATCGAGCGGATGCCGCATCGGGCCAAGGGCTACTTTCGCAACCAGCGGCCATTCGAGTTCCGCGCCGTGAGGCCGGACGAGTACCTGACGCGCGAGAAGCGGCCGGCCTCGATGCTCGTCTGGTTCCGTGTGCTCGGCCGGTTGCCGGACGATCAGGCACTGCATCGCTGCCTGCTGACCTACGTCTCGGACTATCACCTGCTCGCGACCGCGGTGATGCCGCACGGCGTGAGCCTTCTGGAAATGCAGGTTGCGAGCATCGACCACGCGATCTGGTTTCACCGCGACCTGCGCGTGGATGACTGGCTGCTGTACGCGATCGACAGTCCGAGCGCATCGGGTGCCCGCGGCTTCAGCCGCGGCACGATTTACACGCGCGATGGGCGCCTGGTCGCGAGCGTCGCGCAGGAAGGTCTCATCCGCGAGGACAGCAGCTGGACCAAGCCCGCCGGCCAGCAGATCTGAGCGCGGTTCGCGGGCGCCTACGCGCGTTCTTTCAGGACCTTGCCCGGATTCATGATGCCGAGCGGATCGAGCGCTTGCTTGATCGCGCGCATGACCGCGAGCGCCGGCGGATTCTCGTAGCGCTCGAGTTCGGCCACCTTCAGCTGGCCGATGCCGTGCTCCGCGCTGATGCTTCCGCCGTGCGCCGCGACGAGGTCGTGCACCGCCCGGCGGATCGCGTCGGCCTGTCCGAGCAGGCGCCCGCCGTCGCCGCCGGCGGCCTCGCTCAGGTTGTAGTGCAGGTTGCCGTCGCCGAGGTGGCCGTAGGCGACAAGCCGCGCATCGGGCGCAAGCCGGTCGACCAGCGACTGGCCCTCAGCGATGAACGCGGGCAGGCGAGCGGGCTCGACGGAGATGTCGTGCTTGAGGCTCGCGCCTTCCTGCCGCTGCGCTTCCGGGATCGTCTCGCGCAGGCGCCACAGCGCGACGCGCTCGGATTCCGAGGCGGCGCTCACGGCATCGACGACCTCGGCTCGCGCGATGGCAGCGGCCAGCGCGGACTCGAAGCGCTCGCGAAAGGCCGGTTCGTCCGCGGCGGCGGTCGCTTCGACGAGCACGTACCAGGGATGCGCGGTTTCGAACGGGTCGCGCGTGTCCGGGACATGGCGGACGACGAACTCGAGCGCGATCCGCGGCACGAGTTCGAACGTCGTCACTGCGTCGCCGAGCGCCTCGCGCAGCGACGAGAGGGCGGCGAGCGCCGCGGCGGGCGAGGGCAGGGCGGCGAAGGCGGTGGCGGTCGCGGCAGGGCGCGGGAACAGGCGCAGCGTCGCGGCGGTGACGACGCCGAGCGTGCCCTCGGCGCCGATGAAGAGCTGCTTGAGGTCGTAGCCCGTGTTGTCCTTGCGCAGGGCCGTGAGCTGGTCGAGCACGCGTCCGTCCGGCAGCACGACTTCGAGCCCAAGCACGAGCGCGCGCATCATGCCGTAGCGCAGCACCGCCGTGCCGCCGGCGTTGGTCGAGACGATTCCGCCGAGCGTCGCGCTGCCCTCGGATCCGAGCGACATGGGCAGCAGCCGGTTCGCGGCCGCGGCGGCCGACTGCAGGTCGGCGAGTACGCAACCGGCCTCGGCCGTCAGCGAGTCGTTCAGCGCATCGATCGCGCGGATTTTTCGGAGGCGTCGGAGCGACAGCAGGATTTCGTTGCCGCCCGGCCTCGGTGTCGCGCCGCCGCAGTAACTCGTGTTGCCGCCCTGCGGAACGACCGCGATGCGCTCGCGGGAGCAGAGCCTCACGACTTCGGCGACGCGCGCCGTCGAGTCGGGCATCGCGACGAGGGGCGTCGCGCCGCGGTGCAGCCCGCGGAAATCGACCTCGTAGGGGGCGCGATCCTCCGGTGATTCGAGCCAGCCGCCGGGTCCCAGGATGTCCTTGAGCGCGGCGATCGTCGAATTGGACACCTGCCGGGCGGCCGTCATGCCGGGCATCTTAACCGCAGGGCCCGAGGCGGCGCCGCCGGGACGCGCCGCTCAGGCGGTGCGGGCCGCCTCCAGCGCCGCGATGCGCTCCTCGATCGGCGGGTGGCTCATGAAGAGCCGCATCAGGCCACCGGCCTTGCCGCCGCTGATGCCGAAGGCCGCCATCTTCTCGGGCAGCGACTCGGCGTGCACGCGGCCGAGCGACTCTAGCGCGGCGATCATGTTCTGCTTGCCTGCGAGGCGCGCGCCGCCGCCGTCCGCACGGAACTCGCGCTGCCGCGAGAACCACATGACGACCATCGTCGCGAGGAAGGAGAGCACGAGCTGCGCGACCAGGGTCGTGATGAAGAACGCCGGCCCCTGGCCGCGCTCGTTGCGGAACACGACCCGGTCGACGACGTCGCCGATGACGCGCGAGGCGACGAACACGAAGGTGTTGACGACGCCCTGGATCAGCGTGAGCGTCACCATGTCGCCATTCGCGACGTGCGTGATCTCGTGCCCGAGCACCGCCTCGACCTCGCGCCGGTTCATGCGCTGCAGGAGGCCCGAGCTCACTGCGACGAGCGATGCGTCGCGCCGGGCGCCGGTCGCAAAAGCGTTCGGCGACGGCGAGTCGAACACGCCGACCTCCGGCATGCCGATGCCGGCCTGCGACGCCAGCCTGCGGACGGTTTCCACGAGCCACATGTCCTGCTCGCCGCGAGGCTCGGCGATCACCCGCACGCCCATCATGCGCTTCGCCACCCACTTGGAGAGGGCGAGCGACACGAAAGCGCCGCCGAAGCCGATCACGGCGCCGACGACCAGCAGCGAGTTGAAGTTGATGCCGTTCGAGTTGAGCCAGGGCTCGAGGCCGAGCAGGCGAAGCGTGACGCTCGCGACGAACAGGATCGCGAAGTTCGTGGCGAGCAGCAGCAGGATTCTCTTCATCGGCACTCCATCCGGTGGCGGTCCGTATGCCGCACATGGTTGCGGCCAGGCCGCGATTCAAGCCGCCCCGTCACTTGGTCTCGCCCGACTCTTTCTCTTCCATCGGCGCCTTTTCCTTCTTCGGCTTCGGTTGCGGGACGCCGATGCCGATCGCCTCGCGGCGCTCGTCCGACAGGTCCTCGAGACCCATGATGGGGCAGTTCTCGACGGTGCCCATGCGGCGGTAGGCAATCGAGTCCCGGCCGAAGCCGCAGATCTGGCCGTTGTTGTCGCCGTCAACCGTCCCGAGCTGGGACTGGTACCTCACGTCGAAGCAGCCGCCGGTCAGCTCGGCGAGGTAGGCCTTTCGCTGGCCCATCGAATAGAACACCACATGGCGGTCGTCGAGCGCATGGAAATCGCTGATCGTCGACACGAACACGCAGTCGCTCGTGCGATTCAGACGGATCTGCTTCTCGGCCTTCGCCTGCGTGCCGATCTGGGACTGCGGCCCGTGGCTCACGCAGGAGGCAAGGAACGGCAACACGGCAACGGCGATGGCTCTCTTCATCGTGCGGGTCCTCCGGGTACCCTGCGGCTTGGACCGGCCTGGCCGGCGGCGGGTTCCGGGGGCTGGCGGCGGACCGTCGCCGGAGTCTCAGTAGTCGTCGCGGTCGCCGTAATCGTCTTCTTCCTCGTCCTCGTCGTCGTCCCAGTCGTCGTCGTCCTCTTCGTCTTCGTCGTAGTCATCGTCTTCCTCGTCATCCTCGGCCTCGGAGCCGGACCAGCCTTCCGGCTCCACGCTGAGGTCGAGGTCGAGCTCCTGCCAGGTCTCGTAGTCGATCTCCTCGACGTCGCCGTCCTCGTACTGCAGCTCGATGAGCTCCGCGTCCTCGTCCACGGACAGGACCTGGAACACCTCCTCGTCGTCGAGGCTTTCGTACCACTGTCCGGCCACCGGGTTGTGATCGCGCCCCATGGACTCCCTCGCTGCCATCAGCGCCGGCGCAGGTGCCGGAGCCTTTCCCGATATTACGGGCGCTGGGCGACGCCTAGCAAACCGCGCGCGTCGCACGAGTCTTCCCGGCGCACCTTGAAACACCGTCGGGGCGGTCCCATTCAGCAGTCCGAGCCCGCTAGGGGCAACAGGAGACAGAAACATGACACTCATTCGCTGGGAACCGTTCAGGGAACTGGACGATATCTTTGCGCGCTATAGCCCGTTCATCGGCCGGCTGGCGGCCGCGCGGCAGGGCGCGTCGGACGAAACCGAGACGCCGGCCTGGACGCCGGTCGCCAACATCTCGGAGACCGAGACGGACTACCTCATCAAGGCCGAGCTGCCTGAAGTGAGCAA
Organism: Steroidobacteraceae bacterium; assembly: GCA_035495635.1. GTDB lineage: Bacteria > Pseudomonadota > Gammaproteobacteria > Steroidobacterales > Steroidobacteraceae > SCUD01. The sequence continues at coordinate 4,964 of DATJFN010000078.1, read as the reverse complement.
GGAAGACGTCAAGGTGACGGTCGACGAGAACGTGATCACGATCAGCGGCGAGCGCCGCAAGGAAGCGGAGCACAAGGACGAGAAGGTCCACCGCGTCGAAAGCTTCTACGGCCGTTTCTCGCGCAGCTTCCGGCTGCCGGACGATGCCGACATCGAAGCCATCCAGGCCGAAAGCCGTCACGGCGTGCTGAAGGTCCGGGTGCCCAAGACGCCGGCGCCCAAGCCCAAGACGGTCGAAGTACAGGTAAACTGACCGGACCCGGGGCGGCGGCTTTCCGGCCGCCGCCCTCGCTACGAGGGTCCCATGACGACTGAGTTCGAGGCCGTTCGGCACAAGCTCCAGCAGCAGAAGCAGGAGCTGCTTGCGCGCGCGGCCAAGGTGCGCGCCGACATCACGCGCTCATCCGGCCCTCTCGAGAAGGATTTCGCGGAGCAGGTCGTCCAGATGGAGAACGACGCGGTGCTCGCCGGGATCGGCGAGGCGACCGCGGCGGAGCTCGCGCAGATCAACCGCGCGCTCGCGCAGCTGGATGCGGGCACCTACGGCCTCTGCAGCAATTGCGGACAGCCGATCGGGGAGCGCCGCCTCCAGGCATTGCCGTATTCCGACCGCTGCATCACCTGCGCCGAAGCGGCGAGCTGACGGCGCGCGCGCTCCATGCCGGACTACAAGGTTCCCCTGCGTGAGTACCGCTATGTCCTGCACGAGGTGCTCGGTGCCGAGGCGCACTACCGCTCGCTCGGCCGCGAAGACGTCAATGCCGAGCTGATCGAGGGCGTCCTCGAGGGTGCGGCGCGATTTGCGGAGGACGTCGTCGCTCCGACCAACGAGCCCGGCGACCGTATCGGCGTCCGGCGCACGGAGGACGGCCGCGTCGTCACGCCGCCCGGTTTCGTCGAAGCCTATCGGCAGTACGTCGGTGACGGCTGGGCCTCGCTCTGCGGACCGGTCCACGCGGGCGGCCAGGGGCTGCCCGAAAGCATCGGCGGCGTGGTCGGGGAGATGCTCGTCTCGGCCAACATGTCGTGGAAGCTCTATAGCGGTCTCACCGACAGCGCCGTGCTCGCGCTCGCGACGCACGGCACGGACGAGATGAAGCGCGTGTACCTGCCGAAGCTCGTGAGCGGCGTATGGAGCGGCACGATGGTCCTGACCGAGCCGCACGCGGGCACGGACCTCGGCCTCATGCGCACGCGCGCGGAGCCGGAGCCTGACGGCAGCTACCGCGTGACGGGAACCAAGATCTTCATCACGAGCGGGGAGCACGACCTCACCGAGAACATCGTGCACTTGGTGCTCGCGAAGCTTCCGGAAGCGCCCCGCGGATCGCGCGGCATCAGCATGTTCCTCGTCCCCAAGTTACTGCCAGATGCCGCGGGCGCGCCGGGCCAGGCCAACGGCGTCAGCTGCTCGAGCGTCGAGCACAAGCTAGGCATCCACGGCTCGGCGACCTGCGTGATGAACTTCGACGCATCCCGGGGCTGGCTCATCGGCGAGGTCAACGGCGGCCTGCGGAACATGTTCACCATGATGAACCACGCCCGCCTGTGGGTCGGCCTGCAGGGGCTCGCGCAGTGCGAACGCGGCTGGCAGGCATCGGTCGCCTACGCGCGCGAGCGCCGGCAGGGGCGCACCTCGGCCGCCGGCAGGGCGCCCGCCGATCCGATCATCGGCCACCCGGACGTGCGCCGCATGCTGCTGACCCAGAAAGCGCTCGTCGAGGGGGCGCGCGTCCTGACCTGGTACGCCGCGCAGCAGATGGACCGCTCGCTGCACCATCCCGACACCACGGCGCGCGAGCAGTCGGCCGCGCTCCTCTCGGTGTTGACGCCGATCGTGAAGGGGTTCGTCACCGGCATGTCGCTCGAGTGCACGAGCGAGGCGATCCAGGTGCATGGCGGGCACGGGTACGTGCGCGAGACGGGCGTCGAGCAATTCTTCCGCGATGCGCGCATCACGATGATCTACGAAGGCGCGAACGGCATCCAGGCCGTCGACCTGCTTGGCCGCAAGGTGCTGGGTTCCGGCGGCGCGCTCGCGCGCCAGCTCGGCGGCCTCATCGGCGGCTTTTGCGAGCGGCATGCGAAAGGCGGCGAGCATGCCGAGTACGTCGCGCGGCTCGCGGGCCTCCTGAAGGAATGGAGCGTGGCGACCGAGGAGGTCGCGCGCCGCGCGGCACGGAACCCCGACGAGACGGGCGCCGCCGCGATGGACTACCTGCAGCTCACCGGCTACCTCTGCCTCGCCTGGTGCTGGGCCTGGATGGCGACGGTGTCGGCGGCGGCACTGAAGGCGGGCACCAAGGAGACGGCCTTCCACCGCGCCAAGCTCTCGACCGCGCGCTACTACTTCCAGCGCATGCTGCCGCGCGCCGAAGCGCACCTCGACGCGATGGGCGCGGGCGCACGCTCGCTGATGGAAATCCCGCCAGACCAGTTCGCGTTCTGACCGCTCAGCGCGCCTGGGCCGCGAGACCGCCCTCGAGCGACCACACGTTCGGATGTCCGCGCGCGCGCAGGAATTCCGCGGCGGCGTGGCTGCGCACCCCGTGTGCGCAGACGAGGAGATAGCGCCGCCCCGGTTCGACGGCGAGCCCGCCTTCCAGCAGCCGGCCGAGCGGCAGCGATTCCTGGCCCGAGACCGGCAACGGCTCGAATGCGCATTCCATCGGCTCGCGGATGTCGACGATGCGATAGCCGGCCGCTGCCGCGGCCTCGAGCGGCATCGCGACGTCGAGCGATTCCGGGGCCGTCGCCGCCGCGGCATTCGCGACGCGGATGCAGCCGCCGGCGCAGCGCGGGTCGCGCGGCGCCGCAAGTCGTCGCTGTCCCAGCGCGAGCAGGTCGACGAGCAGCACCTCGTTTCCGAGCTGGCCTTGCAGGCCGAGCAGGAGCTTCAGGACTTCCATTGCCTGGAGCTGGCCCAGCACGGCCGGGACGGGCCCGAGGACGCCCGCCTGCTCGCAATTGCCGACGAGCCCGTCGCGCGCGGCCTCCGGCCACTGGCAGCGGAGGCACGAACCCCCCCGGTCCGCGCGCACGACCTGCAGCTGACCCTCGTACTGGTAGACGCTCGCGAGCACCGCGGGCACGCCCGCGCGCATCGCAGCGTCGTTGACGCGGAACTTGGCGGCAAAATTGTCCGTGCAGTCCACCACGACGTCGGCCGCGGCGACGCGCGCGTCCGCCGTCGAGTCATCGAATCGCTCCGTCACCGCGTGCACGACGATCGACGGGTTGTAGTCCCGGATGCGGTCGGCGGCAGCCTCGGCTTTCGGCCGGCCGACGTCGGCGGGGCCAAAGAGCGGTTGCCGGTGCAGGTTCGAGGCAGCGACGCGGTCGTGGTCCATGACCGTGATTTCACCGACGCCTGCGCCCCCGAGCGACGTGAGGACGGCGCAACCGAGCCCGCCGGCGCCGACGACCAGCACGCGTGCGGCGCCGAGTCGTGCCTGTCCTTCGGCGCCGACCTCCGGAAGCGCGAGCTGGCGCGAGTAGTCGAAAGCGGGCTCCGTCGCGGCGGGCGCGTGCTCGCAATTCACCCAGCCACTGTCGCCATCGGAGTAATGCTCTTTCTTCCAGATCGGCAGGCGATGCTTGACGGCATCGATGATCGCGCGGCAGGCCGCGAATGCCTCGGCGCGGTGCGGCGCGCTGACGCCGATCCAGACCGCGACCTCGCCGACCGCGAGCCGCCCGAGCCGGTGGACGCAGCGCGCCTCGAGCGCGCCGTGACGGCGGAGCGCATCGGCGACGATGCGGCCGCCCTCTGCGACGGCGAGCGCCTCGAAGGCCTCGTAGTCGAGCGCAGTCACGGCGCGTCCCTCGTGGTGGTTGCGCACGCGTCCCTCGAAACTCGCGAATCCGCCGGCATCCGCTCGCTCGAGCGGCGCCGCGAGGGAAGCCGGGTCGATCCGGCCCTTCGAAAATGCGAAGCCGCTCATCCGCCGGCCACCGGCGGGATGAAAACGACTTCATCGCCGTCCTTGAGCGCCTGGTCGAAGCCGCTGAATGCGCCGTTTACCGCCACCTGGAGTTGCGAGGCGGCCAAGCGGAAGCGGTGGCGCGCCGTGAGCTCGGCATAGAGCGCCGCGGGCGTCGCCGCCCCGGTCTCGACGCTCTCCGACGAGCGCCCCGCCTGCTCGCGCAGCACCGCATAGTAATGAAGGGTGAGGCGCGGCATCAGGCGGCTCCCCGCGATGCCAGCGCCGCGCGCGCCGCCGCGGCGTCCGCGGGGGTGTTCGCATTGTCGAGCGCGCCCGCAAGCAGGGGCTCGAGCAGCCGCACGTCGTGCGACAGGAGGAACTTGCGCGGGCAGTCACGGCCCGCGGCGATGTGTGCGCGGAGCGCATCCCGGCTTGCGGGCTCGTAGATCGCGCAGAGCGGCTCGGGCAGCCCGTCGTGGCTGCTGCGGTATGCCGTTGCGAGCCGGCGCGCGTCGCGGCCGCGCAAGAGCGCCTCGACCGTCGCGTCATCGAGGAAGGGCAGGTCGCAGGCGACGACAAGCCAGGCTGCATCAGGATGGCGCGACTGCGCGGCGACGATCCCGGCGATCGGACCGCGGCCTTCCGGCCCGTCGACGATTTGCGGGAAGCGCGCGCGCAGCGGCTCGCCGGCCTGGTCCGGACGCACCGAGACGAATGCGCGCTCGACGTGGCGCGAGACGAGCTCGTAGGCCGCGGCGAGCTGCGGCTGCGGCCCGTAGGCGAGCGACGCCTTGTCCGCCCGCATGCGTGTCGACAATCCCCCTGCGAGCACGAGGCCGAAGAGCGCGGTCATGTCGCGGCCTCCCCTGCAAGGTCGCTTTTGCCGCCCGTCTTCTCGATGAGCCGCAGCGACTCGACCACGATGCCGTGCGAGAGCGCCTTGCACATGTCGTAGATGGTGAGCGCCGCGACGGCGGCGCCCGTCAGCGCCTCCATCTCGACGCCGGTCCGGTGATGCACGGCGGCCGTACAGCGCAC
>DATJFN010000077.1:0-17709 GCA_035495635.1 Steroidobacteraceae bacterium | reverse complement strand
TCGCAATGATTATTTCATTATTTTGCAGGACAGTACAGGAAAACCCCGTTTTCCCGAAGTCGCCGCGTACGATACGCGGCTGAGCCCAGGCCCGCCGCGCGCGAGGGAGTCGATGGTCGCCCAGTCACGCCTGCACGTGCCAAAGACGCCTGCCCGACCGGGCGACGCGCCGGATTTCAGCTACCTGAAGCTCTCGCCCGCGGGAAAGGTTGCGAGGCCCGACGCGGGTGCGCCCTGGGGCGAGATCCGGTATCTCTCGGAAGGGCTCGTGCGCGTTCTCGACGACGGGCATCGCGCCGTCGGTCCCTGGCACCCGCACCTCGATGTAGCGGAGCTGCAAGTCGGCCTCCGCCACATGCTGCTGACGCGCGTCTTCGATGACCGCATGCAGCGCATCCAGCGCTCCGGAAAGATTTCCTTCTACATGCGCTCGTACGGCGAGGAAGCCGTGTCGGTGGCGATGGCGCTGGCGCTGCGTCCCTCTGACATGCTGTTTCCCTCGTACCGCAACCAGGGCCTCTATTTCGTGCGTGGCCGGCCGATGCTCGACCTCATGTGCCAGCTGCTCTCGAACACGCGCGACATGTGCAAGGGGCGGCAGCTCCCGGTCATGTACCACTGGCGCGACGGCAACATCTTCTCGATCTCGGGTAACCTCGCGACGCAGTTCCCGCAGGCCGTGGGCTGGGCGATGGGCGCCGCGATCAAGGGCCAGGACGCGATCGCCGTGAGCTGGGTCGGCGAAGGATCGAGCGCCGAGGCCGACTTCCACCACGCGCTCCTCTTCGCCTCGGTCTACAAAGCGCCAGTCATCCTCTGCGTCGTGAACAACCAGTGGGCGATCTCGACCTTCCAGGGCCACGCCGGCGGCGAGCGCCAGACCTTCGCGGCGCGCGGGCCGGGCTACGGCATCGCGGGCGTGCGCGTGGACGGCAACGACTTCCTGGCGGTGCACGCAGTCACCCAGTGGGCGGCGGAGCGCGCGCGCACGGGGCAGGGCCCGACTCTGATCGAGCACGTGACCTACCGCGCCGCCGCGCACTCGACGAGCGACGACCCGGCGCGCTACCGCCCGAAGGACGACTACCAGAAGTTCCCGCTCGGCGACCCGGTCGATCGGCTGAAGAGGCACCTGATCACGCTCGGCGAGTGGTCCGAGGAGCGGCACCAGGCGCTCACCGCGGAGTTCGAGGCGCTCGTGGCGAGCACGTGGAAGGAGGCGGTCAGCTACGGAACGCTCACCGAGGCGCCGCGGCTCGATCCGCAGCTCATGTTCGAGGACGTCTTCAAGGACATGCCGGAACAACTGCGCCTGCAAGCTTCGGAACTCCGCGACGAGACGGCCGGGACCTGACCATGGCCCTGATGAACATGATCCAGGCCCTGAACTCGGCCATGGACATCAAGCTCGGCCAAGACCCATCGGTCGTCGTGCTCGGGGAGGACGTCGGCTATTTCGGCGGCGTGTTCCGCGTGACCGATGGCCTGCAGCGCAAGTATGGCGAAAGCCGCGTGATGGACACTCCGATCGCGGAGGGCGGCATCATCGCCGCGGCGATCGGCATGGCGGTGAACGGCCTCCGGCCCGTCGCCGAGATCCAGTTCGCCGACTACATCTACCCGGGCTACGACCAGATCGTGAGCGAGCTCGCGCGCATCCGCTACCGGAGCGCCGGCGAGTTCTCGGCGCCGGTGACGGTGCGCACGCCCTGCGGCGGCGGCATCCGCGGCGGCCAGACCCATTCGCAAAGTCCCGAAGCGCTCTTTGCGCACGTCGCGGGCCTCAAGGTCGTGATGCCCTCGAATCCGTACGACGCAAAAGGCCTGCTGATCTCCGCGATCGAAGACGACGACCCCGTCATCTATTTCGAGCCGAAGCGCATCTACAACGGTCCCTTCGACGGCGACCCGCACAAGCCGGCCGTGCCATGGAGCACGCATCCGAAAGGGGACGTGCCGGACGGCCACTACACGGTTCCGATCGGAAAATCAGAGATCGTTCGACCCGGCAACGACTTGACCGTCGTGACCTATGGGACCATGGTGCACGTCAGCGACGCCGCGGCCCGCAGCCTCGGCCTGGACGCGGAGATCATCGACGTGCGAACGATGGTGCCGCTCGACACCGACACGATCTGCGGTTCCGTGGCGCGGACCGGCCGCTGCGTCGTCGTTCACGAGGCGACGCGCTTTGCCGGCTTCGGCGCCGAGCTCTCGGCGACGATCCAGGAAAACTGCTTCTGGAACCTCGAGGCCCCGATCCTCCGGGTCGCGGGCTGGGACACGCCGTATCCGCACGCCTTCGAATGGGAATATTTCCCGGGCCAGGCGCGCGTCGGGAAAGCCCTGAAGGCCGTCATGGAGGCCTCATGAGCCGCTACGTCTTCAAGATGCCGGACCTCGGCGAAGGCACGGTATCCGCCGAAGTCGTCGAGTGGAAGGTGAAGGTTGGCGACAGCGTCAAGGAAGACCAGGTCATCGCCGAAGTCATGACGGACAAGGCCGCGGTCGAGATTCCGTCCCCCGTCACCGGGCGCGTACTTTCGATCACGGGCCAGCCGGGCGACATGGTCGCGGTCGGCTCCGAGCTGATCGCGTTCGACACCTCCGGCGCGGCACCCGCCGAGGGCGCACCGGCAGCGAAGTCCGCGCCGCCGAGTGCCGCCGTGGCTGCGCCTCCGGCGAAGGCGGAGGCCGCGGCGGGCGCGGCGCCGGTCGCCGCGTCTTCGGCGGCCTCGCGCGTCATGGCCTCGCCCGCGACGCGGCGCAAGGCGCACGTCGCGGGCGTCGACCTCGCGACCGTGAGCGGCAGCGGCCCTGGCGGGCGGATCTCCGCCGAGGACCTCGCCGCCGTCATCGCGGGCCAGGGCGGCGGCGCGGCGAAGCCCGCGGCGCGCGCGCCCAAGAAAGGCGTCGAGGAGATCAAGATCATCGGCGTGCGCCGCGTGATCGCGGAGCGCATGAGCGCCGCGAAGCGGAACATCCCGCACTTCGCCTACGTCGAGGAAGTCGACGTCACCGAGCTCGAGGCACTCCGGCAATACCTGAACTCGCGCCAGCCGAAAGGCGCGCCGTCGCTGACCTACCTGCCGTTCCTGGTCGCCGCGCTGGTGCGCGTGCTCGAGTCGTTCCCGCAGTGCAATGCGCTGCACGACTCGGAGCGGAACCTGATTCTGCGCCATTCGGCGGTGCACGTCGGCATCGCGACGCAGACACCGGACGGGCTCAAGGTGCCTGTCGTCAGGCACGCGGAGGCGCGCTCGCTGCACGACCTCGCGGCCGAGATCCGCCGGGTGTCGGAGGCGGCGCGCTCGAACAAGGCGACCCGCGACGAGCTCATGGGCTCGACCATCACGGTCACGAGCCTCGGAAAGCTCGGCGGCATAGCCTCGACCCCGGTCATCAACGCGCCGGAAGTCGCGATCGTCGGCGTCAACAAGGCGGTGGATCGACCGGTCGTCGTCGACGGCGCCGTCGCGATCCGCCGCATCATGAACCTCTCGTCCTCGTTCGATCACCGATTCGTCGACGGCTTCGACGCCGCGGCGATGATCCAGGCGCTCAAGGAAAAACTCGAGCATCCCGCCACCATCTTCATACAGGACTGAAACATGAACGCGCAGGTCATGCACAAGACGCATCCCACGGAAGCCGCGGCCCGTCCCGCGTTCGGGACCGTGCTCGCGAGCCAGATGGCGGTCGTGAGCTACAAGGACGGGCGCTGGTCCGAGCACGAGTTCAGCAAGTACGGGCCGCTCATGATGTCGCCCGCGATCCACGGCCTGCACTACGGCAGCACCTGCTTCGAGGGCTTCAAGGCGTACCGCTGGGCGGACGGCAGCATCAACATCTTCCGCATGGACAAGCACATCGCGCGCATGCAGAAGAGCGCCGACTGCCTCGTGCTGCCGAGGCCGGAGCCGAAGCAGCTCGCCGAGATGATCGTCGGTGTCGTCGACCGTGTACGCCGGGAAGTCCCGGAGGCGCCGGGCGCGCTGTACCTCCGACCGACGCTGTTCGGCACCGGCGCCTCGATCGGCGGCGCGACGTCGCCCGCGACCGAGGCGATGCTGGTCGTGCTCGCGAGCCCGGTCTGGGACTACTTCGCGAAGGGCGAGAAGCCGCTGCGCATCTACGTCGAGGAGAAGCTGACGCGGACCGCGACGCTCATGGGCATGGTGAAGGCCGGCGGCAATTACGCGGCGGCACTCGGGCCGACGATCGCGGCGCGGCAGAAGTACCAGGCCGACCAGGTCGTGTTCTGCCCCGGCGGCAACGTCCAGGAAACCGGCGCCGCCAACTTCCTCCTGATCCGCGACGGGAAGATCCTGACGCGCAGCCTCGACACGACCTTCCTGCACGGCGTCACGCGGGACTCCATCCTGACGATCGCGCCGCAGCTCGGCTTCTCGGTGGAGGAGCGGCAGTTCACCGTGGACGAGATGCTCGACTGGGTGAAGGACGGCGAGGCCGCGCTCTGCGGCACGGCGGCGGTGCTCTCCGGCGTCGGCACGCTCGTGCGCGACGGCGGCCACGAGATCCCGTGCGGCAGCGGCGAGGTCGGCCCGAACACGAAGAAGCTCCGCAAGGCGCTCGTCTCGATGCAGCGCGGCGAGATCCCGACGCCCACGGGCTGGATCACGCGGGTCTGAGGCCCGCGCGGGCGCAGGGGGGATCCGGGGGGTGAAGGGGCGCACGCGCGTCAACCACCCGCCCGACGTGGCGCTGCCGCCGGACAACCGGCCGCTCGTCGCGCCGGTCTACCAGTCCGTCAAGTTCGCGTTCGAGACGCTCGAGGAAACGCTCCGCTTCAACCGAGGGGAGCGCGAGGGGTATTTCTACACGCGCCGCTCGAACCCGACCACGCGCCAGCTCGAGGTGCTGCTCGCGGAGCTGCAGCAGCGCGACGACTGCGTCGCGACGGGTTCGGGGGCCGCCGCCGTCGCGACCTGCCTCATCTCGCAGCTGCGCGCGGGCGACCATATCCTCGGCTTCGTCGAGACCTACGGCCCGACCCTTGCCCTGATCCGCGGCACGCTCACGCGGCTCGGGGTCGCGCACACGCTGCTGTCGGTCGAGGACGACGCCGGCATCGAGCGCGTGCTCGCCGAGCGCAAGACCCGGCTCGTCTACTTCGAGTCGCCGACCAACCCGCTGACGCGCATCGCGGACATCTCCCGCATCACGCGCGCGGCGCATGCGGCCGGGGCGCTCACGGTGATGGACAACACCTTCGCGGGCTTCCACAACCACGGCCAGTACGGCGTCGACATCTTCGTCCACAGCCTGACGAAGTACGCCTCCGGCCACGGCGACGTCATGGGAGGCGCGATCATCGCGCGCAAGGAGCTCGCGCAGGCGATCCGGCGCGAGGGGGTGCTGCTCGGCCCGTTGCTCGACCCGCACGCGGCTTTCCTCGTGATGCGGGGCATGAAGACTTACTACCTGCGCTACGAGGCGCAGGCCGCGTCGGCGCTTCGAATCGCCGCGTTCCTCGCGGAGCATCCCGCGGTGTCCCGGGTCCACTATCCGGGCCTGCCGGACCACCCGCGGCACGCGCTCGCCCGCGCGCAGATGCACGAGTTCGGCTCGATCGTCGCCTTCGAGCTGGCGCGCGGCGCCGAGGCGGTGCGGCCCTTCATGGACGCGCTCGAATTCTTCGCCATCACGCCGAGCCTCGGTTCGGTAGAATCCCTCGCGATGCCGCCGCAGCTCCTGCGCGTGCGCGGGTTCAACGCCGAGCAGCAGGCGCTCGCCGGCATCGGCGAGGGGACCGTCCGCCTTTCGATCGGCATCGAGGACATGGACGAACTCATCGAGGACCTGGACTCCGCGCTGGGCGGGGGCCGCTAGCAACAAGGGATTGGAGGCTTCCATGAAGAGATGGGCGACCCTGGCGATCGCGTGCGGCCTGCTGCCGGCGGCCGCGATGGCCCAGACCGCGACGGACGTCGTTTGCACGGCCTGCGTCAACGAGACGGACATCCGGGACCAGGCGGTCACGAGCGCGAAGATCACGAACGGGACGATTGCGGGCGTCGACATCCACGTCAATGCCATCACCTCCGACAAGGTCAAGAACCAGACCCTCGTGATGGCGGATCTCGCGCCGACGCTGCAGGATGCGATCGGCGGGGCGATCACCAACCTGACGGTGCTCAGGGTCAGCGCCTCCGGCGGCGGCGTGGTTGCCGCCTCCTGCCCGAGCGATCGCATCGCCGTCGGCGCGAGCTGTGAATGCGACGACTCGAACGGTGCGCGGAACGCCGGCGTGCTCTTCGGCTGCACCGTCTCCGGGCAGGGCGCGGCTGCGGGCTGCTTCGCCGAGGCGCGGAGCTTCAACCCGACGCTGCCGGATCCACTCGCGCTCCTGCGCGCGATCTGCGTCGGAGCGGTATCGGTGGATGGCACGCCCTGGGTGCCGACGCGGGCCGGGCTCGCGCCCGCCGGCGGGGACGGCTCCGATGCCTGGGCGGCCGACCAGGCCGCCTGGATGAAGGAGCAGAGTATGTCCTTCGACGCGCTGCTGGAGCGATTCAAGAAGCAGCGCGCGACCGTCGAGAGCAGGGCGGCGAGCAAATAGGGGATGCCCGGAGGGGACAATCCCCTTCAGCGTCGGGCTTTCCCGGTCTCTCAGTGACGGCGGCGCTGAAGGTGACAGTTCCCTAGACGCTGCTCGCCACCCGCACGCGGTGCGGGTGGTAGGGCAGCACCTCGACGAGGTCGCCGGCCGCGAGCCGCTCCTGCAGCGCCCGCCACCAGCCGGCCTCGAGGATCTCGCCGTGCTTGTCGAGGAAGACCTCGCGCAGGCGCCCCTCGAAGCCGAGGAACTTCATGAACGTCTCCGGGAAGACGTCGTTGTCGGCGACGTAGAACCAGCTCTCCGCGCGCATCTCGTCCTCGTCGGTCCTCGCGACGGGCACATCGCGGAACCGGCACTCGGTGACGCGGCACAGCTCGTCGTAGTCGTAGAAGATCACGCGGTTGTGGCGCGTGACGCCGAAGTTCTTCAGCAGCAGGTCGCCCGCGAAGATGTCGGTGTAGGCGAGGTCGCGGATGCACTGCCCGTAGTCGATCACCGCGAAGTCGGCCTGCTCGGGCGTGGCGCTGCGGACGAAGAGGTTGAGCGGCGTCATCTGCCGTTCGATGTAGACATGGCCGACGATCAGGTCGTCGCCGTCCTGCTGCACGTTCTCGGAGCACTCCGCGAGCAGCTCGTCCAGCATGTCGGGCGCGAAGCGGGCTTTCGGCAGGCGGATGCGGCGGAACTCCTGGGCGTCCACAAGGCGGCCGGCGCGGTCGTGGCGGAAGACCATGTCGTACTTCGCCATGACCTCCTCGCGGCGCACGTTCTTGACCTCCGGGAAGCGGTCGCGGATCACCTTGAAGATGACGTCGGCGTTCTCGAGCGCGAAGCAGGCCATGACCATTCCGCGCTCGCCGGGCGCGCGCACGAAGCGGTCGCCGGTCGCGCCGAGGTGGCGGAAGATCTCGCGGTAACGCTCCGTCTTGCCCTGCTTGGCACGGCCGAGCACCGTGAATAGCTCCGACACCGGCTTCAGCGGGATGATCGCGTGCAGGAACTGCACGGCATCGCTCACGCGCTCGAGATCCACGTGGAAGTAGGAGCGCGTGAAGCTGAAGAGGATCGAGACGTCGGCGACGGACAGCATCACTGCGTCAACCAGCACGCCGAGCGGGGAGTTGCGGAAGGCGATCGTGAGCGGCAGCGTCCAGCCGTCGCCGCGCAGGCAGCCGACGACGTAGGCGCGGCTCATCTGGTAGAACACCGGCCGGATGACCTCGATCTCGCGCAGCGGCCGGCCCTCGCCGAGGCCCTGGAGCTTCAGCTCGACGTCGGTCGCGACGTGGCCGACGCTCCCCTCGAAGTCGCGCCAAGGCGTCCGGAAGCGGTAATCGGAGAGGAGCTCCTCGAACAGGAGGTCGAGCGAGCCGCGGTTGAAATAGCGCTCCGTGACGCGGGCCGCGCTCGCGCCGCGGAGCGGGTCGAGGTCGAGCGCGAAGAACTCGGTGCCGGGGTTGACGCCGACCGTGCCGAACAGGCGGCGCGTGATCGAGCTGAAAAAAGTCTTCAGGAACTCGGGGTCGGCGAGCGACTCGATGAGCCGCGAGTACTCGGCCTTGATCTCCGCCCAGAGCGCCGTGTCGTGCGCCGAGCCGCCGAGCTCGCGCTGCATGCGCGCGACTGTCTCGCTGACCGCGGTCGCGTACAGCTCGAGGCGCTCGACGACGTCCGACTGGCTGCCCGCCCAGTCCCGGTTCTCGAAGCGCTCCGGGGCGCGGCGGGTGATGGCCCGGAACTCGGCGTTGTAGCGCGCAAAGGCCGCGACGATCGCGGCGGCGCAGGCAGCGGCGCGCGGGTCGCTCAACGCATGTTACGGATCAAGGCGTCGCCGAACTCGCTGGTTTTCACTTCCTTCGCGCCTTCCATCAGGCGGGCGAAGTCGTAGGTGACGACTTTGTCCGCAATGGAGCGGTCCATCGCCGCGAGCACGAGGTCGGCGGCCTCGGTCCAGCCCATGTAGCGCAGCATCATCTCGCCCGACAGGACCACAGAGCTCGGGTTGACCTTGTCGAGGTTGGCGTACTTCGGCGCCGTGCCGTGCGTCGCCTCGAACACGGCGTGCCCGGTGACGTAGTTGATGTTGCCGCCCGGCGCGATGCCGATGCCGCCGACCTGGGCGGCGAGCGCGTCCGACAGGTAGTCGCCGTTCAGGTTCATGGTCGCGATGACGTCGAAGTCCTCGGGCCGCGTCAGCACCTGCTGCAGCGTGATGTCGGCGATCGCGTCCTTGATCAGGATGCGGCCGGCGGCGAGGGCTCTCTTCTGCTCGTCGTTCGCGGCGGCGTCGCCCTTGGCCGCGCGCGTGCGCTCCCACTGGTCCCAGGTATAGGTGTGGGCGGCGAATTCGCTCTCGGCGAGCGCATAGCCCCAGTTCCGGAAGGCGCCTTCCGTGAACTTCATGATGTTGCCCTTGTGCACGAAGGTGACGCTCTTGCGCTTGTTCGCGATCGCGTAGTGGATCGCGGCGCGCACGAGGCGCTCTGTGCCCTCGTGGGAGACGGGCTTGATGCCGATGCCGCTCGAGTCCGGGAAGCGGATCTTCGCGTAGAACTTCGGGAACTGGGCCTTCATGAAGTCGAGGAACTTCGCGTTGTCGGGCGATCCCGCCTCGAACTCGATGCCGGCGTAGATGTCCTCCGTGTTCTCGCGGAAGATCACCATGTCGACCTTCTCCGGCGAGCGCACGGGCGAGGGCACGCCCTTGAACCAGCGCACGGGCCTGAGGCACACGTAGAGGTCGAGCATCTGACGCAGCGCGACGTTCAGCGAGCGGATGCCGCCGCCGATCGGCGTCGTGAGCGGGCCCTTGATGGAGACGAGGTACTCGCGGCAGGCCGTGACGGTCTCGTCTGGCAGCCAGGTGTTGAGGAGCTTGTTCGCCTTCTCGCCGGCGTAGACTTCCATCCACTCGATCTCGCGCCGGCCGCCGTACGCCTTCTTCACCGCCGCATCGAGCACGCGCACGCTCGCGCGCCAGATGTCGGGGCCGGTGCCGTCGCCTTCGATGAACGGAATGACCGGACGGTCCGGGACCTGCAGCGATCCGTTCGCGATGCTGATCTTCTCGCCCATGGCCGAATGCTAGCACGCCATCGCGTAGAATCGCCGCCATGACGATGCCCGCAAAAGACGGATTCCGGATGCCTGCCGAGTGGGAGCCGCACGCCGGAACCTGGATGCTCTGGCCGGAGCGCACGGACACCTGGCGCGCGAACGCGGCGCCGGCGCAGGCCGCATTCGCGGCAGTCGCGTCCGCGATCGCGAGGAGCGAGCCGGTGACGATGGGCGCGTCCGCCGAGCAGTTCGAAACGGCGCGTCGTGCGCTGCCCGCGGGCGTGCGTGTCATCGAGATGTCATCGAACGATGCCTGGATGCGCGACGTAGGGCCGACCTTCGTCGTCGACCGCCGCCGCCGCGCGCGTGGCGTCGACTGGATGTTCAACGCCTGGGGCGGCAAGTCGGGCGGCGCCTATGACGACTGGAGGCTCGACGACCAGGTCGCCGCGAAAGTCCTCGAGGTCGAGGGAAAGTCGCGTTATCGCGCTCCCTTCATCCTCGAGGGCGGGGCGATCCACGTGGACGGGCAGGGCACGCTGCTGACGACCGAGGAGTGCCTGCTGAACCCGAACCGCAATCCTTCACTGCGGCGCACGCAGATCGAGAGCCTGCTCGAGCGCTACCTCGGCGTGCGAGAGATCATCTGGCTCGGGCGCGGCGTCTTCAACGACGAGACCGACGGGCATGTCGACAACCTCTGCTGCTTCGTGCGGCCGGGCGAGGTCGCCCTCACCTGGTGCGACGACCCGGAGGACCCGCAGTACGACATCTCGCGCGCGGCCTTCGAGGTCCTCGCGAACGCGAGTGATGCGCGCGGACGGCGCTTCAAGGTGCACAAGCTCCTGCAGCCGGGGCCGCTCTACATGACGGACGAGGAGGCGGATGGCATCGAGCCATCGCCCGGCTCCAAGCCGCGGCATGCGGGCGACCGGCTCGCCGGTTCCTACGTCAATTTCTACATTGCGAACCGGCACATCGTGATGCCGCTCCTCGACGCGCGCACCGACCGAGCGGCGAAGGCGGCGCTTGCGAGGCTCTTCCCGCGCCGGCAGGTCGTCGGCGTTCCCTCGCGCGAGATCCTGCTCGGTGGCGGCAACATCCACTGCATCACGCAGCAACAGCCGCGCGGGAATTAAAGGGGCGCGTCCCCTCTAATTCTTCGCGAGGAGGAACATCCCGGCGATGACCAGGATGGCGCCGGCCAGGCGCCATGCGTCGAGCGGGCGCACGGGGAAGCCGAGAAGCCCGAAATGGTCGAGCGCGAGCGCGGTCACCATCTGGCCCGCGACGATCAGCGCGAGGAAGGTCGCGCCGCCGATCGCCGGCCCGAACGCCGCCGAGGCCGCGATGTAGAGGCCGCCGAGGATGCCGCCGCCCCAGGCCCACCACGGCGCGCCGGTTGCCTGCGCCAGGCTCGCGAACGAGCCCCGCGCCGAGAAGACGACGATCGCGAGGAACACGGTGCCGACCAGGAAATTGACGAGCGCGGCCGCCATCGGGGAGCCGGCGTGCTCCCGCATCGTCGCGTTGAGGCCCACCTGCACGGCGAGCGTCGCTCCGGCGAGCGCCGTGAGGGTCATCGGCCCGACTTGCATGTTCACTCCCTGCGCCATCCGATCTCCGCGAAGTATGCACGCCCGCGGCCGGGGAAGTAGCGGTAGTCGCCGAAGGCGAAGTCCGCGCGGTCCGCATAAGCCGTGTCGAGGAGGTTCATCACGCGCAGCGTAAATGACCAGCTTTTCGCGGGAGACGCGGTCAGCCGGAGGTTCCCGACGTCGTGCCCGCCGTAGTGCGCCGTGTTCGCAGCATTCGCCCAGTACGGCCCGACCCAGAGCCACTCCAGCTCCGCATCCAGCCACGCGCTGTTTCGCCGCAGGCGCAGCGAATGGATGTCGCGCGGCGCCGTGTCGATGTCATTGCCCGACGTGATCTGCTCGCCCTGGTCGACGGCGGCCGAGAAGCGGTACTCGTGCCTCGCGTAGGTTCCTGCCGCCGAGAGCAGCCAGTCTCCCGCGAACGCCCAATCGCCCTCGTACTCGACGCCCCGGTGCCGCGTGCGGCCGCCGCTCACGTTGAACCCCGACGAGTCGCGGAGTATCACGTTCTCCTTGTCCATGTGAAAGAGCGCGAGGTCGAGGGACAGCGCATCCGATCGCCAGCGGAATCCCAGTTCCGCCGAGTCCGCCCGTTCGGAGTCGAGGTCCGCGACGGTCTGCTGGCGCTGCAGTCGGTAGAGCTCCGTCGCCTCCGGCGCGCGGAAGCCGCGCGTGAGCGAGACGTAAGCCGTCGCGTCCTCGCTGAGGCTCCACACGAGGCCGAGCCGCGGCGCGAGATTCGTGAAGTCATCCGAGCGGTCCGCGGGCCGCGAGTACAGGCAACCGCCGGGGCAGGGCACGCCGTTCTCGTCGGTGTTGCCCTCGATCATGCGGTTGTCGTAGTCGTAGCGCGCGAACTCCAGGCGGAGCCCCGCCTCGAGCGACCAGTGCGGCGCGAGCGGCCGGCGCCATTCGCCGTAGCCGGCGTAGACCTGCGAATCCACGTCGTAGTCGTACTGCCTGCCCGCCGGGCGGATCGCGTTCGCCGGCGGCGGGCCGTCGGTCGTCGGGTGATTCTGGAACTGCAGGAGCGTGCTGCGCCCGAGCTCGGCATCGAGTCCGGCGATCAGCTCGCCGCCCGCGAAAACTCGACCGGTCGTCGCCAGCATGATCCCGCCGCTGTCCTGGCCGTTCTGCTCGATCGGCTGGCCGAGCAGGAAGTGCTGGAGAAAGTCCATCCGCGAGCTGCGCAGGAACACCCGGAGCTCGTTGCCGGATGCCCCGCGATACTGCGTCGAAAAGCGCAGGCTCGACGCGTTGCGGTAGGCTTCAGGATCCGGGTTCGAGCGCGCGATCGCGGGATCGCGGTACGCGTCCTTCCCGACGATGAATCCTGCCGTCTCCTGGTCGAGGTTCGAGCCCGAGAGCGTCATTTTCAGGGCGCCGCCACGGACCGCGCGCGCCCAGACGGCATTCAGCTTTTCCTCCTCGAAGCCCGATGCGTCGCGCCAGCCGCCGTCGTCCGTGCCGTTCATGACGATGCCGAGTCCGCCGTCCGGCCGGTCGCTCGACGCGCCGACGAAGAGCCGCCGGTACGCATCGCTGCCGTATTCGACCGCGGCGCCGAACGCGGGGATCCCGGCCGGCATCGGCGGGATCACGTTGATGATGCCGTGCACGGCGCTCGAGCCGTAGAGCACGCTCCCCGGTCCGCGCAGCACCTCGATCGCCGCGGCCTGCTCGAGGTTGACCTCGAAGAGCTCGTTGACGTTGCAGGTCCCGACCGGGCGGATCGGGATGCCGTCCTCGAGCACGAGCACGGACCCGCAGGCGCCGGCGCCCGTCAGCACCGGCGAGCGAAGCGCCGTCAGGGATTCCTCGCCGCTGCCGCGCTGGATCATCGCGCCGGGCGCGCGGTTCACGAGCTCGGAGGAATGCGTCGCGCCGACGAGCGTGACGTCGTCGCCGGCGATCCGCGTCGCACTGCCCGCGTACGTCTTGAGCGCGACGGGACTGCGGGTCGCCGTCACGATCACCTCCTCGAGCGTCGCAGCGTGCAAGGACGGCGCGAGGAGTAGCGCGGCCAGGGCGAACGTCCGTCGCGCGGCAGGTGTCGGAGCCATCCGGTTCATTATAGGGTTCCGCCGACAGCCGCCTTTGGCGCGCGTGCTACCATCGCCCGGACCCCGTGATGGCCACGATGTCCCGCGCTTTCGTACTCGTTTCCTGCCTCATCGCGGCGTTTCCGGCGACGTCCGCGCATGCGCAGGACGCGGAGCCCGCGGGGCGGCCGCGCATCGGCCTCGTGCTCTCCGGCGGCGGCTCGCGCGGCCTCGCGCACGTCGGCGTGCTGACTGCGCTCGACGAAATGCATATCCCGATCGACGCGATCGCCGGCACCAGCATGGGCGCCGTGGTCGGCGGCCTGTATGCGTCAGGCATGACGCCGGCCGAGATTGACCAGCTTCTCGGCGGCATGGACTGGAACGTCGCCTTCCGCGACCGGCCGGCGCGCGACACGCTGAACTTCCGACGCAAGCAGGACGACCGCGAGTTCCTCGTGCGGGTGCCGCTCGGCCTCTCGGGCGGCAGCTTCCGCGTGCCGCGCGGCCTGATCCAGGGCCAGCGCCTCACGCAGACGCTGCGCCTCGAGACGCTTCCCGTCGCGGCGGTCGAGGACTTCGACCAGCTGCCGACGCCGTTCCGGGCGGTCGCCGCCGACCTCGAGACCGGTGAGCGCGTCGTGCTCGGCAAGGGCGATCTGACTTCGGCCATGCGCGCGAGCATGTCCGCGCCCGGCGTCTTCGAGCCGATCGAGGTCGACGGGCGCCTGCTCGTCGACGGTGGCATCGTCGAGAACCTGCCGGTGGACGTCGCGAAGGCGATGGGCGTCGACGTGGTGATCGCCGTCGACGTCGGCTGGCAGCCGGTCAAGCGCAAGGAATTGACCTCCGCGCTCGCGGTCTCGAACCAGGCCGTCACGATCATGATGCAGCGCGAGACGGGCCGCCAGCGCGCGCTCCTCGGCGCGGATGACGTCTTGATCCTCCCCGAGGTCGGCAGCCTGCAGTCCACCGACTTCACCGAGGCCCGGAAGGCGATCGGCCTCGGGCTCGCGGCGATGCACGCGAGCGCGGACAAGCTCGCGAAGCTCTCCGTCGGCGAGGACGCGTGGAAGCAGTACATCGCGGGCCGCACGACGCAAGAGCCGAAGACGATCGTGCATTTCGTCAGGACCGACAAGAAGTCCGAGCGCTATGCCGAGCGCATCCAGGCCGAGCTCGGCCCGGTCATCGGGCAGCCGCTCGACCCCGAGGCGATGGACGCGCGGCTCTCGCATTTCTACGGCAGCGACAACTTCGAGGCGCTCGACTACCGCCTGGTTCGGGACGGCGTATTGACCGGCATCGAGGTCAACTCGCGCCGCAAGAGCTGGGGCCCGAATTTCCTGCGCTTCGGCCTCGAGCTGCAGGACGACTTCCAGGGCGGCACGAGCTTCAGCGCCGGCGTGCGCGCGCAGGTGACGGAGGTCAACCGCTACGGCGCCGAGTGGCAGTCCGACCTGCAGATCGGCGCGCATCCGCTCTTCCGCACCGAGTTCTACCAGCCGATCGGCTATGCCGGCGACTGGTTCGTAGTGCCGCGCTTGCTCGTCGAGCGGCAGAATTACGACATCTTCGAGGGCGACCACCGGATCGCGACCTACCGCGTCAGCGACAAGCAGGCGGAGTTCGACTTCGGCCGCGAATTCGGGAGCTGGGGCGAACTGCGGGCCGGAATCATCGCAGGCAGCGGGGACCGGGACCTGCTCGTCGGCGACCCGGCCGACCCGGGCTTGCCGCCGCGCGACCCGTTCGACCGCGGCGAGCTGATGGCGCGGTTCTCGGTCGACCTCCTCGACGACGTGTATTTCCCGCGGCAAGGCGAGCTCTTCACGCTGCAGTGGAACGGCCCGCGCGAGAGCCTCGGGGCCGAGGCCGACGCCGACCGCATCTCCTTCGACTGGACGCACGCGCGCTCGCAAGGCCGCAACACGATCATCCTCTCGGCGGCGGGCGGCGCGCACGTCTCGGGACCGACGGACCAGGTCCAGGATTTCTACACGCTCGGCGGGCTCTTCGACCTGTCGGGTCTGCGGCCGGACGAGATCAGCGGACCGCAGTTCGGCATCGCGCGCGCGATCTACTACCGGCGCATCGGCAGCGGGCAGGAAGGGCTCTTCGACGTGCCGACCTACGTCGGCGTCTCGGTCGAGATGGGCAATGTCTGGCAGCGGCGGAGCGACATCAGCTTCGACTCGGCGCTGGTGAACGGCTCGACATTCATCGGTTTCGACACGTTCCTCGGGCCCGTCTACGTGGCGGCGGGCTTCGGCGAGGGCGGCGACCGCACCTTCTACCTGCTGCTCGGACGGATCCGATGAATCCTCAGCGCGGCGGCGGACCGGCGACCTTCTCGTAGACGACCGACGGCTCGTCGCCGCGGCGCGAGTAGAGGTGCCGCGCAGCCATGTCCGCGAGCGCCGCGTCGCGCTCGCGCTCGGTCGCAAACCAGTGCTGCTTGTGCCAGTCGGCGCCGACCAGGCGGGTGAACGGATCGCGCGCGCGCAGGCGAACGCGGATGCCGAACGGCTTCGAGGCCGGCGGCGGCTGGTTCAGGTTGTGCTCGTGGGCGATGGCCATGCGACTACGATAGCGAAACGCGCGCGCCGGATGAAGGCGCTCAGTACTGCCGGTCGCCGGCGCCCTCGCGGTCGGCCCAGCGAAAGAGACGGCGCGTCATGAAGGTATAGGCGGGCTTGATGGCCGCCATCCACAGGCGCGAAAGGGGCGCGGGCGTCGCGAGGATGCGGCGCTCGCGCGCGGTGAGCCGCTCCGGGCAATAGCGGCGCTTGTGTTTCAGGAGATGGCGCAGGTCCTCCCGCGCCAGCGCGCGGAAGAAGTAGCCCCGCCGCGGTGCGACCCATGCTAGCTGGAAGTCCACCACCGCTGGATTGCCGGCCGGCGTCACCAGCCAGTTCGGCTCCTTCGCGAGGTCGTTGTGCGCGACGCCGCGACGGTGCAGCCGCGCGATGAGCGCGCGCGCGGCACGGTAGTACTCGGAGTCCCGCGGCCGCGCGGCCTGCATCGGCCGGCCCTCGATCCACTCGCGAATGAGCGTCCCGCGGCCGGCCGCCAGGAGGCGCGGCGTGCCGTCCACTCCGTCGAGTCGCGCGAGTGCGCGCGCCTCGCGACGGCAAAGGAGCCGAGCGATCCATCCCGTCCACCATCGCGCGGGTGCCGTATCGCGGACGACGATGTCGCGCCCGCGGTCGCCGCCGAGGGTCACCGTGCCGAAGAGATCGGACTTGAGCTCGAGCATCCGGGCTGCATTGTAAGATACGGCGATGCCAGATCCGCTTCGCAAGACCACGATGCCGTCCGCGGCCGAGGTCCTGCCGGGCCGGGCAGAAGCGATGCCCGTCGCCGAGCGGCATTTCGTCAATGGCAACCGGCTCGCGCCGCCTTATCCGGCCGGCCTCGAGGTGGCGCTCTTAGGTATGGGCTGCTTTTGGGGCGCCGAGCGCCTCTTCTGGGAGCTGCCGGGCGTCTGGTCAACCTCAGTTGGCTATGCGGGCGGGTTCACGCCGAACCCGACTTACCGGGAAGTCTGCACGGGCAACACCGCCCATACGGAAGTGGTGCGCGTCGTATTCGACCCGAGGCGCGTGTCATACGGCGAACTGCTGCGGGCGTTCTGGGAGAGCCACGAGCCGACGCAGGGCATGCGCCAGGGCGAGGACGTCGGCACGCAGTACCGCTCGGCTATCTACGGGATCGGCGAACGGCAGCTGGAGGAGGCGAGGGCCTCGAAGGCGACGTACGAACGGGCGCTGGCTGCGACGGGCCAGCACGCGGCGATCACCACCGATATCCTGGCTGCGCCTGAATTCTTCTTCGCCGAGGACTATCACCAGCAGTACCTGGCGAAGAATCCCGGCGCCACCTGCGATCTCTCCGGGACAGGCGTCTCCTGTCCCGCCGGCCCCGGCTCGGTGGCGCGCGCTCGCGGCTGAGCGCGATCAGCGGCCCGGCGGTTCCTTGCCCGGCTCGGGATCCGGCAGCGGATAGGTCTTGGCTTCGCTCGGCGCGGTCGCCGGCTGCGCCGGTGCGGGCGGCGGGTCCGCCGCGGAGGCTGAGGCGGCGCCGCTCGTCAGCTTCGTGACCTCGGCGACGAGCGCGGGCGCCGGTTCCGGAGCGGGCGACTTGCTCGCCAGGATGTCGGCGGCGCTGTCGTTGCCGTAGAAGCGCTTGTTGGCCTTCTTCCAGATGAAGATGCCGTTGCCCTCGAGCGAGACGCCGGCGAAGAGGCCTTGCGTCTTCGAGTACGCGTACACCTCCGCGTCGAATGTCACGCTCGTGCCCGCCATGGCCGTGCGGCCCACCGGGCCCGCCGCGACCGAGGCGTCACCGCCGAGCGTCAACTTGCCGTCGGTGATGCCCTCGATGCTCTGGCGCGTCGTCAGGACGAGCACGATGTCGGAAACCTCTC
>DATJFN010000076.1:0-2584 GCA_035495635.1 Steroidobacteraceae bacterium | reverse complement strand
CGCGGTCGAGCTGATCCCGCGCTGGGAGCGCTGGAACGGAAACCTCGGCATCTACCGCCCGTCCGGCAGCGGCGACACGCACCTCGTGCTCGAGGAAGGCCAGCAGTTCTTCGCGAACGAGGAAGAGCTGTACCAGTGGATCGACTGGGCGAAACAGTGGGCCGGAGAGCTCGAGTACAAGTCCGACGGGCTCCTGATGCGCTGGAACTTTGGCGAGCGCGCGCCTGAATCGGAGGGGCCGAAGCGTTTCCTCAGCGTCGACATCGCGCAGCTCATGCTGCGTGGCGAGAAGCCCGCCGGGCTTCGCGGTGCGAACGACGCGGCATTCACGATCGAGAACCCGGCGAAGCACTGCACGGTCGGCGCCGCGATGCATTCGAGCTTCGTCGCGAGCGAGCCGGGCACGATCGGCAATCGCGCCTACGCGGGCTGGGCGCTCGACGTCATGAAGGCGCACGGCATCAAGGCCGAGGACGTCGAATACGTCATCGCGCATGGCAAGGCGAGCGACTTCGACGGAAAGACGGGTTACCTGCCGCCCGCGGACCGGAAAGGACCTCAGAGCTTCCGCGTGATTGTCGACGACGCCGGCAAGGTGCTCCGCGTCTTCTACTGACCGTCGAGGAACGCCTCGACGAGCCCCGCCGTCAGCGCGGGCCAGGGGCTGCCTTCCGGCGTCGCGTCCACTTCGCCGATGTAGTCTCCATGATCTCCGGGCAGGATCAGCAGGCGCGAGCCCGGGATCAGTTTCGTCAGCTCGAAAGCGTGCTCGGGGCGGACGACGTCGTGGTCGCCGAGCATGACCAGCGTCGGTGCGCGGATTGCGGCGACTTCGGCATCCGGCACGTCCCGGAAATTCCGCATGCGCGCGAGGTCCTTGTCGTGCATGTTGCGAAGCTTCGCAGGGTCCGGGTTGACGCGCAGGAAAGCGTCCTTGAGCGCCTGCGGCATGTCCTCGAATCCCGCCTTCCCGATGAATTCCCAGAACTGCGGCTGCGCGCCGGAGCGCTTCGTCATGGATGAGGCGAAGACGAGCTTGCGCGCGAGCCCGGAATGCCGGATCGCAACCTCGAGCGCGACGCTCGCGCCGTTGCTGAAGCCCATGAGGTCCGCCTTGTCGACCTTGAGGACCTGAAGCAGGGCGGCGACGTCGTCGGCGGACGATTCAAACGTCAAGGGCGCGTCGCGATCGCTCGTGCGGCCGTGCGCCTGCTCCTCGAGCGCGATGACGCGGCGATGCGCGGCGAAGATCGGGAGCACGCGGCCCCAGGTGCTGTCGATGGTGGAGCCGCCGCCGTGCAGCAGCACGAGCGGCACGCCGTCGGTGCGTCCGTGGATCTCGTAATAGAGGCTCATGCCCCGGATTTGCGCAGTCTCCGCGTGCGCGAGCGGCGCGACTGTGAGAAGGGCGAGGAGCGGGAACGTGATTCGAAGGTTCACGACGGACTCCATGTTGAGCCATTCCCGTCGAACGCGCACACTTTCGCGCCGTGGCGACCGAAATCGAACAGCGCGCGCCGATCCGCTCCAAGCCCGTCATGCGCCGCCGGGGCCTGCCGTTCCAGGCGCGCATCGTCGTCCTGACGCTCGCCGGCGGGTTGCCGGCGCTCCTGACCGCGCTCCTCTTGCTACACCACGCGCCGATCGCGGATTCCGTGCACAGGCTGATCGTCGTGCTGTTGTTCTGCGCGTGGATCGGCTTCGCCATCGCCGTGCACAAGGCGACGGTGGAGCCACTCCGCTCGATTGCGAACCTGCTGGAGGCGCTCCGCGGCGGCGACTACGCGATCCGCGGCCGCCATGGGCGCAAGGGCGATGCGCTCGGCGACATCGTGCTCGAGTCGAACCGGCTGGGCGCGACGCTGCGCTCGCAGCGATTCGAGGCAATGGAGGCATCGGCGCTCCTCAACAAGGTGCTGGCCGAGATCGACGTCGCCGTGTTCGCCTTCGACGGCGACAAGCGCATCCGGCTCGTGAACCGGGCGGGCGGGAACCTGCTGCGCCGACATCCGGAGTCGATGATCGGGCTCTCCGCGTCGGAGATCGGGTTCGACGAGCTGCTCGACGGACCACCGGTCTCGAGCGAGTCCCACACGTTCCCGGGCCGCGCCGGCCGCTGGCAGGTGATGCGCGAGGTGATCCACGAGGCGGGGCGGCCGTTCCGCCTGCTGGTGGTAACGGATCTCTCGCAGGCGCTGCGCGAGGAAGAGCGTCGCGCGTGGCGGCGCCTGATCCGGGTGATCTGGCACGAGCTCAACAATTCCCTCGCGCCGATCAAGTCCGTGATCGAGACGAGCCGCGACGCGCTCGCGGCGGGCTCGCCGGACAAGGCGGAGCGGGAGGATCTTGCACACAACCTCGCGCTCGTCGCCGAGCGGGCGGAGTCGCTCAGACGCTTCCTTTCGCGCTACAGCGAGCTGGCGCGCATGCCGGAGCCGACGCTCGCGCCGGCGGACGCCGCGGCGCTGCTCCGGCAGGTGGCCGCCGTGCATCCGGCCGGCCGGGTGCGATTCGCGGCGGCGGAGGGGCTTGCGCTTCGTGGTGATGCCGACCAGATCCAGCAGGCGCTGATCAACCTCGTCCG
>DATJFN010000075.1:0-21454 GCA_035495635.1 Steroidobacteraceae bacterium | reverse complement strand
TTCCTCATCGGCGGCTGGTACGACGGCTACCGCGACAGCGTCGCGCGCATGCTGGAGCACGTAAAGAACGCGCCAGTGAAGGCGATCGTCGGCGCCTGGAACCACACTTGGCCGAGCGAGCCCTATCCGAAGCCCGGCATGGAATGGCGTCGCGAGGCCGTGCGCTGGTTTGACCAGTTCCTGAAGGGCGAAGACACGGGCATCCTCGACGAGCCGCGCTTCGCCGTATACGTGCGCGACTGGCATCCGCCGGGGCCCTACCTCGAATTCGCGCCGGGCCGCTGGCGCTATGAGGATGGCTGGCCGATCCGCAGGATCCAGGAGCGCATCCTCTATCCGCAGCCCAACCACACGCTCGCGGCCGGCGCTCCGGCGGCGGCGACGCACCAGCTCCGCTACATCCCGTCGGTGGGCTTCGAGGCCGGCGGCCCGGTCATGTGGTGGGGTGACGTCGCGCACGACCAGCGCGGGACGGACGCGTTCAGCCTCACCTACGACAGCGAGCCGCTCGCCGAAAACCTCGAGATCCTCGGCTTCCCGCACGCGTTCCTGAAGGTCGCGGCGAGCGCGCCGCGCGCGAACTGGTTCGCGCGAATCTCGGACGTCGCGCCCGATGGCACGGTCACGCAGGTGGCGGGCGCGGCGATGAACGGCACGCACCGCGAGTCTGCGCGTGCGCCCAAGGCGATCGTGCCGGGTGAGCCCTTCGACCTCGACATCGAGATGCATCTCACGTCCTGGGTATTCCCGAAGGGCCATCGCATCCGGCTGGCGGTCAACAACGCCCAATGGCCGATGCTCTGGCCGACGCCCGACCTGATGACGACGGAGCTCCGGCTCGGCGACTCACGCCTGACGCTGCCGGTCGTCCCGTACGAGCCGCGACCGGTACCGGATTTCCTGCCGCCGGCCAAGGACCCGGCCTACCCGGGCTACGCGACGATCGAGAGCGGCACGACGTCGGGCTACGGCGAGATCTCGTCGGTGGACCGCAACCCGCAGACCGGCGTCGTCGTCGCGAAGGCGACCAATGAGAGCGGCATGCGCTATCCCTGGGGCACGGAACGCGCCTTCGAGACGATCCGTTACGAAATCAAGGATGACGCGCCGGCCGACGCCCGGGTCATCGGTACGCATCGCATGGAGGTCGAGCTGCCCGGCCGCAAGCTCGTCTGGGACGCGGCGCTCACGTTCACGAGCGACCACGACAATTTCCATTACAGTTACCACCGGCGTCTCACCGAAAACGGGAAGCTGGTGCGCGAGAAGCGCTGGAACCAAACCATACCCAGGGATTACCAATGACGAAGAAGCTGAACCGCCGACTCTCCAATTCGATCGCACTGCTCCTGGCCGGAGCGGCCCTCGGCGCCTGCGCGCCCGGGCCCGCGGAGAAGGTCGACGAACCCAAATCGAAGGTCGCCGACCTCGCTTTCACGAACGGCGCGATCTACACGGTGGACGGCGAGCGCAGCTGGGCCGAGGCCATCGCGATCGACGACGGGCGCATCAGCTACGTCGGCACGGACGCGGGCGCCAAGGCCTACATCGGCCCGAACACGAAGGTCGTCGACCTCAAGGGCCGCATGGTGCTGCCGGGCATGCAGGACGTGCACATTCACCCGATCTCGGGCGGCATGGAAGCGAACGCCTGCGACCTCAACGCGCTGAACACGGCCGAGCAGTACGTGGCGAAGATCAAGGAATGCGCCGACGCACATCCGGACGATCCCTGGATCAAGGGCGGCGGCTGGTCGATGGCGGCCTTCGGCCCCGGCGCGATCGCGAGCAAGAAGCTGATCGACGCGGTGGTCCCGGATCGGCCGGTTCTCGTCTACAGCCGCGACGGGCATTCGTCCTGGGCCAACAGCAAGGCGATCGAGATCGCGGGCATCACGAACGACACGCCCGACCCGCCGGACGGCCGCATCGACCGCGATCCGAAGACGCACGAGGCCATCGGCAGCTTCCAGGAGGGCGGCGACGCGCTGATCACCGCCAAGGTGCCGCCGCCGACGGAGGCGCAGCGCGACGCGGGGCTGCGCTATGCCGTCAAGATGCTGAACGGCTACGGCATCACGGGAATCCAGGACGCAAGCGTCAACGAGGAGGACCTCAAGTCCTACCACCGCGTCGACAAGGCGGGGCAGCTCTCGCTGCACGTCGTCGGCGCGATCTGGTGGGAGCGCGGCCAGGGCCTCGAGCAGATCGAGAACATCAAGCGGCTGCGCGGCGAATACTCGGGCGGCCGCATCGACGCCGGTACCGTCAAGATCATGCAGGACGGCGTGATGGAGAGCTACACGGCCGTCGTGCTCGAGCCGTACAAGCTGCCGGGCAAGAAGGACGTGCGCGGCATCCCGATGGTGGACCCGGAAGTGCTGAAGAAAGCGGTGACGCAGCTCGACGCCGACGGCTTCCAGGTCCACTTCCATGCCATCGGCGACGCCGCCGTCCGCCAGGTGCTGGACGCGATCGAAGCGGCGCACAACGCCAACGGCGACCTCGGTCATCGCCACCACATCTCGCACCTGCAGCTGGTGCACCCGGACGACCAGCCGCGATTCCGCAAGCTGCACGTGATTGCGAACTTCCAGCCGCTGTGGGCCTACGCGGATGAGTACGTCACGAACCTGACGCTGCCCTTCATCAGCAAGTTCACGGCTTCGTACATGTACCCGATCGGCAGCCTGGAAAAGAGCGGCGCCGTCGTGGCCTTCGGCAGCGACTGGTCGGTCTCGAGCGCGAACCCGTTCGAGGAGATGGAGACTGCGGTCACGCGCATGGGCGCGCTTGGCGACACGAAGGTGCCCTTCCTGCCCGAGGAGCGCATCACCCTGCCGGAGGCGCTCGCTGCGTTCACGATCAACGCCGCCTACACCAACCGCGACGAGAAGAACACGGGCTCGCTCGAGGTCGGCAAGGTCGCGAACCTCGCGGTGCTTGACAGGAACCTCTTCGAGATACCGGCGAACGACATCTCGGACACGAAGGTGCTGCTGACGCTGTTCGAGGGCAAGCCGGTCCACGGCGACATCGGGGCGCTGTAATGCCGGGGCCGCGCCACCGCGTCGACCCGGACGGGCATCGGTTGCCGATCAAGCTCGACTCCACCAGCAACGGCGAGTTCCTGCCGGTGCCCCTGTCGCACGCCAACCGCTACGCGAACCGGCTCGCGCAGGAGTCCGCCGGCAGGAATGCGAAGCGCGTCGGCATGGGCCGGCGCGACTTCCTGCTCTCGACCTGCGGTGCGGCGAGCACGCTCCTCGCGTTCAACGCGGCGAACGCCGCGGCCGGGCGCAACGGCGGCTACTTCGACCTGCCGGCCGTCGCGGCGACCCAGCCGGCGGCCGCGGCCTCGCTCGAGACCGGCGAGTTCATCTTCGACGTGCAGGGCCACTACGTGGACCCGACGCAGGCCTGGCTCAAGGTCGCGCCGGAATCCGCGTTCCAGTGGGCGCCCAAGGCGGGCTGCGCGCTCGCGGACGGCAAGAGCCCGCGGAGCCACCTGGCCTGCCTCAGCTCCGAGCAGTTCGTGAAGGACGTCTTCCTCGACAGCGATACGGACATGATGGTCCTCTCCTTCGTGCCTTCGCGCCGCGACGCCTCGCCGCTCGAGATCGAGTCCGCCGACAACGTGCGCCGGATCGTCGACCGCATGGAAGGCAACCATCGGCTCCTGATCCACGGGCGCGTCAACCCGAACCAGCCGGGCGACATCGAGGACATGCCGCGGCTACGGGACCAGTTCGGCATCTGCGCGTGGAAGTGCTACACGCAGTGGGGACCGGATGGAAACGGCTTCTACCTGGACGACGAGGTCGGGATCCGCTTCGTCGAGGAGGCGCGCCGGCTCGGCGTCAAGGTCATCTGCGTGCACAAGGGCCTGCCCTTCGGGCCGAAGTCATACGAGCACAGCCAGTGCCGTGACATCGGCCCGATCGCGAAGCGCTTTCCGGACGTCAGCTTCCTCGTCTATCACTCGGGCTTCGTGACCGAGGTCGAGGAGAAACCCTACGGCCCGGCCGCCGACGGCATCGACACGCTGATCCGCTCGCTCGAGGAAAGCGGGCTTCGCCCAGGATCGAACGTCTACGCCGAGCTCGGCAGCACCTGGAGATTCCTGATGCGGGACCCGACGCAGGCCGCGCACGGGCTCGGCAAGCTCCTGAAGCACGTCGGCCCGGACAACGTGCTTTGGGGCACGGACTCGATCTGGTACGGCTCGCCCCAGGACCAGATCCAGGCCTTTCGAGCCTTCCAGATCGCGCCGGAATTGCGCGAGAAGCACGGTTATCCCGAGATCACGCCTGAGCTCCGCGCCAAGATCTTCGGCCTGAACGCGATGCGCCCCTACGGCATCTCCGCCGAAGAGATGAAGCTCCGCGCGCGCCGGGACACGGTGTCGGCCGAGCGGCTGGCGTACCGGGCGCGACCCGAGCCGCATTTCCTCACGAACGGGCCGAAGACGCGGCGCGAGTTCCTGAACCTGCTCGGCTGGAACGGCGGCGCGCGCGCCTGAGGCCGGACCTCCGGTAACCATGCGCCGCGCAACTGCCTGGATTGCCGTCATCGCCGCGGTCGCCGTGGGCGGAGGCTTCGCGCTCTACCAGCGCGCGCATCGCCCCATCGTGCTGCACGCGGGGACGGCGCTCCCGCAGGCGCGCTCGATCCCCGATTTCGCCCTGACGGACCAGCGCGGCCAGCCGTTCCTGCACGATGACCTGAAGGGCCACTGGACGCTGCTCTTCACGGGATTCACGAACTGCCCGGACGTCTGCCCGACGACGCTCGCGCTGATGTCGCAGCTGAGGCGCGACGTCGCGCGCGACGACCTCCGCTTCCTGTTCGTCAGCGTCGACCCGGAGCGCGACACCCCGGAGGTCATCGGGCGCTACCTCGCGCACTTCGACCCGGGCTTCACCGGCGCGACCGGCTCGCGTGCCGAGATGGAGAAGCTCACTGCCGGACTCGGCCTTGCCCAGGTGCGGAACCCGGGCGCCGGCGACGAGTACACCGTCGACCACTCGACGGCGTTCGTGCTGATCGACCGCGACGCGCGTCTCGCCGGCTACTTCCAGGCGCCGCACATCCGCACGGCCCTCGCCGCCGACCTCGCCGCGCTGCCGAAATAAAGGGGACGCGCCCCTTTATTTCGCTGCGCTGCCGCGCTAGATCTTGCCGAGGTCGACGTCCGCGTTGGCCCAGGCCTTCGCGAAGCGGTCGGCGACTTCCTGCGCTTCCTGCTTCTTGCCCTGCGCCTTGAGCGCCTGCGCGAGGCCGTGCAGCGACCATCCGTTCTCGGGGTTGCGCTTCAGCTCCTCGCGGAAGACCTGCTCGGCGTCCGCCGGCTTCTTCGCCTCGAGCAGGACGTTACCGAGCGCGAGTCGCGACGGCCAGTTCCAGGCCGGCGGCTCGTCGTAGGGCAGCGTGTCCTCGATCGTCACCGCCGTGTTGAGCGCGGCAATCGCGTCGTCGTACTTCTTCTCCGCGCGCGCGATGTTCGCCGCCACGAAGCGCTCGGCGACCTGCACGCCGCCGACGAGCGAGTACCGATCGAACTGCTTCATCTTCTCGATCGCGGGATCCTTGGTCGCCGGCACGAGCGCCTCGTGGAACTTCTTCGCGTCGTCGAGGCGTCCTTGCCCCACGGCCGCCATCGCCTGGCCGTAATTCCACATCGCGAGCATGTATGGCAGGTCGTCGGCGGGCTTCGGCGTCGCGACGACGTCGTCCCAGTGGCCGAAGCGCACGGCGGCGAAGAGCGGGGTCGTCGTGAAACCCTGCATCGCCTCGAAGCCGGGCGTGCGCATGAGCTTCGGGTCGCTCGTGCGCTGGCCGGTGTGCGCAGCCGCCTCGACCGCGAGCTTGCTCGCACCCTCCATCGTCGCCGCGAACCACAGGAAGTGGTGGTTGTGCGGCACGTAGCCCAGCGGGTACACGCCCGGTCCCGGCTTGCAGATCGCGAGGTACGCATCGTCGGCGCCGATCGCGTTCTGGTTTGCGATCACGGCGTCGTGCCAGCGGCCGACGCGCGCATAGATATGCGCCGGCATGTGCACCAGGTGGCCGGATCCCGGCAAGAGCGCGCGGAGCGTGTCGGCGGCCGCGACGCCCTTCGACGGATCCGGCGAGGCTTCGACGGCATGCACGTAGTAATGCAGCGCTCCTGCGTGATTCGGATTCCGCGCGATGACGGTCTCGAGCTGCTGGACGACCTCGGCCGTGTGCCCCTTCGGCTGGCCGTTGGCGTCCCAGTAGTCCCAGGGCTGCAGGTCCATCATCGACTCGGCATAGAGCGCGCCAATGTCGTTGTCGTCGGGATACTTTGCAGCGAGCTCGCCCATCGCCTTGGCATACGCCTCGTCGAGCGGCTTGCGGTCCTGCGGCGGGTTTTCGGCATAGCGCTTCGAGAGCGCGTGGATGAACGCCTGCTCCTTCTCGGTCGCCTTGGACGCCGTGCGCTGCGCGCGCTGCAACCGGTCCCAGGCCTTCGGATTGTTGTCGGGAGACATTGCGGCGTTCACGTGCGGGCCCAGCACCAGCGCCGCGCCCCACCAGCACATCGCGCAGTCCGGGTCGAGCTCGGCGGCCTTCAGGTACGAGCGCTCCGCGGCATCGTGGTTGAAGCCGTACGTCATCGCGAGGCCCTGGTCGAACCAGCGCTGCACGTCCTTGTTCTTGGCGGTGATCGGCATGCTGTAGTCGCCAAGCCCGTCGATCAGGTTCGCGCCGACCGGCGCAAGATCGGGCAACGGCGGCTCGGCCGAGCGCTTGTACAGGTAGAAGCCGACGGCCGCGACGAGTACGACGACGATCGCAACCATGAAATTGCGGTTCATGGAGTCCTCCCCAGGCTTGCGCAGGGCTCTGGAATACTCCGAATCCCGGCGGAATTCAATTGGCCCCGGTCATCGCGCTCGCTGGACGCGGTCCGAAACCCGGCCCTAGAATCCGGGGCCTTCCTCGGGGGACGAAATGAAAAATCCGTTGGCTTTCCGCCGTTTGGCGACTGTACTTCTCGCATCTGCATTCCTCGCCCAGGCCGCCGCCGCAGCCGGCGCTCCGCCCGGCTATGACGGGCTGTTGAAACTGTTCGAGGACTGGCGCGCCTTCGAGCATCCGCCGCTCAAAGACGGCGCACCCGACTATACCGCCGCCACCTTCGAGCGTCGTCACCAGGAGCTCAAGGCTTACCGCGACCGGCTGGAAGCCATCGACGCCAGCAACTGGCCGGTCGAGGCACGTGTGGACCAGGCACTCGTACGGGCGGAGATGAACGGATTCGATTTTTACGTGCGCGTGCTGCAGCCCTGGGCACGCGACCCCGCCTTCTACCAGAGCATCTGGACCGAGCAGAGCGATACGCCGGCGCACGAGGGCACGGTGCACCACGATGTCGTCGAGGTATGGACCTACCAGTTCCCGCTCTCGCGCGACGGCGAGGCGAAGCTCGCGCGCGAGCTCGCGATCGTGCCGCCGCTGCTCGCCCAGGCGCGCGGGAACCTCACCGGAAACGCGCACGACCTCTGGATCACCGGCGCGGGGACGATGCGCAACCAGGTGAAGGCGCTCGACGAGCTCGCTGAAAAGACGTCCGGCAGCGGCCGCACGCTCAAGAAGGCGATCGCCGCGGCGCGCGCAGCGACCACCGGCTTCGTCGACTGGCTCGACGCGCAGGCGGCATCGAAGACGGGCCCGTCCGGCATCGGCCAGGAGAACTACGACTGGATGCTGAGGAACGTGTACCTGATCCCGATGACCTGGCAGGACGAGGTGAACCTGCTCAAGCGGGAGCTCGCGCGTTCCGTCGCCTCGCTGAAGCTCGAGGAGGCCCGGAACGCCGGGCTGCCGGAGCTGGCGGTCATCGCGACGCCGGAGGAATACCAGCGCCGCGGCAACGAGGCCGTCACCCGTTTCCTCGACTTCCTGAAGAAGCGCGACCTCTACCCGATGCGCGACAGCATGGACGCCGCGCTCCGCGCCAAGATCGGCGAATACGTCCCGCTCGAGACCCGGAACTTCTTCGCGATCGCGACGCACTACGAGCCGCTGACGCTCTACACGCACTTCTACCACTGGTGGGACCTCGCGCGCATGCGCGACGAGCCCCACGCGAGCCCGATCCGCCGCGGACCGATGCTCTACAACATCTGGAACTCGCGCGCCGAAGGGATGGCAACCGCGATGGAGGAGTTCATGCTGCACGCGGGGCTCTTCGACGACGAGCCGCGCGCCAAGGAAATCATCTGGATCATGCTCGCGCAGCGATCGGCGCGCGGCCTCGCGTCGCTCTACGCGCAGGCGAACATCTTCGACCTCAAGCAGGCCAAGGCCTTCCAGTCGCAGTTCACGCCGCGGGGCTGGATGCGCCCGGACCTCGACCTGCTCGGATTCGAGCAGCAGCTCTACCTGCGCCAGCCCGGCTATGGCACGAGCTATGTCACCGGCAAGCACCTGCTCGATGACCTCATGCGCGTCAGGGCCCAGCAGCTCGGTGCGGATTTCACGATGAAGCGCTACTTCGACGAGGTCAACGGCGCCGGCATGATCCCGGTTCCCATGATTCACTGGCAGCTCACGGGGCACGCGGACGAAAACGATGCGCTCCGTGCAGGTCGTTACCAGTGAGCACGCGAAGCCTGCGATTCCTGCTTCCGTGCGTCGCGCTCGCGGTCGCCCTGCCCGCCTTCGCGGACACGAATTTCGACTATGACGTCCACTTCGTCGGGGTGAAGACGGGCGCGCTCAAGACTGTCGCCGGCCGGGACGGGCGCCTGCATGTCAGCTATTCGTACCGCGACAATGGCCGCGGGCCGGACATGGAGGAGGACATCGTACTCGCCCCGGACGGCACGATCCGGAGCTACCGCCAGCAGGGCAAGACGACCTTCGGCGCGGTCCTCGACGAGCGCTTCTCCGTCTCCGGCAAGCGCGCGAGCTGGAAGTCGCCCGCCGAGCAGGGTTCGCACCCGGTCGCTGAAGCGGCGCTGTACCTGCCGAGCTACGGCAGCCCCGAGGTCAGCGCCATCATCGCGCGCGCGACGCAGAAATCCGGCGGACGCCTCGCCGCACTGCCGGGCGGCGAGGTGCGCAGCGAAAAGCTCGCCGACGCGCGCGTGGGTGCGGCGGGCCGCGAGCGCGATGTCGCCCTGTACGCGATCCTGGGCATCGCCTTGCAGCCGGTCTACGTCTGGCTCGACGCCGGCGGCGACATGCGCCTGTTCGCCAGCATCAACGTCGGCGGCCGGCACACGGTCGTTGCGGGCTACGAGGACATCGCGACGGAGCTCGAGCGGCTGCAGCAGGCCGCGGAGTCGAGGTACCTGGCCGACATCGCGAAGAAGTCGACCCACGCGCTGCCGCAGCCGATCCTCATCCGGAACGTCCGCGTCTACGACACGCCGTCGATGAAGCTCGGCGAGCCCGCCGACGTGTATGTCAACGAGGGCCGCATCGCGGCGATCTACCCGGCGAACTCGCAGGCTCGGGACCCGGCGACGGTGATTGACGGCGCCGGCCGAGCCCTGCTCCCCGGCCTCTTCGACATGCACGCGCACGAGGATGCCTGGAACTCGATACTGCAGGTGGCGGGCGGCGTCACGAGCTCGCGCGACATGGGCAACGACAACGCCTACCTTGCGTCGCTCCGCCGGGACATCGCCGGAGGCCTCACGGTCGGGCCGCACATCGAGCCGGCGGGATTCATCGAGGGCGAAAGCGCCTACTCCGCGCGCGGCGGCTTCGTCGTAAAGGACCTCGACGAGGCGAGGAACGCGGTCGACTGGTACGCCGAGCGCGGCTACCGCCAGGTCAAGCTCTACAACTCGATCAAGCCCGAGTGGGCGCAGCCGATCGCGGCCTATGCGCACTCGCGCGGCATGCGCGTCAGCGGGCACGTGCCGGCCTTCTCGCGCTCCGAGCGCGTCGTGCGCGAGGGCTACGACGAGCTGCAGCACATCAACCAGATGGCGCTGAACTTCGTGTCCGACCCGGACACCGACTCGCGCACGATCCTGCGCTTCAGCCTGGTCGGCGAGCGCGCGCGCACGATCGACCTCGACTCGCCGAAGGTGCGCGATTTCATCCAGCTCCTCGTCGACCACAAGACCGTGATCGATGCGACCCTGGCGACCTTCGAGCCCCTGTACACCCAGAAGCCCGGCGACATGGATCCCTCGATGGCTCCGGTCGCCGACCACTTCCCGTATGCCGTGCAGCGCGGCTGGCGCAACAACTCGACGGACGTCAGTGGCGGCAAGCTCGAGGTTTACCGCGAGTCCTGGCAGCGCATGATGGAGCTCTTCGGCCGGCTGCACGCCGCCGGCGTGCCGCTAGTCGCCGGCACCGACAGCCTCGCGGGATTCATGCTGCACCGCGAGCTCGAGCTGTATGTGAAGGCCGGCGTCGCGCCCGGCGAGGCGATCCGCATTGCGACCGAGAACGCCGCGCGCTACGCGGGCGTGCTCGCCGACCGCGGAACGATCGAGCGCGGCAAGCGCGCCGACCTCATCCTGGTCGATGGCGACCCGACGGCGGACATCTCGGACATCCGCAAGGTGAGCTACGTGCTTAAAGACGGCGTCGGCTACGCGCCGGCCGAGCTCTACGAGGCCTTCGGGATCCGGCGCTTCGCCGACCCGCCCGCCGCCGGCCGCTGAGCCTCGTCAGGCCGCAGGCGCCAGCGGGCGCGGCCGGCCGATCGCGTGGCCCTGCACGAAGTCGATGCCCATCGCGCGCGCGGCCTCGAGCGCGGTCACGTCCTCGATCTGCTCGGCGACCAGGCGGAAATTCAGCGTGCGCGCCATGCCGACGACCGCGCTCACCATTGCCTGGTTGACGGAGTCGCGGCCGAGGTCGCGCATGAACGAGCCGTCGATCTTGAGGTAGTCCATCGGCAGCTGCTTGAGGTTCGCGAAGCCGCCAAGATCAGTGCCGAAGTCGTCGAGCGCAAACCTGCATCCCATCCCATGCAGCACGTCGATGAAGCGCCTCGCCTGCTCGAGGTTGCCGATCACCGAGGTCTCCGCGACCTCGAAGCAGATCTGGGCGGGCTGGATGCCGGTGCGGTCGAGCTCGTCGACGACGAACTCGAGGAACGAGGGGTCGGCCAGCGTCTGCCCGGAGATGTTGATCGAGAGGCTCCGCCCCGGCGGCAGCCGGATGGCGCCCGCGCCGAGCGCCGCGAGCGCGGAGCCGAGCACCCAGCGGTCGATCATCGACATCAGGCGGTAGCGCTCGGCCGCCGGGAAGAATTCCGCGGGCGCGATCGCCTGGCCCTCGTCGTGGAGGCGCACGAACACCTCCATGGCGGGCCCGTTCGGGGACGGAGTGCCCGGGCGGGTCGGCTCGATCGGCTGCACGTAGAGCTCGAAGAAACCGTCGCGCAGCGCGGCCTGCAGCCGCTGCAGCCAGTGGATCTCGCCGCGGCTCCGCGCGATCGCCTCGTCGTGGGACGAATACACGTGGATGTGGGTGTCGGACTGCTTCTTGGCCACGTAGCAGGCCGAGTCCGCCGCGCTCATGATCTCCTCGAGCGAGTTGCTCTCGCCGGTCAGCTCGACGATGCCGATGCTGACGCCGACGCTGAAGATGCGGTCCTTCCAGACGAATCGGTACTCGCCGATCGCGCGCGACACGTCGTCCGCGATCTGCCGCGCCTTCTCCAGCGGGCAGCCGACCAGCAGCACGCCGAACTCGTCGCCGCCGAGGCGCGCGACCGTGTCCGAGTCGCGCACGGCCTCGCGGATCAGGGCCGCGACCTCGCGCAGCATGTTGTCGCCCGCGAGGTGGCCACTGGTGTCGTTGACGGCCTTGAAGCGGTCGAGGTCGAGGTAGCACATCACGTGGCTCTGCCGGCCTGCGCGCGCGATCTCGAGCGCCTCGCCGAGCCGGCGCTCGAACTCGCGCCGGTTGACGAGCCCGGTCAGCGCGTCGTGGCTCGCCTGGTAGGACATCTGCTGCGTGAGGCCGCGCAGCTCGCTGACGTCGTGCAGCATCACCGCGACGCCCGCGACGTCGCCGTCCGGCCCGCGGATCGGCGAGGCCGTCGCCTCGACGCCGAGCTCGCTGCCGCTCGCGCGCGAGATGAGGATCGAGCGCCGCCCGAGGTTGACGCGCGCGCCGGTCGCGAGGCACTGCTGCACGGGATCGGCGAGCGCGCGGCGGTCGTGCTCGTCCACGAATCCGATCATCGCGCCGAAGGTCTTGCCGGCCGCGTCCTCGCGACGCATGCCGGTCAGCGACTCGGCCGACTGGTTCATGTAGTCGATGAGGCCATGCGCATCGGTCGTGAGGAGTCCCTCACCGAGCGACTCGAGCGCGAGCTGCGAGCGGTCAGGTTGCGGCCCCGCGGCCGGCGCCTCGCGGTGCGGCAGCATTTCCTCGGCCGTGAACAGGACGAGCGTGCGCCCCGCCACCTCGATCGCGGAGCCGGTCAGCTCGACGCGCGTGACCTGGCCGTGCGGGTCGGTGATTTCGAGCTCCGTGAGCGATGGCCTCGACTCGCCGGCGAGTGCGCGCGTGACCGCGAGCGCGGCGAGCTCCGCGTATTCCCCGCCGACGACCTCGGATAACCGCTTGCCGGCGAGCTGCGCCGCGGGCATGCCGACGATCGCCGCGAACGCGTCGTTGGCCGCCTCGATCTGTTCACCGTGCAGGAGCGCCGGCTCGCGCAGGGCCGAGATCATGGCGCGCATCGCATCGCCGGCGCGCTGCGCCGGACTCGCGGCGACTGCCTCGGCCTCCAGGCGCGAGAGCTTGCGCCGCTGCCGGAATGTGATTACCCCGAGTACAGCAGCGAACATCGCCAGCACGACGGCGGCGATTGTCGGGACCGTCATCGAGCCTGTCATCCCCTTCGAATCAGCGGCCCGCGGGACCGTCAATATTCGTTACATTTACGCGGCTTTGGGCAGCATATCGCACGCTTGTACTCGCGCCCCCGGCGATTCACCATAATGGTGATGGACGCCAGGACGGAAGCCGCGCGGCGGCAGATGATCGATCAGCAGGTGCGCGCCTGGGACGTCCTCGACCCGCGCGTCCTCGCGACGCTCGCCGCCGTCCCGCGCGAGCGCTTCGTGCCGGAAGCCTATCGCGCCGTCGCCTTTGCCGACGCTCCGATCCCGATCGGCCACGGCCAGTGGCTGCTGCCGCCGGCGCTCGAAGGCCGCATCCTCCAGGCGCTCGCGCCGGTGCGCGGCGAACGCGTGCTCGAAGTCGGCACCGGCAGCGGCTTCTTCGCGGCCTGCCTCGCGCACCTCACCGGCTCCGTCGACAGCATCGAAATCCACGCGGATCTCGCGGCCGGCGCCGCGCGCGCGATCGAGGCGGTGGGCATTTCGCGCGTCTCGATCGAGACGGCGGATGCGCTCGCGCGCGACTATGGCGCCGACTACCAGGTCGTCGCCGTCACCGGCTCGCTGCCGGCGCCGGAGCGACGCCTCGAGCGAGCGCTCGCCGTGGGCGGCCGTATGTTCGTCGTGATCGGCTCGGGCCCGGCCATGGAGGCCCGCCTCGTCACACGCACGGGCGAGGATTCCTGGCTCAGCGAGGTCCTGTTCGAGACCCGTATCGAGCCGCTGATCCTCCCCATCGCGCCGTCGCGATTCCGCTTCTGAAGCCGGCTACGCCTCGCTTTTCGACCCCCTTTTCGGGCGCTTGGACTCAAATGGACCCGCTATTTCGCCCTTCAGATGGCAGTATCGAGTCCTCTTGAGCCAGGGTCATCTGGTGATATACACTAGTAATACAGTAGCTCTCCCTACCCCGACTTTGCGAAGGAATGCCTGCGCATGAATACGCGATTCATCGTCCATTCGGTTCTCGCCTGCGCGAGCCTTGCCTGCTTCAACGCCAGCGCCGCCGACCTCAAGGAAGTCTACGAGCGCGCGCTCACCAACGACCCGCTGATCCGCGAGGCGGACGCCAACCGGCTCGCCACGCGCGAATCGAAGCCGCAGGCCATCGCCGCCCTGCTGCCGCAGGTGAATGCGGACGGGACTTGGAACGACAAGGTCGACACCAACAGCACCGGCGTCTTCGTCGCGCCGGGCGTGCCGCTGACGCCGGACACTCGCAACTTCGACGGGGACAGCAGCAACTGGAACCTGCAGCTGCGCCAGAGCGTGTTCCGCTGGGAAAACTACGCGACCTACCAGCGCAGCAACACCGAGCGCGCCCAGGCGGAAGCCGACTACGTGGTGGCGCAGCAGGACCTGATCCTTCGCACGGCGGAGGCCTACTTCAACGTGCTCGCGGCGCGCGACACGCTCGAGGCCGCGCAGGCCGCCTATGACGCGATCGGCCGCCAGCTCGAGCAGTCCGAGAAGCGCTTCGAGGTGGGCCTCATCGCCGTGACCGACGTGCAGGACGCGAAGGCCGCCTTCGATTCCGCGAGCGCGGCACTGATCCAGGGCAAGCGAAACCTCGCGAACAACGGCGAGATCCTGCGCGAGCTGACGGGCGACGCCTGGGATACGCTCGAGAAGCCCGGCAACGACATGCCCTTGCATGCGCCCAACCCGGAAAACCCGGACGACTGGGTCAAGCTCGCCATGGACCAGAACCCGAGCCTGAACTCCAGTCGGCTCGCGGCCGAGATCACCCGGGCGAACATCAACGTCGAGCGCGGCGGCCACTTCCCCG
This sequence comes from Steroidobacteraceae bacterium, assembly GCA_035495635.1. Classification (GTDB taxonomy): domain Bacteria; phylum Pseudomonadota; class Gammaproteobacteria; order Steroidobacterales; family Steroidobacteraceae; genus SCUD01. Next base: position 6,805 of record DATJFN010000075.1, on the reverse strand, counting down.
CCGTGGACTTCGTGGTGAACCGCAACCACAGCGAGAGCGACGGGAGCCTCAACGGCACGACGGTCGGCGACACCTCCAGCAACGACTACGGGACGGTGTACGGATTGCAGGTGACGGTGCCGATCTTTTCCGGCGGCCTCACGTCCTCGCGCGTGCGCCAGGCGCAGTACCGGCACACCGCGGCGCGCGAGCGCCTCGAGCGCACGGCGCGCGCGACGGAGCGCTCGACCCGCGACGCTTTCCTCGGCGTCAATTCCGAGATGGCCCGCGTCCAATCGCTGAAGCAGGCGGTCGAATCCGCGCAGACCGCTCTGGCCGCCACCGAGGCCGGCTACGAAGTCGGCACGCGCACCTCGATCGACGTGCTGCAGGCGCGCCAGCGGCTGTTCCAGTCGCAGACCGACTACGCGCGCAGCCGCTACGACTACCTGCTGAACGTGCTGCGCCTGCAGCAGGCGGCGGGCACGCTCGATGCCAAGGGCCTCGACGACATCAACGCGCTCCTGTCGGAGAACGTGGGCGTCCGCTGAGACTCGCCCCGATCAGGTCGCGTCGAGGACGCCGTCCGCGGATTCGCCGCGCGCGGCGGCCCGCGCGAGCCGGTCGGCGACGGCGGCCCAGGCCTCCCCGGCCGGCACCGCCTCGACCAGGATGCGGTCCGCGCCCGAGGCGTCGAGTCCGCGCAGCGCCGCGTAGAGCCCGCGCCCGTACGAGACCGGATCCGCCGGCATGCCGCGCCAGATCACGCCACCCGCCTCCACCGCCGGCGCCGAGCGCGCCAGTACCGCGATGCGCGCGCCCGCGGCGACAGCGGCGTCAATCTCCGCCCGCAGCATTTCCACGCTCGCGATGGCGAGCGGGGTGCCCGGCGCGTAGTGCGAGCGCTCGCGGCCCGGCGCACGCGGCGCGTCGGTACCGGGATCGTCCACGCGCCCCACGACGTCCGCGACCTGTGAGCGCGACACGGAGCCGGGGCGCAGGAGCGTCACGCGGCCGCCGAGGCAGGCGACGATCGTGGACTCGAGGCCGACCTCGCAGTCGCCGCCGTCGAGCACGAGCGCGGCGTCGCCGAGCTCCTCGCGCACATCGGCGGCGCGCGTCGGGCTGATGCGCCCGTAGCGGTTCGCGGAGGGTGCGGCGATCCCGCGCCCGAAGGCCGCGAGCAGCGCGCGCGCGACGGGATGCGCGGGCGCGCGGAGCGCGACCGTCGCCTGGCCGCCCGTGACCGCGTCGGATACGCGCGCAGACTTCGGCAGCACGAGCGTGAGCGGTCCCGGCCAGAACGTCTCGGCCAGGCGGCGCGCGGTATCCGGGACCTCCGCCGCGTACTCTCGTGCGGCATCGAAATTGCTGAAATGCACGATTAGCGGGTGACTCGCGGGCCGGCCCTTGGCCGCGAAGATGCGTGCGACGGCTGCCGGATTGGCGGCATCGGCTCCGAGCCCGTAGACGGTCTCGGTCGGGAACGCGACGAGGCCGCCCGCGTTGAGGCGCGCGGCGGCCTCCTCGATTTTCGCGGGTTCCGGCAGCATCGGGCGATTCAGTCGAGCGGGATGCGCTTCCAGCCGGCGTCGGTGCGCTGCAGCTCGTAGGCCGGCCAGTAATGCTGGTCGAGCCGGAGCGTCGTGATCTCGACCGAGCCGTTCCAGCTCACGGTCTTCAGCCGGATCGACGCGTCGTCCGGGCGCCCGGATACGGCGCGGATGAAGGCGTCGAGGTCGTCGACCGGGATACCGTCCACCTCGGTGATGCGCCGCCCCGCCCAGAGCTTGTACCTCGACGCCGGCGATCCATACATGAAGAACGCGATGAACACGCCCTTCGGCTCGATGCCGCGCTGCACGGCCATCGCGCGGTGCGGCGCCTGCAGGGTGGCGCCGGCCCACGAGAGCACGCGGTCGACGTCGCGGCCCGAGAGCACGACGGTCTTCAGCGGCACCGTCATCTCCCTGCCCGCGCGCCAGATCGTCAGCGTCACCTCGGGGGCGGCGACGGCGGCGCTCGCATCGGCGAAACTGTTGACGACCTTGCCGTCGATCGCGAGCAGGAGGTCGCCCGGCTCCAGCAGCGCGGCCGCGGGCGAGCCTGCGACGATGCGGTCGATGGTGAGCACGGTGCGGCGCTTCGGATTGTGCGCCGTGACGCGGTCGATCCAGGACTGGTCGAGGCCGAGCTGGCTCGCCTCGGCGAGCGAGAGGAGCCCGTACTCGAGCTCCGCCGAGTAGAGCGTCCGCTCCCCGCGCGCGTACTCGAGCATCTCCTGCACGAGCGACGCCGGCACACCGAGGTTCTGCTGCACGAGCTCGCGGTCCTGCTCGTAGGCGAAGCTCGACCAGAGCGCGGTGACGTCGCCGCGCTTGTCGACGATCACCCCGTCGAAGTCGGTCGGCCCGTTCACGAGGCGGACGATCTCCAGGTTCGCGTCGCGGAACTGCAGCGTGCGCGAGAGCGGGAAGCCGACCGGCCCGATCGACGACACAACCGCCTGCTGCGAGGCGACGCGGTTGTCCGGCTGCAGGCCGACGACGTGGATGGTCTCGCCGGTAGCGGGCATGCGCTCCGCGAACTTGACCGCCTTCACCGGCGTGTCGCCGAGCTGGCGCGGGTCGTAGCGGATCACCGCGAGGTTGTGCAGCGGGTGGATGTACTCGACCGTGCCGTCGACCTGGACGGTGCCCGCGAACGTCAGACGCACGTCTCCGAGCGCCACCGGCACCGTGTTGCGGTCGACCGCCACGAGGCCGCGCACGGGGTCGAGCACGACGCCGGTGCCGTGGTAGTTGCGCTCGGTGACGCCGGAGACCGAATACGGCATGTTGAACTCGACCAGCACCAGCGAAGGCGCGTACTCGTCCACGAGCTTGTCGCCGGTCTTCGTGAACATCGTCGTGCCGGGCTTCGGTGGCGGCGCATCGGGGCCGGCCTGGATGGGCGTGCAGGGCCAGAGCCCGATCGCGTCATCGCGCACGCAGTGCCGCGCCGGGAACCACGCGCGATCGATGCGGATCGAGGTGAGTTGCCGGGTGCGCGTGTCCTCCATCGTGTAGTAGCGCACTGTCGCGCGCTGGCCGTCGCCCAGCGACTCGAAGATCGCGAGCGCGTCGTCGAGGTTCTTCAGCGGCTTGCCGTCGAGCTCGGTCATCACCGCACCGCGCGGGATGCCGGCGACGCCCAGCATGTAGCCGGGATTCGCGACGAAAACGCCGGAGATCGGCATGTTCATGTGGCGCGCCATCTGCCAGGAGAGCGTGTGCAGGACGCCGTCCCCGATCTCGAGGTAATCGGCGGGCGTGATCGCGTGCAGGTCCTGGACGGGCAGCTTCACCTTGCGCTTGCCGCCGCCGCGCACGATCGCGAGCTCAACCTCCCCGCCGACGCGCGAGTCGAGCAGGGCGTCGAGCGCGTCGAAGTCAGAGATCGGGTTGCCGTCGGCCGCGACCAGGATGTCGCCGACCTCGAGCGGCCCGTCGGCAGCCGCGGCCGGCTGGACTTCGGTGACGACCAGCATGCCCGTGCGCGTGGGCGAGGCCTTGCGCGCGTCCGACTCAACCGCGGGCGGCAGGCCGAGCCGGCGCAGCTCGTCGTAGGGCGTGTAGTCGAAGATCGTCTGCAGAGTCCCGCGCGCGACCGGCTGCTTCGACTGGATCAGCTTGAGCGCGCGCACGACGCGCGTCAGCGGCAGGTAGAAGCTCGATGCCGCCCCGGTCGAGCCGCCCGCGTTCAGCGCGAGCACGCGGCCGCGGATGTCGATGACCGGCGAGCCCGACGAGCCGCCCGAAGTGCCCGACGCCGCCTGGTAATAGAACGTGTTGAAGTCGTTGTAGCGCCCGACGCCGTATTCCGGCGCCTGCCGGTCGAGCCGCGCGAGCGTGCCCGCGAGGATCGAAAGCTGCTCGCCCGCATCGTTGCCGACGACGCGGATCTCGACGCCGATCTGCGCACCCTCGGGAAAGAGCGGCAGCTCCGCCGGCTGGATGAAGCGCAGCTTCGAGGGATCGTAATGATAGAAGCCGAAGTCGTGCACGGGGTCGCGGTAGATCGGCTCGAGCTCGACCTCCTCGCGATTCAGGAAGGTCGCGAAGGCCTTCACCGGGCCCGGCGTGACGACATGCCGGTTCGTCAGGATGATCCCGCGCTCCGCGTCGACGACGAAGCCGGTCGCCTGCGCCGACGTGTTCCACTCCGTGTCGAAGGCGCGCGCCGCATCGATCTGGATCGCGACGACGCCGGTCGAGATGCGCTCGAGCGTGCGGGTCCAGCGCGACGATTCCTCGAGCTCGATCGGCTGCGGCAACGGCATGATCGGCGGCTGCAGCTGCAGCGGCGGCTCCTGACCGGGCGGTCGCGTCCCGCCCGGCACGGGCTGTGCGGGTTGCGCGGGCTGCGGCGAGGGCGTCACCGGCTGCGGCGCGGGCAGCGACTGCGACGGCGGCGGGGGCGGCGGCAACGGCTGCGTCTGCGTCTGCTCCTGCGCGCGCACGGCCGAGCAGACCAGGAGCAACGCGGCGGCGAGGACCGGCCGCCAGTTGTTCCCCTCAGTCCAGACGGTAGCCGAATGTCTCATGAAAGCGTTCCCTGAACTCGTCCATCGTGAAGCGATGATGTTGCGTGCCGACGGTCGCGATCTTGATCGCGCCCATCAGCGAGGCGATTCGTCCCGTCGTTTCCCAGTCGAGGCCGCGCTTGAGGCCGTAGACGAGCCCGGCGCGGTAGGCGTCGCCGCAGCCTGTCGGATCGACCACCGCTGCCGCACGGACCGCGGGAATCTCGACGCGGCGGCCGCCCATGTGGACGATCGAGCCCTCGGCGCCGCGCGTCACCACATAGGCCTCGACACGCGCCGCAAGTTCCCCGATCGAGAAGCCGGTGCGGTCCTGGAGCAGCGTCGCCTCGTAATCATTGACCGTCACCCACGCCGCCTGCTCGATGAAATTCTTGAGCTCGGGACCCCCGAAGAGCGTCATCGCCTGCCCCGGGTCGAAGATGAACGGGATGCCGGCGGACGCGAATTGGGTCGCGTGCGCGATCATGCCTTCCCGGCCGTCCGGCGCGCAGACGCCGATCGTGATGCTGCCGTCCACCGGGACTTCCTGGCGCCACGAATGCGTCATCGCACCCGGATGAAACGCGGTCAACTGGTTGGCGTCGAGGTCGGTCGTGATGTAGGCCTGCGCGGTGTACTCGTCGTCGAGCACCTTGACGTGCCTGCGCGACATCGCGTTTTTTTCCATCCACTCGCGGTACGGGCCGAAGTCGTGGCCGACCGTGCCCATCGCGTGGCCGTCGCACTCGAGGAGGCGGAGGTTGTATGCGATGTTGCCGGCGCATCCGCCGAAGTTCCGCCGCAGCGTCGGCACGACGAACGAGACGTTCAGGAGGTGGATCTTGTCCGGCAGGATGTGGTCCCGGAACCGGCCCGGGTAGACCATCACCGTGTCGTAGGCGAGCGATCCGCAGACTAGTGCCGCCATCCGAGCACCAGTAGCCAGTTGAGCCCGAGCAGCACGAAGGCGACGAAGACGGCGGCGGAGCCGAGCTCCTTGGCGATCGCCGAGAGCGGGTGCCGCTCGAGGCCGATGCGGTCGACCGTCGCTTCCACGGCGCTGTTGACGAGCTCGATCGCGAGCACGACGAACATCGGGCCGACGAGCAGCGCGCGCTCGATGCCGCTGTTGCCGAGCCAGAGGCCGAGCGGGACGACCACGAGCGCGAGCAGGCATTCCTGGCGGAAGGCTTCCTCCTCCCGCCAGGCCGCGCGGAAACCGCGCCAGGTGCTCGCAAACGCGCGCGAGAGGCGCACTGGTCCCGTCGTGCCCTTGTCGGGTCGGGTCGTCACTGGGCCGCGGGCTTCCAGGCGACGTCGAGCTGGCGCGCCGCGCGCACGTCGTCGAGGCGGCGCACCGGCATCGTGTGCGGCGCGGCCTTCACGGCCGCGGCATCGCTCGCCGCCTCGCGCCGGATGGCGGCGAGCGCCTCCGCGAAGCCGTCGAGCTCCTCGCGCGTCTCGGATTCGGTCGGCTCGATCAGGAGGCACTCCGGCACCAGCAACGGGAAGTACGTCGTCGGTGCATGGTAACCGTGATCGAGCAGCCGCTTGGCGAAATCCATCGCAGTGACGCCGAGCTCCCGCGCCTCGCGCTTCAACGTGACGATGAACTCGTGGCTCGCGCGCCGGTCCGGATAGGCCGGGGCGAAGCCGAACTCGGCGAGGCGCGCGAGCAGGTAGTTCGCGTTCAGCGTCGAGTACTCGGCCACGCGGCGCATGCCGGCGGCGCCGAGGATACGCATGTAGACCCAGGCGCGGAGCAGCACGCCGGTGTTTCCCATGAAGCCCGACAGCCGGCCGATCGACTCCGGCCGGTCGCCTTCGTCGAGCCAGCGGTAGCGCTCTCCTTCTCGCGCGACCACGGGCACCGGCAGGTACGGCAGGAGGCGCTGGCCGACGCCGACCGCGCCCGAGCCCGGGCCGCCGCCGCCGTGCGGCGTCGAGAACGTCTTGTGCAGGTTCATGTGGATGACGTCGAAGCCCATGTCGCCGGGCCGGACCTTGCCGAGGATCGCGTTGAGGTTCGCGCCGTCGTAATAGAGGAGCCCGCCCGCCTGGTGCACCTTGCGGGCGATCTCGACGATGCGGCGCTCGAACACGCCGAGTGTGCTCGGGTTCGTGAGCATGATGCCCGCGGTCGCCGGCGAGAGCGCCGCGTCGAGCGCGGCGAGGTCGACGTCGCCGTCCGGCAGCGTCGGGATCTCCCGCACTTTCATCCCGCACATCGTCGCGGTCGCCGGATTCGTGCCGTGCGCCGCG
>DATJFN010000074.1:0-13474 GCA_035495635.1 Steroidobacteraceae bacterium | reverse complement strand
CGTGATGAAGGTGGAGCGGAGCCTCGCCTGACGCGCCGCCGGGACGGCTCAGGCTGGGCCTGAGCCGGTCCCGTCCGTGCGACGTTCGAGGGCGACGATGTGACCGTTGGCGTCGCGCTCGTAGAAGCGCAGCAACTTGGCCGGCTCGAACGACTCGACGACTGAGGCCATCAGGGCGGCCGTGACGAAGGCGGCCGCCAGGGCGCCTGCGACGGGGTGACTGCGATACGGGTTGGTCTTCACGTTTGTTCCTCCTCGGATCCACTTTGGATCCGGGAGTCATGTTGCGGGGCGCGGCGCGCGCGCTCTGTCAACCGGACGACACTCGGCGCGAATCCACCGGGGCCCGCGAAGCCCTATGATGTCCGCCCGAACATCCGCGGACGCGACCCATGACACGCAAGACCATCCACACGACCAGCGCGCCGAAGGCCATCGGTCCCTACTCCCAGGCGATCGCCGCGGGCGGAACCGTTTACCTCTCGGGCCAGGTCGGCCTCGACCCGGCGACGGGCGAGCTGGTGAAGGGCGGCATCGAGGCGGAAGCGCGTCGCGTGTTCTCGAACCTCGCCGCGGTCGCCGAAGCCGCGGGCTCGAGCCTCGCCGCCGCCGTCCGCGTCACGATCTACCTCGCGGACTTCAATTCGTTCGCGACGGTGAACAAGATCATGCAGGAGTTCTTCAGCGAGCCTTACCCGGCGCGCGTGACCATCGGCGCGGCGTCCCTGCCCCGCGGCGCCGCGATCGAGGTCGACTGCATACTCGTGCCGTGACGCTCGAGCGACGCCCGGTCACCGCGCTGAAGGGCGTGGGGCCCACGCTCGCGAAGCGCCTGTCGAAGCTCGGCATCGAGAGCGTCGCCGATCTCCTCTTCTGGCTGCCGACCCGCTACGAGGACCGCACACACATCGTGCCGATCGGCTCGTTGCGCCCCGGCATGCGCGCGGCGGTGGAAGGCACGATCGAGCTCGCCGAAGTCGTATTCCGCGGGCGGCGCTCCCTGCTCGTGCGGCTCTCGGACGGGACGGGATTCCTGACGCTGCGCTTCTTCCACTTCAGCGGCGCCCAGCAGGTGCAGCTCGTGCGCGGCGCGCGCCTGCGATGCTTCGGCGAAGTGCGACGCGGTAAGCACGGGCCGGAGATCGTGCACCCCGAGTACAAGGACGCCGGAGCGCCGGACAAGCAGGCCGTCGAAGGCGCGCTGACGCCGATCTACCCCGTGACGGAAGGCGTGCAGCAAGGCCGCTTCCGGAACCTGACCGCGCAGGCGCTCGCCGCCGTCGGCGACGGCGAGCTGGCGGACTGGCTGCCGGCGGAGATCCAGCGCGAGCTGAAGCTGCCGGGGCTGCGCGAGGCTTTGCAGTTCGTGCACCGGCCGCCCCCGGACGCGCGGCTCGCGGAGCTCGAAGCGGGCCGGCATCCTGCGCAGCGGCGACTCGCATTCGAGGAGCTGCTCGCGCAGCAGCTTTCTCTCCGGCGGCTGCGCAATGAAATCCGCCGTGACCCGGCCTGGAAGGTCGAGGCACACAACGAGCTGGCCGGAAAACTGCTCGCAGGCACGGGGTTCACGCTCACGGCCGCGCAGCAGCGCGTGCTCGCCGAGATACGCACCGACCTCGCGATCCCGCACCCGATGCTCCGCCTCGTGCAGGGCGACGTCGGCTCCGGCAAGACGATCGTCGCAGCGCTCGCCGCGGCCGATGCCGTCGAGGCGGGATACCAAGCCGCGCTGATGGCCCCGACCGAGCTGCTCGCCGAGCAGCACACGCAGAATTTCACGCGCTGGCTCGCGCCGCTCGGGGTCACGCCGGTCCTGCTCACCGGCCGGCTGCCGGCGAAGATGCGGCGCGAGGCGGAGACGATCCTCGCCGAGGGCAGGCCGGGCGTCGTCATCGGCACGCACGCGCTCTTCCAGGAGGACGTCCGCTTCAAGCGCCTCGCTCTCGTGATCGTGGACGAGCAGCACCGCTTCGGCGTGCATCAGCGCATGCGGCTGCGCGAGAAAGGCTCGCACGGACGCTATCCGCACCAGCTCATCATGACGGCGACGCCGATCCCGCGGACGCTCGCGATGACAGCCTACGCCGACCTCGACGTTTCCGTGATCGACGAGCTGCCGCCGGGGCGCACGCCGGTCGTGACCGTCGCGATGCCCGACTCGCGTCGGGACGAGGTCGTGCAGCGGATCCGCACGGCCTGCCTCGCCGGCCGCCAGGCGTATTGGGTCTGCCCGCTGATCGAGGAGTCGGAGCTGCTCGAGGCGCAGGCGGCCGAGGACACGGCCGCCGCGCTCGCCGCGGCGCTGCCGGACGTGAAGGTCGGAATCGTGCACGGACGCATGCCGCCGAGTGCGCGCGAGAAGACGATGGCGAAGTTCAAGGCGGGCGAGATCGGTCTGCTCGTCGCGACGACGGTCATCGAAGTCGGCGTCGACGTGCCGAACGCAAGCCTCATGATCATCGAGAACGCGGAGCGCATGGGACTCGCGCAGCTTCATCAGCTCCGCGGGCGCGTCGGGCGCGGGAGTGAGGCCTCGAGCTGCCTCCTGCTCTGGCACGCGCCGCTCTCCGGGATGGCGAAGGAGCGATTGGCGGTGCTCCGGTCGACATCCGACGGCTTCGTCGTGGCGCGGCGGGACCTCGAGCTCCGCGGCCCGGGAGAGCTCCTCGGCACGCGCCAGACCGGCCTCATGCAGCTGAAGGTCGCGGACCTCATGCGCGATGCCGACCTCGTTCCGCGGGTGCAAGCCGCGGCCGACGTGATGATGCGCGCGCATGCGGATAACATTGCGCCTCTCGAGCGCCGCTGGATCGGCGCCTCGACCCGATACGGCAAGGTATGAACGGACAGCCCGCAGCAAGGACGGACGCGCGACCGCCGCCGCGATGGACGGAGCGGCTGGACGAGTTCGCGCCCGCGGCGGCGCCGGCGGCCACCGCATGGCTCTCGGAGCCGGGTCTCCTTACCGAGCGCTTGCGCGCCTGCTGCGACGGCACGCCGGGGCTCACCATCGTCTCCCTGGCCGATGCACCGCTCGCATCGTCCGATGCGGCTGTGCTCCGGACGACCGATCACACCGCGTTTGTCCGCGAGATCGAGCTCACCTGCGACGGCTGGCCCTGGGTGTTTGCGCAAACGCTGGTGCCGCACGCGACGCTCGCGCGCCAGCGCTGGCTCGCGACGCTCGGGCGCGCCGCGCTCGGCGAGCGGCTCGCGGCCGTTCCGGGCCTCGAGCGCGGGCCGCTCGAGTTCACGCGCCTCGTGCCGGGCGATGGCCTCTACCAGCGCGCCTTGCGCGAGCGCCGCGACCCGCCGGCGGAGCTGTGGGCACGCCGCTCGTGGTTTGCGATCGACGGCGACCGGCTCCTCGTGCAGGAGGTCTTCCTGCCCGAATCGCATTTGTGAGCGACGATCCCGACGTCGCGAGGGAGCGCGATCCGACGTACAAGCCGGCATGGCAGCCGCAGCCCGCGCGCGGCGCGTTCCGCGCCCTCGGCCGGACCCTGCGCGAATACGCGCTGCTCATGCGCCTGCACAAGCCGATCGGGATCTGGCTGCTCATGTGGCCGGCGCTCTGGGGGCTCTGGATCGCGGGCAACGGCCGGCCCGACGCGCGCATTCTCATCCTGTTCCTCGTCGGCGTCGTGGTGACGCGCTCGGCCGGCTGCGTCATCAACGACTACGCCGACCGCGACTTCGATCGGGAAGTCGCGCGCACCAGGGACCGGCCCCTTGCGGCGCGGCGCATCGCGCCGACCGAGGCGCTGTTCGTGTTCGTCGCGCTCGGCCTCGTCGCGATCTGGATCGCGCTGCAGCTCGATGCCCATGCCCAGCTTTTCGCGGTCGCGGGCGCGCTGCTCGCCGTCACTTATCCCTGGCTCAAGCGCGTCGTGCACGTGCCGCAGTTCTACCTCGGCGTCGCCTTCGGATGGTCGATCCCGATGGCCTTCGCCGCGCTGACCGGCGAGGCCCCGAAGGTCGCCTGGCTCCTCCTCACGGCCGTCGTGCTCTGGGCTGCGGTCTACGACACGATGTACGCGATGGTGGATCGCGAAGACGACGAACGCATCGGCGTGAAGTCGACCGCCATCCTCTTCGGCGAGGCCGACCGCGCGATCATCGCGATCATGATGGCCATGGCGCTCGCGGCGCTCTGGCTCGCCGGCCAGGAAGCGCATCTCGGCATCTGGTACCGCGGCGGGCTCATCGCAGCGGCCATTCTCTTCCTCCACGAGCTTTGGCTGATCCGGCACCGCGCGCCCGCGGCCTGCTTCCAGGCCTTCAACAACAATCATTACGTCGGGCTCGTGATCTTCGTCGGAATCGCGCTCGACTATCTCTATCGAGGCACGTAGCCGCCCGCCGTCGCGCCACCCGTGGCGCGCGCCACCGCCCAGACCTCCACGCGCCGGCAACCCGCGCGCTTCAACTGGCAGGCAAGGGCGTCCGCGGTCGAGCCGGTCGTCAGCACGTCGTCGACGATCGCGACGGCGGCAGGGACATTGTCGGGGCGAACTTCGAAAGCGCCGCTGACGTTCACGCGCCGCACGATGGCCGGCAACGCCGCCTGCTCTTCCGTCACGCGCGCCCGGATTGCAATGCGATCCGCCACCGGCAGGCCGAGGATCTCCGCCGCGAAACGCGCGATCTCCCCCGCCTGGTTGTATCCGCGCCGCGCCTCGCGCGAGCGGTGCAGCGGCACGGGAACGACTGCGTCGACCGCCATGGCGCCGCGTTCGGCCAGCCGGCGCGCCAGCAGCGTGCCGAGGATGCGTGCGATCGCGATCTGTCCACCGTACTTCAGTCGATGAACGAGCTCGATCAGCGGGAATTCATATCGATACGGCACGAAGGCCGCGTCGAACGCGGGCCGCTGCGAGAGACAGTGTCCGCAGGCGATCGCGGGTGGCGCGAGCGGTGCGGCGCAGATCTCGCAGCCGCGCCCGGTGCGCGGAAGGTCCCCTTCGCAGTCGCCGCAGAGGTCGAGAAAGGGCGGCTGGCCGGGGTCCAGGCAGAGCAGGCAGGTCGCCGGAAAAAGCTTGTGAATCAGCGTTCTGGAGACGCCGTAAACCTGCCGGAGCAGGCTTGGTTGACAGTCCTGGAGGGCGTTCGAATACTGCGCCACGAAGCCAGCGTGCGCCGCGGGCGGGCGCGCCATGCGGCGGTATTTCGTTCCGAACGGGGAGCAATGCAATGGACGGCAATGGCGCGGTCGCGGACATCCGCAGCAGCTGGACGCTCGAGGAAGTGCGCGCGCTCCACGCGCTTCCCTTCAGCGACATCATGCATCGCGCGCAGTCGATCCATCGGCGGCACTTCGACCCGAATGCCGTGCAGGTCTCGACACTGCTCTCGATCAAGACCGGCGCATGTCCCGAGGACTGCGCCTATTGCCCGCAGAGCATCCGCTACGACACCGGGCTCGAGCGCGAGGCGCTCATGGACCCGGCCGCGGTCGTCGCGCGCGCGCGCGCGGCGCGGGAGGCGGGCGCAACGCGATTCTGCATGGGCGCGGCCTGGCGGAGCCCAAAGGACCGCGACCTCGAGCAAGTCGTCGAGATGGTCGAGGGCGTCGCCGCGCTCGGCCTTGAGACTTGCGCGACGCTCGGCATGCTCTCGCCCGCGCAGGCGCTTCGGCTGAAGGAGGCCGGGCTCGACTACTACAACCACAACCTCGACACGTCGGAATCCTTCTACGGCGAGGTCATCACGACGCGTACCTACCAGGACCGCCTCGATACGCTCGCGGCCGTCCGGGCGGCTGGCATCCATGTCTGCTGCGGAGGCATCCTCGGCATGGGCGAGCAGCCGGAAGACCGCGTCGCTTTCCTGCATACGCTCGCGACGCTCGACCCGCACCCGGAGAGCGTCCCGATCAACAACCTCGTGCAGGTGCCGGGCACGCCGCTCGCGGGCACGGCGGCGATCGATCCCATCGAGTTCGTGCGGATCATCGCGCTCGCGCGCATCCTCATGCCGCGCTCGCACGTCCGCCTGTCGGCGGGCCGCGCCCAGATGAGCGACGAGATGCAGGCGCTCTGCTTCCTCGCCGGCGCGAACTCGATCTTCTACGGCGAGAAGCTCCTGACGACGGGCAATCCCGACACCGCGAGCGACCACGCGCTCTTCGGCCGACTCGGCATCCGGCCGGAGCCCGCCGCCGCGGGGAGTTGAACTAATGACCCCCGCGCCGATGGCGTTCGAGTCCGCGCTCGCGGACCTCGACGAGCGCGGCCTGCGGCGCCGCCGCCGCAGGGTCCGCCGCCTTTCGCACGACACCGCGGAGATCGAGCTCGACGGCCGGCGCTGCGTCGACTTCTGCAGCAACGACTACCTCGGTATCGCGGCGCATCCACGCGTGACGGCGGCCTTCATCGAGGCCGCGCGCGAGCACGGCGTCGGGGCGCGCGCCTCGCATCTCATCACCGGCCACCAGGGCGAGCACGAGGCCCTCGAGGAAGAGCTGGCGGCATGCACGCATCGCGAGCGCGCCCTCCTCTTTTCCACCGGTTACATGGCGAACCTCGGGTTAGCGACCGCGCTCGTCCGCAAGGGGGGAACCGTCCTTGGGGACGCGCTCAATCATGCGTCGCTGATCGACGCCGGCCGCATCGCACGCGCATCCATCGACTACTACGCGCACGGCGATGTCGCGGCGCTCGAGGCGAAGCTCGCCGCCGGCGGCGCGAACCATGCGCTCGTGCTGACCGACGGCGTCTTCAGCATGGACGGCGACGTCGCGCCACTGCCCGCGACCGCGGCGGCCTGCCGGAGATATGGCGCCTTCCTCGCGGTGGACGACGCGCACGGGCTCGGCGTGCTGGGCGCGAGTGGCGGAGGCTCGCTCGAGCACTTCGGCCTCACCGTTCACGATGTCCCCGCGCTCGTCGGTACGCTGGGCAAGGCCTTCGGCAGCTTCGGCGCCTTCGTCGCCGGGGATGCCGGCCTCATCGAGACCCTCATCCAGCGCGCTCGGACCTACATTTATACGACGGCGCTCCCGGTCGCGGTCGCAGCCGCGACACGGGCTGCGCTCGCAGTCTCGATCTCCGAGTCCTGGCGGCGCACCCGCGTGCTCGCGCTGACGCGCCGCTTCCGCGCGCTCGCGGCCGAGGCCGGCATTTCGCTTGCGGTCTCGGAGACGCCGATCCAGCCGATCCTGGTCGGCGGTGCTGACGACGCCGTCGAGGCGAGCCAGGGCCTGCTCGAGCGCGGCTACTTCGTCGCCGCGATCCGGCCACCGACCGTGCCCGAAGGCAGTTCCCGCCTGCGTATCGCGCTCTCTGCCGCGCATCGCGATGCGGACGTCGAAGGGTTGGTTGCGTCTCTGTCTGAAGTCATGTCGCCCGAATGAGCGGCGCGAAGCGACCGCTCCATTCGGGGCCGCCTCTCCTCGACCGCGCTGCCATCCTCAAGCATTTCGACCTTGCGAGCACGGGCTACGACGAGTCCGCCGTGCTCGCGGGTCGCCTGCGCGATCAGATGATCGCGCGGCTCGACTGGATCGCCTTCGTCCCGGATTCCGTCCTCGACCTCGGCTGCGGCACCGGCCGTGGCGCCGCGACGATGGCCGGGCGCTGGCCGCGCGCCCGTGTCATTGCACTCGACGCTTCGCCCGCGATGCTGCGCGAGGCCGCGCGCAGCCGTGCCGGCAGCCGCATCGAGTTCCTGCGCGGGGAGGCCGAGGCACTCCCGCTGCCGGATGCCAGCGTCGACCTCGTCTTCAGCAACCTGATGCTGCCCTGGTGCGAGGACATCGACGCGGTCTTTGCCGAGGTCGCACGCGTTCTGCGCCCGCGGGGCTTATTCACCTTCACGAGCTTCGGGCCCGACACGCTCATCGAGCTCCGCGCAGCCTGGGCGTCCGTCGATGGCGCTGCGCACGTCCATCCTTTTACCGACATGCACGACCTCGGTGACGGTCTCGTCCGCGCGGGACTCACAGAAGCGGTGCTCGACGTGAGCCGCTACACGCTTACCTATCCGGACGTCGGCGCGCTGATGCGCGACCTGAAGGCGATCGGCGCACAGAATGCTGCGAGCTCCCGCAACCGCGGCCTTACCGGGCGCGGGCGAATCGCCGCGATGACCGAGGCTTACGAGCCCTTTCGCGCGGAAGGCGTTGTCCCATCGACCTACGAAGTCGTATTCGGGCAGGCTTGGGGAGCAACCGAGCCCTCGGGCCGCGGACGCCGCGGGCCGGACGAGGTCATCGTCCCGGTCCGCGACATCCGGCGGCGCAACTAGTCCGCCTCAGCGAAACTTCTCGGGAAACTGCATCGCGAGCCCGTCCGCGAGCGCGTCCGCGATCACGTACATGTGCTGCGTCATCGCCGCCCAGGTCTTGGCCTCGGCGTCCCATTGCTTGGCCTTGAACTCGCCGATCTGCTGCACGTGATGCGAGCCGTGTGCGGCAAGGAGGCCCTTCAAGGTCTCGACCGGCAGGTTGGGGTTCGCGCCGCCGAGGAAGGTCGCGATGTCGTTGGCGTTGGCGAGCAGCTTCGACATGGCCGCGTCCTGGCCAGGCTTGTTGTTCACGACGGCCGCATCGAGGTAACTCTTGACCGCGCCCCAATGCCCGGCGAGCAGCGTGAACAATTTTTCAGACGCTGCATTGCCATAGAACGGCTCGATGGCACCAGCGATCGCCTTCGCGTTCTCGACCACCTGCCGCTCCGCCGCGTCGGCGGCGGCCTTGTCGCCTTCGAAGCGCGCGTCCACGACGTTACGTACCCAGAACACGTGGCCGATCCAGAGGTCCCGCAACGCCGCGCGCGTGTCGGCGAGCTTCGTCGCGATGACGGCCGGCTGCGCGGCCTTCGGCGTCGGCGCGTCGTGCGCGGCGGCCGGCAGGCTGATTGCGGCGGCGGCCGCGAGCACGGTGGCGGGGAAAGAAAATTTCATCGCGGTTCTCCTAAAGGGATTTGAGGTATTCGACGAGGTCGGCCTGCTCGGCTTCGGTGAGGCCGAGCCCTTGCCGCGCGTCGTAGGCGGCGACCGCATCCGCGAGCGTTGCGGCCGTGCCGTTGTGGAAATAGGGCGGGTGCTGCCACAGGCCCTTGAGCGGCGCCGTGCGATACATCTTCGTGGCGCTCCGCGACGCGTAGCTCGGCACGCCCGGGGGCTCCGGCTCGCTCACGACCTCGTCGGGCGAGTGCAGGCGCTCGTTGGCGTCGGTGAATTCCGTGCCGCTGTGGCAGCCGGCGCAGCCCGCGGCGCCCTCGAAGAGCGCCCGTCCGCGCTCCGCGGCCGCGGCATCGAAGCTTCCTTCCGGCGCCGCCGGCGCGGCGATGAAGAGCTGATAGGCCTGCAGCGCCGGCAGCTTGTCCGTGACGAGGTCGTCCGTGCCGTTCGTCACCGCGACGCCAGTGCGCGGTTCGATGAAGCTGCCGTGTCCGCCCATCTGCGTGACGGCGACGTAACGGTTCCAATACGCGAGCTCATCGCCATCGCCGGTCGCCGTGATGCTGTGAATTCCGCGCAAGCCGAACGCGGGCGGAATGACCTGCGGCCCGTTCAGGCCGTCGAAATTGAAGCGCGGGTCGTACTTGCCCGGGCCCCAGGAGTTGTAGACCGCTTTCTGCGCGGGGCTGAGCGCCGGCGACAGCGCGATGATCGCGCCCGGATTCAGGTCACGGTTCGGCCAGGCATCGAGTCGCCGGCCGATGCCGTGGGCGAATGAATCGTCGACCGTGGAATGGCACAGCGCACAGGTGATGCCGACGTGCGTCAGCGTGTCGACGCCGGCAATTGTCTCCACCGTGCCCTTCACGCCGACGACGGCGTCGAGCTTCAGGAGCGCAACCGTGGTCGCAGGATCCGTGAGGCTGATCGTTCCGTTCTGGATGCCTTCCACGACGGCGGGCGGCAACGCTTCCGCGTCGACCTTGAGCCCGACCGACAGCGCGGTGACCGGATCGACGGCGGAGCGGATGACCTCGTGCATCCGGAGCGCGTCAGTCCACTGCGTCTCGTCGCCGAAGGTGTCGTAGCGGAAGATGTCGCGTCCGGCCGAGACGAGCGCCGGGTCGAGCGCGGTGGAGAATGTCCAGCGAACGTCCGCAGCGAGTGCCGTGCCGCCACGGCTGCGCGCGCCCGTCGTGACAGTGGCGACGCAATCGGTATCGCCGGGCAGTACGCCGTCGGGCGTGAAAGTGGCCCGGTGGCTGGAGTGATCGTAGTTGACGGTGCCGTCGATCGCCGTGCCGTCGGGACAGGCGATCCCGAAGTTCGCGGCGTTGATGGTCGATGGATCCATGGGACGCCCGAAGTCGACGCTGATCGCCGCGTCGACCGCGACTTCGGAGGCGCCGTCCGCGGGAGCCGTGGATTCGACCGCGGGTGGCTGCGTCCGGCCGCCATCGTCGCAGGCGGCGATCGCAGCGGCTGCCGTGATCAGCAGAAACAACGGGCGGCGATGCAACATGACGGCGTCCTCCGGTCTCGACCGCCGGCCGACAGGGCGCAGCGGGGACGCGTCCGTTATAACTCGACAAAGACAGTATCGAAATACTAATATGCCAAAAGTACCTGGGCCTCGGAAAGCCGTCATGAGCGAGACATTCGGCCCCAGCCGCAACCGCCTGATGCGGCACCTGCTGCGCAACAAGTCGGGAGCCAGCATCGACGACATGGCGGGCGCGGTCGGCGTGACGCGTACCGCCGTGCGCCAGCATCTCGCCGCGCTGATGCGCGACGGGCTGGTTGCGGCCGGGCAGACGCGGCCGACCGGCGGCCGCCCGGAGCAGCTCTTCGTGCTCTCGTCGCGGGGCCGCGAGGAATTCCCGCGCCGCTACTCGTGGTTCGCACAGCTCCTGCTCGAGGCGATGGAGAAGGAGCACGGCACGGCTGGCCTGCGCGTGCGGCTCGGCCGGATCGCAGCCGCAGTCGTCGCACAGATCCGCCAGTCCTCCCCCGCCACCGGCAGCCGGCGCGAGCGGGTTGAATCGCTCGCGACGCTGATGAGCGAGCTCGGCTACGACGCGCGCACGGCGGCAGACCTCGGCGGCGCGCCGACGATCGAGGCCGACAACTGCGTGTTCCACGAGCTCGCGACGCGAAATCCCGAGATCTGCCACTTCGACCTCGCGCTGCTGTCCGGCTTCAGCGGCAGCAAGGTCCAGCTGCACGAGTGCATGGCGCGCGGCGGCCACGTGTGCCGATTCCAGTTCAAGCCGCCGGGGTAATTGCCCGCTGCCCGCTCGCTACTCCGCGTTTCGACGCGCGTGTATGCTTGGCGGCCTTGCCAGGGGGCGGTCGGGCGGACGTAGGATTCACCGGGGATGGCTGACGTCTTTGTTTCGTATGCGCGCGCCGACAAGGCACGCGTCGCGCCGCTGGTCGCCGCGATCGAGGCGAAGGGCTGGTCCGTCTGGTGGGATCCCGATATCTCGCCCGGCCAGGAGTTCGACGACCAGATAGAAGCCGAGATCGAGGCGGCCCTCGCCGTGCTCGTGGTCTGGACGCCGACTTCCGTGGCTTCGCGCTGGGTGCGCGGCGAGGCGCGCGTGGCTGCCGAGCGCAACACCCTCGTGCCGGTGCGGTTCGAGCAGGCGCGCCTTCCGATGGATGTACGCGCCATCCACACGACCGACCTGGACGGCTGGAACGAGGACGCCTCGAGTCCGCAGGCGGTGGAATTCCTGCGCGCGCTCGGTGCGATGATCGCGCGCTCCCAGGCGTCGCGTCCCACGAAGCCGGGGAGGGCCGCCCCTGCTTCTTCGCCCGCAAAGGATGCTCCGCGCTACACGATCTGCGTGCTGCCGTTCGTCAACATGAGCGGCGACCCGGAGCAGGAATACTTCAGCGACGGCATCACCGAAGACATCATCACCGACCTCAGCAAGGTCTCTTCGCTCGGAATCATCGCGCGCAACAGTGCCTTCATGTACAAGGGCAAGCAGGCCGACATCCTCAAGGTCGCGCGCGAGCTCAAGGTGAGCCATGTGCTCGAGGGCAGCGTCCGCAAGGCCGGCGGCCGCGTGAGGATCAGTGCGCAGCTGGTCGACGGCACGACCAACAGCCACGTCTGGGCGGAACGCTACGACCGCGACTCAAGCGACATCTTCGCGCTGCAGGACGAGATCTCCGAAGCGATCGTCAAGGCGTTGAAGCTTCGGCTGCTGCCGGAGGAGAAGAAGGCCATCGAGCGGCGCGGCACGAGCAACGCCGAGGCCCACAATCTCTATCTGATGGCGCGCGAGACCTACATCAGCGGCCAGGAATACGACGTGCCTTCCGCGGAGGCCATCATCCGCCTCTGCGGGCGCGCCACCGAGATCGATCCACGCTATGCACAGGCCTGGGCGCTCAAGGCGATCGGCCACAACAAGTTACGCGAAGCGTCGGGCATCGACGCCGGCGAGGGCATGGCGGCCGCGGAGCACGCGCTCTCTATCGACCCCGGACTCGCCGAGGCCCATGCGGTCAAGGCCCGGATCCTGCTTGCGGACGGCGATGCCGAGGCGGCGGCGGCTGAGGTCGCCACCGCCCTCGAGCTGGATCCCGAATCCTACGAAGTCAATCGTTCCGCCGGTCGCTTGAACTACCAGCTGAAACGGCACAAGGATGCGGTCCGCTTCTACGAGAAGGCGGCGAGCCTCATGGAGGCTGACCTCAATTCCGCTTCCGTGCTTATGAGCGCTTACACCGCCCTCGGCGACGTCGAAGGGAAGCGCCGTTCCGCGCAGCGTGCGCTCGACCGGGCCGAGGCCATATTGGCCCACGACCCGAACAACTCCATGGTGGCGGGTTACAGCGCATATGCGCTCTGCGCGCTGGGCGAGGGCGAGCGAGCCAAGACGCGCATGGAGCGTGCCATGCTGATCGATCCGAAGAACTTCAACATGCGCTACAACTTCGCATGCGCCTTGTGCGTCTATCTCAAGGACAAGGAGGCCTCGCTGCGCATGGTCGGGCCGGTGTTCGACACGGTGACAGAAATGTTCCTGCCGTACGTCAAGGCGGATCCCGACCTCGACCTGCTGCGCGACGATCCGCGGTTCCAGGCGCTGGTGTCGGCGACCGAGGCGCGGCTCGCGGCAAGTTCCGGCAAGCAGGCCACTGTTCCGACCTGATTGCCGGCACACGGCCATGAGGCGCGACTATTTCGTCACCGGTACCGACACCGGCGTCGGCAAGACGCTCATCACGGCCGCGCTGCTCCGCCGCCTGCGTGAATCGGGCCTGCGGGTCGCCGGCATGAAGCCGGTTGCGGCCGGCAGCGTCGCGGGGCCGGAGGGTCCGGCGAACGACGACGCGCTCTTGCTTCAGGCCGAGTCGAGCGAGCGCCACCCTTACGCCGTCGTGAATCCCTGGCTGTTCGAGCCTGCGATCGCCCCGCACATCGCTGCGGACGAGGCGGGAGTCGAAATCGACACTTCACGAATCGCGAGAGCATACGAAACGGTCCGCGCCGGCGCGGATGTCGTGCTTGCCGAAGGCGCGGGTGGGTTCCTCGTGCCGCTCGACGGGA
>DATJFN010000073.1:0-4426 GCA_035495635.1 Steroidobacteraceae bacterium | reverse complement strand
TGCTCGAGGGGACCGTGCGCCAATCGCGACAGGTCGTGCGGGTCACCGCGGACCTCACCGACGGGTCGACGGGCTTCAGCAAGTGGTCGCAGACGTTCGACAGGAGCCTCGAGGATATCTTCGCCGTGCAGAGCGAGATCGCGACGACGGTCGCCGATGCGCTCGCGGCGAAGATCGCGCCCGCGAGCACCTTGTCCGGCGGGACGACGAACGTTGAGGCCTTCGATGCCTACCTCCGTGGCCGCGCGCTCTACGACCTGAGCGCGGACGAGGCCTCGGAGCGCGCAGCGCTTGCGCAATTCGACCTCGCGCTCACGGCCGACCCCGAATACGCGGCCGCCCATGCGGCGCGCGCCAGCTCGCTCACGGCGATCGCGAACCAGTACGGCAAGCTGGGCGAGACGGCCGTGCTCTACGACCAGGCGGTGGCCGCCGCCGAGCGCGCGATCGCGATCGCTCCGGACTTCGCCGAGGCGTATTCGACGCTCGGCTTCACGCTGTTCCAGGGTCGGCTCGACGCCCGCGCCGCGCACGCGCCGTTCGAGCGATCGCGCGAGCTGGGCGCGGGAGAGGCCACGGTGCTCGCGCGCTACGCGCAATACAGCGCGCGCACGGGCCGCGCCGCCGAAGCGGCGGAGGCGATCGGGCGCGCGCTCGTGCTCGACAAGCTGAACCCGCTCATTCACCGCGCGGCCGGCTCGATCGCCTACGCGGCGCGCGAGTACCGCGAGTCGATCCCGTCGCTGCGACGTGCGCTCGAGATGAATCCGCGCCTGTCCCAGGCTCATGCCGGTATCGCGGACGCCCTTGTGATGCTCGGGCGGCACCAGGAAGCGAAGGCGGAGTATCTGGCCGAACCCGTGGAGGACTTCCGGCTGGCCGGCATCGCTATCGTCGAACGGAAGCTCGGCAACGCCCCGGCCGCCCGAGCCGCGCTGTCGAAACTGGTCGCCGATCAGGGCGACCGGGTCCTGTACCAGCAGGCGCAGGTCCTCGCCCAGTGGGGCGAGCGGGACGCCGCCATGGCGAAGCTCCAGCAGGCCCGCCAGATCGGGGACTCCGGCCTCATCTATGCCCGCAATGACCCCAAGCTCGACCCCTTGCGCAGCGACTCGCGCTTCAAGGAGTTGCTCACGAGCCTCGGCTTCGAATAGGCTCGATCGGCCTCGCGTCGCAAGCGCCGGGCATTACAACGAGGGAGACAATAATGCTGAACCTGAAGACAGTGATCGCGGTCGCCGCAGCCGCACTCTTGGTGGCGGCCTGCGCGAAGAAGGAAGAAGCGGCGCCGGCTCCGGCCGCGGAAGCCCCGGCCCCGGCGGCGGAAGCGCCGGCCGCACCGGCGGATTCGTCGTCGGCACCGGCGGACGCTGCGACACCTGCACCGGAAGCGGCGACGAAGTCCGCCGACGACCCGCAGTCGGGCGGCGACAAGGTTTCGCCCTAATCTTCGACGTACGGGCCCGCGGCCGGCGTCGGGCGCCGCCGCGGGTCCATCCGTTTACGGGAGCGAATTCTTCGCCGGATCGAGCAGCATCGCTTGCTTGATCCAGTCGCGATAGGCGGCGACGCGCGTGAAGACGCCGGGCTGGCCGTCGCCCGTGCAGCGCCCCTTGCCCCAGCTCACGATGCCGACGATCGCCGGCGCGCCGTTCGTCGGCGTGATGGCGCCACCGCTGTCGCCGGCGCAGGTCGAATGGCCCTCTTTCGCGGCGCAGATGACGCCGCCGTGGATCTTCTGCGGGCCATATTCCGGCAGCACCGCGCAGCGCTTCGTATCCATGACCTGCAGGTCCACGCGCATCAGCACGGCGCTGCGCTGGTAGGCGTCGACCGTCGCAGTCTTGCCCCAACCCGTCGCGCTCACCGGCGTGCCCGCATTCAGCGGCCCGTCATACAGCGGGATCGGCCGGATCTTCGCCGGATCGCGCGGCCGCCGCGGGCCGTCATCCCTGATGTGCACGAGCGCGATGTCGTTGGCATACATGTTCGGCCGGGGCGGCACCGCTCCGTCCGGGCCCGCTCGCTTGTTCGCATATTGCGAATGGCGGACGATGCGGTCGATGCGGAACGTCATCCCGTCGTCCTTCGCGATGTCGGTCGAGCCGAGCCGCACGCGGTATCCCTTTTTTACCTTGTCCTCGTCGATGCAGTGCGCCGCAGTCAGCACCCAGTCGGCCTGGATCAGCGTGCCTCCGCACTCGTGCTGCAATGACCAGAGCGGCGTTCCCTTCTTGAGCTCGTCCGCCCACTTGTCGGAGGAGAACGGGTAATAGATCTGGGCCTGCCAGGCCACGCCCTGGTCGCCGACCGGCTTGCCGCCGAACGAATACGGAACGTCCTGCTGCGCGGTGCCCGTCGACGGCCTCTTGGCCGCCCTGCGCACGACGGGCATCTCGTTCCAGTCGTTGCTGTCGCCGGCCGCGGCGCTCGTGACCTGCTCGGGCTCGCCGGCTTCCTCGACGAACGAAGTCACTTCCCAGTCTTCGCTGCCCGGGTTCAGCTCATGGTCGAGAGAGATCCCGTCGTCGGACTCGTCGACGACGAGCTCGCCCGCCCAGTTCTCGTCGTCGGTCATCGGGACAGGCTGCCAGTCGTCGCCGATTCCGAGATCTTCAAGCTCGTCTTCGTCGTCGGCTTCGCCGGAATCCTGTTCGTCCACGGGCTGCTCTTCCTCATCGGCGGGCTCGTCCGCAGCCGGCGGCGGATTCTCCTCAACCTGCTGCGGCTCTTCGGCGCGCGGACCCACGCTTGAGGCGAGGATCGCAATGGAGAACAAGACCACGCGCGCGATGGCCTTGCAGCCACCGCAAGTCGCGCGGCTTCGCGTCGTCTCCAGGTCACTGGAAATATCGTCGGCCACGGGTGCGTGAGGGTATCACTCCGCCGGGACGGTGCGCTCGCGCAGCCATTGGCCGCGGCGCTCCAGCGCGTATTCGACGCACTGCCGCTCGATCGGGCTGAGATCCGGGTGGGGCGATTCGAAGATGAGGACAACGCGCTCGGAATCCGCGCGGTTCCACGCTTCGTGCTCGAAGCTGTCGTCGAAGGCGAACAACTCGCCCTCCCGCCAGGTATGGAGCTGGTCGCCTACCCGGATCGAGCAATCGCCGGGCACGATCAGGGGCAGGTGGATGGTGATGCGATTATTGGCGCCGCCGAAGTGCGGCGGAATGTGGGCGCCCGGCCGCAGCCGCGAGAAGAAGAGCTCGACGGGCCGGCCGTCGATCCGCACGATCTCGGCCGCCGAGAGCGCTTCGAGCGTCCTCGGGAAGTGCTTCGCGAAGGGCATTTCCCGGGCCGCCTTGAAGAGGTGCAGGGATGACCAGTCCATGTTTCCGCGCAGCGCATGCCAGATCGGTGCGCGCGTCTTCGGATCGACGTAGGGCGAGAGCTCGGCACCGCCCCGCACGGCGTCGAGGTATTCCTGGCGCACGATCTCCGTACTTGCCTCGATCGCAGCCGCCCAGGGCAGCCGCTCGCGCGGGATGATCGCGGTCGGCGGCAGGTCGGGCATGTAGAAGAGACTGGGCTGCTGGTTGGCGACGCGGTAGGTGAACGGCCGGTCATGCGTCAGCGGCCAGATCGCCGCACGCACGCGTGCCATCTCCAGCGCCGGCACCTTGCCGTCCTGCAATTGCCGTTCGAAGTCGGTCACCGCCTTTTCGTGAATCTCGGTGAGCGTCTCGCGCATGATCCGATCGGCCGTCGCCGACCGGCGGCGGATTTCGGGGTCGAGGTCTGGGCGATCTTTCGCCCGGCGCACCGCCGGATCCACGTCGTCCCCGAGAGAAAACAGGGCCGCGGCTTCCTCGCGGCGGCCCGCCGCCGCGAGCGCGGCACCGGCAAAGAGCGCGAGACGGCCATCCTTCGGGTTCAGCTTCCAGGCCGAAAGATAGGCCTTGATGGCGGCCGGTAGCTCGCCGCCGAGCTCGCGCGCAGTGCCGAGGTTGAAATGGAAGGCGGGCGAATCCGGACTCATCGCGATGCAACGCTCGTATCCGGCGGCGGCGTCCTGGAACCTGCGCTCGCGGAATGCGCGCGTGGCCGCCTGTGCGACGGCCTCGATCGACTCGAGGCTCAACGCATCTCCGTCTCGACGATGATGCCGGCCTTCGCGAGGCGCCCGAGATCGGCGACGAGCGCCGCGCGGTCGATGCCTGGCTGGCGCGCGAGTGCGTCATCCACCGAGAACATGCGCTGCTTGAGCGCCCACTCGATCGTCGGGTAGTTCGCGCCGACCGCGATTTCGCCGCCGTCGAAGGCGACGGCGAAGCCGCCGTCGCGGCGCAGCACCTGCGCGCGCCGCGCGACCGAGTACCAGACCGGCGGGCGGCGGGCTGGCAGGCCGTAGTCGGCGGCCGGCCGCGACAATTCGCGCTGGTGGTTCGAGACGTCGACCGCGAAGGCGGGGGACGTCATCACG
>DATJFN010000072.1:0-12820 GCA_035495635.1 Steroidobacteraceae bacterium | reverse complement strand
AGTCCGACCCGTCGCGCGCTTCGACAGCTCCTTGGCGAGCTTCACGCGCTGCGCCTCGCCGCCGGAGAGCGTCGTGGCGTTCTGCCCGAGCTTGACGTAGGAGAGGCCGACGTCGAGCAGCGTCTGCAGCTTCGAGGCGATCGTCGGCACCGCGGCGAAGAAGATCGCGGCGTCCTCGACCGTCATGTCGAGCACCTCGTGGATGTTCTTGCCCTTGTAGTGGACGTCGAGCGTCTCGCGGTTGTAGCGCCTGCCCTTGCAGACGTCGCAGGCGACATACACGTCCGGCAGGAAGTGCATTTCGACCTTGATGACACCGTCGCCCTCGCAGGCCTCGCAGCGCCCGCCCTTCACGTTGAAGCTGAAGCGCCCCGGCTGGTAGCCGCGCGAGCGCGCCTCGGGCGTGCCGGCGAAGAGCTCCCGGATCGGCGTGAAGAGGCCGGTGTAGGTCGCCGGGTTCGAGCGCGGCGTGCGGCCGATCGGGCTCTGGTCGATGTCGATCACGCGGTCGACGGCCTCGAGCCCGTCGACGCCAGCGGAAGGCGCCGGCTGGTCGGCGACCAAGTTGAGCGAGCGCGCGACGACGCGATAGAGCGTGTCGTTGACGAGCGTGCTCTTGCCCGAGCCCGAGACGCCGGTGACGCAGGTGAGTAGGCCGACCGGGAAGGACACGTCGATGCCCTTCAGGTTGTTTCCCGTCGCTTTCCTGAGCCGGAGCTGCTGCTTCGGCTCGCTCCTGCGGCGCTTGTCCGGCACGTCGATGCGCTTTCGACCGGAGAGGTACTGGCCCGTGAGCGAGGCGGCGCTCGCCTCGATCTCGAGCGGCGTGCCCTGGGCGACAACACGCCCGCCATGCACGCCGGCCCCGGGACCGAGGTCCTCCACGTGGTCCGCCTGGCGGATCGCATCCTCGTCGTGCTCGACGACGATGACCGTGTTGCCGAGGTCGCGCAGGCGATGCAGCGTGTCGAGGAGGCGCTGGTTGTCGCGCTGGTGCAGGCCGATCGAAGGCTCGTCAAGGATGTACATGACGCCAACGAGGCCCGAGCCGATCTGGCTCGCGAGGCGGATGCGCTGCGCCTCGCCGCCCGACAGCGTCTCGGCGCTGCGGTCGAGAGTCAGGTAGTCGAGGCCGACGTCGACGAGGAAGCCGAGCCGGTCGGTGATCTCCTTGACGATCTTCGCCGCGATCTTCTGGCGCCAGCCTTCGAGCTGCAGCGAACGGTAGAACTCGAGCGCTCGGCGGACGGGCAGGGCGCTGATCGCGGGCAGCGCCTTGCCGCCGACGAATACGTAGCGCGCCGCTTTCGTGAGGCGCGCGCCATCGCACTCCGGGCAGCGCCGCGTCCCGAGGTAGCGCGCGAGCTCCTCGCGCACGGCCAGCGACTCCGTCTCGTGGTAGCGCCGCTCGAGGTTCGGCAGGATGCCCTCGAACTTGTGCCGGCGCTTGACCGTGCGGCCGCGCGAATCGAAGTACCGGAACTCGATCTCCTCGCCGCCGCTCCCCTGCATGAGGACGTCGCGCGCCCGGGCGGGGAGCTCGGCGTACGGCTTCTCGGGGTCGAAGCGGTAATGGTCGGCGAGAGCCTGGATCATCTGGAAGTAATAGGCGTTCCGCCGGTCCCAGCCGCGCACGGCGCCGTTCGCGAGCGAGAGCTGCGTGTTCGTGACCACGCGGTCGGGGTCGAAGAACTGCTTGACGCCGAGGCCGTCGCAGCCCGGGCAGGCGCCGTAGGGGTTGTTGAACGAAAACAGGCGCGGCTCGAGCTCGGGCAGCGAGTAGCCACAGATGCGGCAGGCGAACTTGTCGGAAAAAACCAGCTCCTCGCGCTTCGGCTCGTCGAGGAAGGCGACTCGCGCCGCGCCTTCACCGAGGCGGAGCGCGGTCTCGAAGGATTCCGCGAGCCGCTGCTGGAGGTCCGGGCGGACCTTGAGCCGGTCCACGACGGCGTCGATCGAGTGCTTCTTCTTCGGATCGAGCTTCGGCGCCTCGTCGAGTTCGACGTACTTGCCGTCGATGCGCGCGCGCACGAATCCCTTGCCGCGAAGCTCCTCCACGACCTGCAGGTGCTCGCCCTTGCGGCCGGAAATGATCGGCGCGAGGAGCGCCACGGCCGTGCCTTCCGGCAGCGCGAGCACCTGGTCCACCATCTGGCTCACGGTCTGTGCCGTGAGGTCGAGGCCATGGTCGGGGCAGCGCGGGATTCCCGCGCGCGCGTAGAGGAGGCGGAGGTAGTCGTAGATTTCGGTGACCGTGCCGACGGTCGAGCGCGGATTGTGCGAGGTGGATTTCTGCTCGATCGAGATCGCGGGCGAAAGGCCCTCGATCGTGTCGACGTCGGGCTTTTCCATCAACGAGAGGAACTGCCGCGCATACGCCGAGAGCGACTCGACGTAGCGGCGCTGGCCCTCGGCGTAGATCGTGTCGAACGCGAGCGAGGATTTTCCGGAGCCCGACAGCCCGGTGAAGACGATCAGGCGATCGCGCGGCAGCTCCAGGTCGATGCCCTGCAGGTTGTGCGTGCGCGCGCCGCGGATCTGGATGTTCTGGCTCATCGGGGCAGCCTGTTAGAATAGCCCGCCCATTCCGGGCATCGCAAAGGTATTTCCAGTGGCCCAGCCGTCGGCCGCGGCACTCATGCCCGCCGAACGCCGCGCCGTCGCGTCGCTCGCGGCGATCTACGCCGTCCGTTTATTGGGGCTCTTCCTGCTTTTGCCAGTACTGGCGCTGTATGCGGGCTCACTGCCCGGCGCGACCCCGTTTCTCGCGGGGCTCGCGGTGGGCGCGTATGGCCTGACGCAGGCCCTGCTGCAGATTCCGTTCGGCGTGTGGTCGGATCGCCTGGGCCGCAAACCGCTGATCGTTGTCGGACTCGTCCTGCACATCGCGGGCTCGGCACTCGGCGCCGCCGCAGGCAGTGCCGCCGCACTGGTCGCGGCGCGCGTCGTGCAGGGACTCGGCGCGGTGTCCGGGCCCGTGACCGCCTTCCTCGCTGATCTCACGCGTACAGAAGTCCGCACGCGCGCGATGTTCACGATCGGCATGAGCATCGGCGTGTCCTTCGTGATCTCGCTCGTCGCGGGGCCGCTGCTCGCGGCGAAAATCCAGGTGTCCGGCGTCTTCCTCGTGATCGGCGGCCTCGGCGTGCTGGCGCTGCTGCTCGTCCTGTTCGTGCTGCCCGCCGAGCGGCCGGCGCGCGAGCGTGCGTCGCGCGCCGGCTGGCGCCCCGCGCTCAAGCGCGAGCTCCTGCCGCACTACTCCGGGATCTTCATGCTGCACTTGACGCTGACCTCGGCGTTCATCGCCGTGCCTCACGTGCTTCGGGACCGCCACGGCATACCGCCCGCGCACCACTGGCTCGTGTATCTGGGCGTGTTCGCTGCCTCGGTCGTGCTGACCGCGCCGCTCGTCGTCTGGTCGGAGCGGAATCGCCGCCCGGGACGCGCGATGCTCGTGGGCGGTGCCGGTCTTGCGGCGGCGCTCGCAGCGCTCGTCTGGGCGCAGGCGAATCTCGATGCGCTGATCGCGGCGCTGGTGCTGTTCTTCGGCGCCTTCAATTTCCTCGAGGCGCGCCTGCCGGCCGCCCTGACGGAAACGGCGGGGGAGGCGTCGCGCGGCGCCGCGCTCGGCGTCTTCGCGACCTGCCAGTTCGCCGGTGCCTTTGCGGGCGGCGTGCTCGGGGGCTTGCTGCTCGGAAGCCATTGGCAGTCTTCGGGAATTTTTGCAGTGGCGTCCGTGGCCGTCCTGGCCTGGCTCCCTTGGTCGGCACGCCTCGAATCGGGCTGAATCCGCGCATTTGACGGTGCGCGTCCGGCACCCGGGCGACTACAATGCATGGCTCACAACAAGCGGGGAACGAGCCATGGCACGCGGCGTCAATAAAGTCATCCTGATCGGTCACCTGGGGCAGGACCCGCAGCAGCGCGCGATGCCGTCCGGCAAGGCTGTCGTGAACCTCCGAATCGCGACCACGGACCAGTGGCGCGACAAGCAGACCGGCGAGAACAAGGAATCGACGGAGTGGCACAACGTCGCCATGTTCGACCGGCTTGCCGAGATTGCCGCCGAGTACCTGCGCAAGGGTTCGCAGGTCTACATCGAAGGCAAGCTCCGCACGCGCAAGTGGCAGGACAAGGAAGGCAACGACCGCTACACGACCGAGATCATCGCCAGCGAGATGAACATGCTGGGCGGGCGCGGCGGCGCGGAGCGCAGCTCCGGCGGCGGATTCGAGCGCACGCGCGAGCGCAGCGAAGAGCCGGCGCCACGCGCCGAAGCCGCCGGCGTCGCCGAATCCTTCGACGACGACATTCCTTTCTGATAAAGGGGACGCGCCCCCTTAACGCCGGCTTCAACGTGGACGACGCGACCATTCGTTAGAGGGGCGCGTCCCCTTGATCGCTGATAGCGGACTGTCCCCTCCTGATACGTGGATCACGCCGTAGCCTGTTGCGAGCCGCCGCCCAGCCGCGCCCCCCGGTTTTCCCCCGTTTTATGTGATGTGGTTGGCGTCCGGCGCCGCCACATTAAGTCAGGATCGAGCCGATTTTTCGTGTTTCCCGCGAAGCCGTCCCGGGAACCCGAAAAAGTGGAGAACGGCCCGATGGAGCTGGACCGCAAACAGCCGTCCGGAAGCAGCCTGCGCGACGCGCTGTCCCCCTGGTTGGACCACGGGATGGCGTGGCTCGTGCTGTCCGGCATCGGCCTCGGCATCCTCTCGGTGATCACGAGCTTCGGCGGCGCGCACTTCGAACAGCGGGTGGTGCTCGTCGCGGGAATGGCCGCAACGCTCGCCGCCATCGCCGTCGCGTCGCGCGCGGCCGCGCTCGCAGAACTGAAGCCGATGCGCCGTATCGCCTGGCGCTGGCTTGCCCGCGCATTGGCATTCCAGCTCGTCGCGACGCTCGTCGTCCCGATGCTGCGGACTTTCGACAACGCGGTGGCGCAGGCTCTCTCCGGCCTCCTGCAGTTCGCCTTCTTTCCCTGCGCCGCGATCGCCGCGATCGGCCTGCTGGTCTCGACGCGCGGCCGGCGCTTCAGCCTGCAGTTCTGGCTCGACGCTACGCTCGTCGCACTCTGCGTCGGCACGGTGAGCTGGCTCGCGCTGCCTCACGATCTCGCTGCGGATGCGATGCCGTCGCGTGGCGCCTGGACGGTCGGACTCGACGCCGTGGTCGGCGTCCTGGCCGCCGTCCTGCTGCTGCGGCGCTCCGACTGGCGCGGCTGGCCCGGGCTTGTCACCGGTGCTTTCGCGCTCGGCGGACTCGTGGGCACGCGCCTGCTCGAGGCGCATGCGGCGGCGACCGGCTCGGTTTCGACGCTGGCAGCGCCGCTCCTGGTCATGTCAATGGCGGCCGTCGCCGTCGCGGCGCATTTCGACTACGTGCGCGCGGTGCGTCGCGCGCCGCCCATGGACGCTGCCGAGCGCGTGTCCCCGCTCCCGCCGCTCATTCCCTACGCGGCACTGACGCTTGCCGGATACGCGCTCCTCATGCTGCACGAAGGCAGCTTCATGGATCCCGCGGGCCTCATCGCCTGGGTCGTCTGCCTCTCCGCCGCGCTGCTGTTCGCTCGACAGGCCATCGCCACCACGCGCATGGTCGCGATCCACAGCGGGCTCGCGACGCGCTCCGCCGAGGCGCGCTTCAATGCGCTCATCCGGAACACCGCCGACGTCATCGCCATCGTGTCGCCGGATGCAACCATCACCTACGTGACGCCGGCCGCCGAACGCATCTTTGGCTTTTCGGCGCAGGAACTGGTCGGTCAGCGCCTGGACCGGCTGGTCGTCTTCGACGACCGCACGCGCGTCCGCGAATTCCTCGCCCACGACCTCGCGCAGCCCGGGGCCGCCGCCACGATGGAAGCGCGCGTGCCGCGCGAAGACGACCGCCAGCGCGTGGTCGAGATCCACGGGACCAACATGGACGCCGAGCCCGCGATCGGCGGCCGGCTCCTGAACCTGCGCGACGCGACCGATCGCAAGGGCGCGGAGGAGCAGCTGAAGCGCATGGCGCTGCACGATCCGCTGACGCTGCTGGCGAACCGCTCGCTGTTCCTGGACCGCATCGAGCACGCGGTCGCGGTCAGCAAGCGGAACGGCCGCGGCATCGCAGTCATGTTCATCGACCTCGACAACTTCAAGCGCATCAATGACTCCTTCGGCCACGCGATCGGAGACCGCGTCCTGCACAAGAGCGCGCAGCGCCTCGTCAAGGCGACCCGCAGCGGCGATACCGTTGCGAGGCTCGGCGGCGACGAATTCGCGGTGCTGCTAGAGAACCTCATCGAGCGCGAATCGGTGCTGGAGATCGCTGCACGCGTCGTGGAGTCGCTGCAGGATTCGCTCGACCTGCCGGGCGAGGCGGACCTCCGGGTCTCGGCGAGCGTCGGCGTCGCCTTCCTTGCCCCGGACGAAGGCGTCGAGGAGCTGATGAAAAATGCCGACGTCGCCATGTACGCCGCGAAAGCCGCCGGCAAGGGACGTCACATCGTTTACGAGCCGGCGATGCAGGGTGTCGCAACCCGGCGCCGCGAGCTGGAGGCGGAGATCGGCAAGGCACTCGAAGGAAGCCAGTTCCTGCTGCTTTACCAGCCGATCGTCGAGCTGCACTCGGGCTACCTGCTCGGCGTCGAGGCGCTGATCCGCTGGAAGCATCCGCAGCGCGGCATGATCGGGCCCGCCGAATTCATTCCGGTCGCGGAAGAAACGGGCCAGATCGTCCCGCTCGGACGCTGGGTGCTCGCGCAGGCCTGCCGGGAGGTCAAAGTCTGGCAGGCCCGCCTGCCCGAAGGCCGCCAGGTCCGCGTCGGCGTCAACGTCTCCGCGGTGCAGCTCGCGAAATCCGATATCTGCGCCGACGTGCAGACGGCACTCGGCATTTCGCAGATCGATCCCGGCTGCCTCGTGATCGAGCTGACCGAGAGCGTCCTGATGCAGAACAGCGAGTCGGTGCTGGCGACGCTGCAGGAGCTCAAGAAGCTCGGCGTGCGCATCGCCATCGACGACTTCGGCACGGGCTACTCGTCGCTTTCCTACCTGCACCGCTTCCCCATCGACATCCTGAAGATCGACCGCACTTTCGTGGAGCGCCTCGGCGGTGTGGAGGGCGGCGAAGACTTCGCGCGCGCGATCATCACGCTCGGCGGCACGCTCGACCTCGAGGTGGTCGCCGAGGGCATCGAGCTCGAGCACCAGCAGCGCGGCCTGATCGAGCTCGGCTGCGTCGCGGGCCAGGGCTTCTACTACTCGCGGCCCGCGCTCCTCCATCAGCTCGAGTTTTCGGTCGCGATGGCCCGTCGCCGCACGATGGCGGACACGCTGCCGCAGGGCGCCAAGATCACCGCGACCGGCCGCTTTGTCCTCGGCGACCTGCGGCCGGCCGACTTCGTGGCCACCGGCACCTTCGGCCGCGAGATGGCGCAGAAAAAGTAATATAAAACAGCGTCTTAAGCCCCGACTCGGGGGCCAAATAGTCCGCTTCGCCGCTTCATGGGAAGCCCCAAAACCGGTACCCTAAGCGGCCATTTTCCTGCCCCGGAGTGCGTCCCGAACGACATGAGCGGCCGACTCTACATCTCGACATTCGGCTGCCAGATGAACGAATACGATTCGGCGCGCATGGCGGATGTGCTCCGCGAGTCGGCTGGTCTCGAGCTCACGGCCGACCCCGAGGACGCGGACGTAGTCCTGCTGAACACCTGCTCCGTGCGCGAAAAGGCGCAGGAGAAGGTGTTCTCGCACCTCGGCCAGTGGCGGCTCCTGAAGAGCCGCAAGCCCGCGCTCGTCATCGGCGTCGGCGGCTGCGTCGCGAGCCAGGAGGGCGAGGGCATCCTCGATCGTGCGCCATTCGTGGACCTCGTCTTCGGGCCCCAGACGATCCACCGCCTGCCGGCGATGATCGCGACGCTCCGCGCGTCGCAGGAGCCGCAGGTCGACGTCTCCTTCCCGGAGATCGAGAAGTTCGACCGGCTCCCCGAGCCGCGGGCCGAGGGCGCAACCGCATACGTCTCGATCATGGAAGGCTGCAGCCGCTACTGCAGCTTCTGCGTCGTGCCCTACACGCGCGGCGAGGAGATGAGCCGCCCGTTCGCGCAGGTGAACGCCGAGGTCCGCGCGCTCGTCGCACAGGGCGTGCGCGAGGTGACGCTGCTCGGCCAGAACGTCAATGCCTACCGCGGCCCGCGCGCTGACGGCGGACTCGTGGACCTCGCGGGCCTCATCCGCCACATCGCGGCGTTCGATGGGCTCGAACGGATCCGCTTCACCACGTCGCACCCGCTCGAGTTCTCGCAGTCGCTCGTGGAGGCTTATGCCGACGTGCCGAAGCTCGCGAACTATCTGCATCTTCCGGTGCAGAGCGGCTCCGACCGCATCCTCACGGCCATGAAGCGCGGCTACACGCGCCTCGAGTACAAGCAGAAGATCCGCCGCCTGCGCGCCGTGAGGCCGGACATCAGCCTCTCATCCGACTTCATCGTCGGCTTCCCGGGCGAGACCGACGGCGACTTCCGGCAGACGCTCGAGCTGATCGCGGACGTCGGCTTTGACCAGTCCTTCTCGTTCATCTACAGCAGGCGTCCGGGCACGCCTGCTGCATCCCTGCCGGACGAGGTTCCGCACGAAGTCAAGCAGGAGCGCCTGGAAATCCTGCAGGCGCAGGTCAACGGGCAGGCGCGGAAGATCAGCGAGGGCATGGTCGGCAGCACGCAGCGCGTGCTGGTCGAGCGCCCCTCCCGCCGCGACCCGCGCCAGCTCGCCGGTCGCACGGAAAACATGCGCTGGGTGAACTTCGACGGGCCGACCTCGCTCGTCGACCGCTTCGCCGCCGTGCGCATCACTGAAGCCATGCCGAACTCCCTGCGCGGCCGGTTGGTCGCTTGAACGCCGCCCCCGAATCCAGCGTCGTCTTCGGCGCGGAGGACAACACGCGGCTCGCCGCGGTCTGCGGGCCGCTCGACGAGAACCTGCACCAGATCGAGCACCGGCTCGGCATCGAGATCCGCCGCCGCTCCGGGCGCTTCTCGCTGCGCGGCGCGAATGCCGCCGCGGGCGCGGAGCTGCTGCGCCAGCTCTACGAGCGCGCAGCGAGTGCACCCGTGTCGCCGGAGGACGTGCACCTCGCGATCCAGGAAAGCGGCATGGGCGCGCGCCCCGCGGCCGACGAGCATGCGGTCGAGACGCTGCGCGGCCTGATCCGCGGGCGCGGAGCGAACCAGCAGCAGTACCTGGCGGCGATCCGCTCCCACGACCTGACTTTCGGCATCGGCCCCGCCGGCACGGGCAAGACCTACCTCGCAGTCGCGTGCGCGGTCGAGGCGATGCAGCGCGAGAGCGTCCGACGCCTCGTGCTCGTGCGCCCTGCGGTCGAGGCGGGCGAGCGCCTCGGCTTCCTGCCCGGCGACCTGTCGCAGAAGGTGGACCCGTACCTCAGGCCGATGTACGACGCGCTCTACGAGATGATCGGATTCGACCGCGTCGCGCGCCTGATCGAGCGGAACGTCATCGAGATCGCGCCGCTCGCCTTCATGCGCGGCCGCACGCTCAACGAGGCGTTCATCATCCTCGATGAGGCGCAGAACACGACGGTCGAGCAGATCAAGATGTTCCTGACGCGCATCGGCTTCGGCTCGCGCGCGGTCGTCACGGGCGACGTCACGCAGACTGACCTGCCGGCGCACCGGCAGTCGGGCCTCCGGCACGCGCTCGACGTGCTCGCCGGTGTGCCGGGCATCGCGGTCACTCGATTCACGGCGAAGGACGTCGTGCGGCATCCGCTCGTGCAGCGGATCGTCGAGGCCTACGAGCAGGATTCCCGCAAGAATGGCGGAGGCGAGCAGTGACGCTCGACGTCGTCCTCGCTTACCGCACGCGCCGTCCCTGGGCCCCGGGACCGGCGTCGCTGCGCCGCTGGGCGCGGCTCGCGGCGGGCCGCCGGCAGGGCGAGCTCGGCATCCGGGTGGTCGGTGCGCGCGAAAGCCGCGCGCTCAACGCCCGCTGGCGCGGCCGCGACAAGCCAACGAACGTGCTGTCGTTCCCGGCAGCGCCGGACCTGCGCGGACGGCAGATCGGCGACCTCGTCGTCTGCGCGCCGGTCGTTGCGCGCGAGGCGCGCGAGCAGGGCAAGCCGGTCGCCGCGCATTGGGCGCACATGGTCGTGCACGGCACGCTCCATCTCCTCGGCTTCGACCACGAGCGCGCGGCGGACGCAAAGCGCATGGAAGGCCGCGAGCGCGTGCTGCTGGCGCGCCTCGGCATCGCGGATCCTTATGGCGACTGAGCGCAAGGAGCGCCGCAAGGGCGGCTGGCTGCGGCGCCTCACGAACGAGGGACCGCGCGACCGCGCCGAGCTCGTCGAAGCGATGCGCGCGGCCGCGCGCGGCGGCATCATCGACGCCGACGCGCTCCAGATGATCCAGGGCGTGCTGCGGGTCGCCGACCTGCATGTGCGCGACATCATGGTGCCACGCTCGCAGATGGTCGTGCTCGAGCGCGACTCGGGACCGGGCCAGCTGCTGCCCGCCGTGATCGAGTCGGGACACTCGCGCTTCCCGGTGATCGGCGACGACCGCGACCAGATCGTCGGCATCCTGCTCGCAAAGGACCTGCTGCGCTATTTCGCGGAGGGCGCGAAGGGCAGCTTCGACATCCGCGAGGTGCTGCGGCCGGCCGCCTTCGTGCCGGAGAGCAAGCGCCTCAACGTGCTGCTGAAGGAGTTCCGCGCGAGCCGCAATCACATGGCGATCGTGGTCGACGAGTACGGCGGCGTCTCGGGACTCGTCACGATCGAGGCCGTGATCGAGGAGATCGTCGGCGAGATCGCGGACGAGTACGACACGGACGAGGACCAGACTATCCGGCGCGAGAACGACAAGCAGTTCATCGTGCAGGCGCTGACGCGCGTGCAGGAGTTCAACGAGTATTTCGGGACCCGCCTGAGCGACGAGGAGTACGACACGGTCGGCGGGATCGTGATGCAGCAGTTTGGCCGCCTGCCGCGGCGCGGGGAGGCGGTAACGATGGACGGGATCGAGTTCAAGGTGCTGCGCGCCGACCGGCGGCGCATCGACCAGCTGCGCGTGACGACCGCGGAGCCGCTGCCGCCGCGCCCGGGCGAGGCGCGGGCAGGCTGATGCCGGCCCCGGAAAGCCCGGTCGCGCGGCTCGCGCGGCGCGGCAGCCTGATCGCGCTGGTCGCGGGTGCCGGCACGTCCTTCGCCTTCGCGCCCTACGGCCTCTCGTTCCTCGGCTGGATCGGCCCGGCCGTCCTGTTCCTGCTGTGGGAATACGAGGCACCGCGCGACGCGGCGCGAACGGGCTTCTGGTTCGGTGCCGCGCTCTTCGGCGCCGGCACCTGGTGGATCTACACTGCGGTCCACGACTTCGGCCAGGCGCCGGCCTGGCTCGCCATCTTCCTGCTCGCGGCGCTGCTCGCGATCAAGGGCGCCTACTACGCGCTGCTCGGCTACGTCGTCGTGCGCATAGCGCCCGATCCCTCGCCGCGCCGATCCTTGTACCTCATCCCCGCCGCCTGGACGCTGATGGATTGGCTGCGCGGCTGGCTGTTCACGGGCTTTCCCTGGCTGCAGCTTGGCTACACGCAGAGCGACACGCCGCTCGCGGGCCTCTCGACCGCCGGCGGCATCCACTTCGTGACCTTCGCGACGGCGGCGACGGCGGGCGCGCTGATCGTCGTCTTTCACCAGGGCGGCCGCGCGCGCATCGCCGCGATCGCGTTCGTCGCGGTGTTCTGGATTGCCGGCTGGCTGCTCGGCGGGCACGAGTGGACGAAGCCGACCGGCCAGCCGGTCAGCGTCGCGCTGCTGCAGGGCGCAATCCCGCAGGACGAGAAATGGCTGGTGTCAAACCGCGCGGCGACGCTCGAGAAGTTCCGCGAACTCAACCGCGAGGCGCTCGGCGCGCGCATCATCGTATGGCCGGAGTCGGCGATCCCGCTGATCGCGAGCGACGCGAAGGCGTACCTCGACGGCATCCGGCGCGAGTCGGAGGCGCGCGGCTCCGACGTGATGCTGGGCCTCCTGGATTTCGACCCGGCGAAGGAGGTCGTGCGGAACGGCCTCTACTCCATGAGCAAGGACGGCGACGGCTGGTACTACAAGCGACGCCTCGTGCCGTTCGGCGAGTTCTTTCCGGTGCCGAAGGCCGTGCGCCAGTGGATGCGACTGCACAGCCTGCCGTACTACGACATGACGCCCGGGCCCGAGGCACAGTCCCCGCTCGAGGCAGGCGGCCAGCGGCTCTCGGCGACGATCTGTTACGAGGACGCCTACGGCGCCGACCAGCTCGCCGAGCTGCCGAGCTCGACGCTGCTCGTGAACGTCACGAACAACGCGTGGTTCGGTGACTCCTCCGCGCCGCACCAGCAGCTGCAGATGGCGCGTTTCCGCGCGATCGAGGCGGGGCGCTTCCTCATGCGCGCGACCAGCAACGGCATCACGGCCGTCATCGCGCCCGACGGCAAGGTCGCCGCAACGATCCCGCAGTTCCAGCCCGGCATCCTCAAGGCCAACGTGCAGCCGTACACCGGCCTGACCCCCTACGCGCGCACCGGGAACTGGCCGATTCTCTCCTTCGCCTTCCTCGTGCTCGTCGCCTTCGCGATCGCACGCATTCGAGCGAGGCACGAAACTTAAGCGCCGCGAGCCGGCGGGCATTCTCGGGATCGTGCGCGCCAGGGATGGCGCGCCCGAAGCCTCCATGGATGGCTTCACGGCGGTCCCGAGAAAGCCCGCCAGTCCGCGGCCCCTATGCGTCGTGCCTGGCCCGGATGCGAGCGATAACGAAAGCGACGAGTACGAG
>DATJFN010000071.1:0-12586 GCA_035495635.1 Steroidobacteraceae bacterium | reverse complement strand
CCGGCCGGCGGCAAGCGGCGGGACTTGAGGCACGTCGTGCTCGCGCGCTTCGGCGAGGCGCAGGTGATCGGATTCGTCACCCAGGAGGACGCCGCCGAGCTCGGGATCGTCGATGCGAACGAAGGCCTCGTCGCGGTCTACTTTCCGATGAGCTACCAGATCGGCGGGTACACCGCGCTGCTGCCGCGCTCGCGCGTCACGCCGCTCGACCTACCGGTCGAGGCGGCGATGCGGCTGGTCCTGACCGGCGGCGTTTCTGGCGCCGCCGCCTGAGGCTACTTGTCCTTGTTGAGCTTCGTGATCTTCGAGCCTTCGAAGGTCAGGTTGTACATGAGCCCCTTGTTGGAAAAGATGAACCCGACGATCGGCTTCTTGGCGGTCTCGGTGTCGAGCTGGCCGCCGGCGCCGAGCGTCGCGAGCGCCACGCTGCCGTCCACGCCTGCCTTCCAGCCGTCATGTTCCTGGCTCAGGAACTTGTCGAGCTCCTTCTGGTTCATGAACATGATGGCCTGGCTCTTCTTCTGCACGCCGAGCTGGAAGCCGATCGAGCCGGAAGCGGTGTTGTAGTAGCCGGCCGTCTTTCCATGGACGAGGAGCGCGCCCTCGCCATATTCACCACCGATCCCGATGCCGCCTTTCACGACGCTCGGGAACACGAGGATCCCCGCCGCCTTCGCGCCGAGGTCCTTCGCTGCAGACGACTGCTTATAGAGCGTGTCGAGCGCTTCCTTCACGCCGGCATCGATCTCCTCCTTCGAGGCGGCGGCCGCCTGCGCGCTCATGAATAGCGCGAAGATTGAGGCGAGCAGCAGCTGGGTCAGACGGTTCATCGCAGTCTCCTTGGGCGTTACAGACTCGCACAGGCTAGGCTCGCGCGCGCGGCTCGATGGACTAGCAATGTACGGCCGGGTTGCGGCCACGCCAGCGTACGAAGGTACGGGGCAGCGTCCGCGAGGATCAGGCGTAGGCGGCGCGCAGCCTTTCCTGGGAATAGAGCAACTCGACGTGGCGGATGCCGGACGTGCAGCGCGCGACGCGCCTCACTGCCTGCACCAGCCTCAGCAGCAGGCTGTAGCCCGCACGCGGCCCGCCGGCCGCATACGCCTCGGCGACAACGAGGTGCAACACCGTGATGCGCTCGAAGCTGTCGCGCACGTAGAGAATGACGCCGACTGGGCGTGACATCTTTCCTTCGCGTTCGACGGCGAAGAGGCATTGCGCACTCGTTTCGCCACCGACCTGGACGCGGAGCGCGCTGCCCTCGGTGACGATTTCCGGCGCGCCGTAACGGCTGATCGCCGTCTCGATGCCCTTGCGCACGCGATGCTGGCGGCCGTTGAAGAACAGCAGGACCTCGAGCTGGTGGTAGTGCTCGGCCGGCAGGGTCGATACGAAGGCGATGTGTCGCGAAATTGCCGCCACTCCCACTCTGCCCCTGCCTGATGCAGGGTCAGGCCACCATACCGGGGGTTTCCGGCTCCTGTCGAGATTCACATAACCCGGCAACAGCCCCAAATCCCACAACCGGTGTGGCGTACCGGCAACGGCCCGGCAGGGCCTGTGGACACCCTGGGGACGCTTTTTCGCAAGTGACGGGCACCTTGGGGTTTTTAGCGTCCCCCGAAGCGGCGGCGTAAGGAAACGCGACCTGTGTCTCGTTCGCCACGACCGATTTTGTCAACGATGGACGCACCTGTCGGTCATGGGCGACGCCAGCCCGTGGCGACGCCTTTTTGCGCGGGTCCAGACAGCCCAGTGAACATCGATTACTCGAACATCCTGCCCGGCGATGACGCACCGGAACCGGATGAACCGGACGCGCCGGGTAAGGTCGCGCCGCTCCCGCCCGCGCAGTCGACCGTGCGCTCGACGAACAGCGGCGCGACGGGCACGCATGCCGCGCTCACGAGCGCGACCGGCACGCATCAGGCGCTTCCCCGCACGAGCGGCGCGAATGTCGTCGTGCTCTCCGCAGACCCGGCGCTGATCGATCTCCTGCGCGAGGCGGTCGCCGGCCACCACCGCGTCTGGCGCGCCGACGACGCCACCCACGCGGCCGACCTCATCGTGGCCTCGGGCAATGCCGTCCTCCTGATTGACACGGCGCTCGCCGACCAGAACGCGAAGGTGATGGTCGCCCAGATCCACAAGCAATTCCCGGACCTCGCGATCATCGTGGCGGGCCGGCGTGAAGACGAGCATGAGCTCGCTCCCCTCGTCTCCGAAGGTGCCATCTTCAGGTTCCTGCACAAGCCGGCATCCGCGGAGCGGATCCGAAACTTCGTCGATGCGACCCAGCGCCGGCCGAACGGCAACGACCTGACAGCAACGCTTCCCGGGCGCACCAAGAGCCAGCTCTTTGGCGGCTCGATCACCGCCTCAAACACGGCCTCAAACACCGCTGAGATTCCAAAGCTCGCACCGCCGTTCAAGCTGAAGCTCGGCGACGGCCAGACACGTCGGTGGGCACGCCGCAGCCTCTTCCTGATTCCGGTCGCGCTGCTGGCCTGGGGTCTCGTGCATTTCGAGCCGTGGAAGCTCATCCCGACCGGAGCGGAGAAGCCGGCCCCAGCTCCGTCGGCAACCGCCCAGTCGGACGCCAATGAAGAGACCCGCATCCAGAAGATGCTGGACGCCGCCGGGCTCGCGCTTTCGCAGGGCGCTCTCATCGCGCCGCCCGGGCAGAACGCGCTCGAGCTCTACCGCGCGGTGCTGGTGCGCGACCCGACGAACGCCCTCGCGCGCCGGGGACTCGACAGCGTTGCCGACGAGCTGATCGTCCAGGCCGAGCGCGCGCTCATGGAGCAGGACTTCACCCGACTCGCGAGCGCGGTCGACGCCGTGCGCTCGGTGAAGCCCGACCACCCGCGCCTGGAATTCTTCACGAGCCAGCTCGAGCGCGAGCGCGCGATCGCGGCGAAGTCGGGCAAGGCCGTGCCGGCCGTCGATACGATGGGCCGGCCGATCGAAATGCCGGCCGCGACGGGCAGCCTGCCCTCGGTGCGCGTGCAGGCTTTCGTGCAGCTCGCCACCGACCGCATGCGAACCAACCAGCTCGTCGGCAAGGACGGCGCACTGGGCTACACCCTCTCCGCCCGCCAGCTTGCGCCTTCCGATCCCGCGGTCGTGGACCTCGTCGGACAGCTCGGCATCCTGTTCCAGAGCAACGCCCAGAAGGCCATCCGCGCGAACGACCTCGACCAGGCGAACCGCTGGCTTCAGAACGCGATCCAGCTCGACATCGACCGCACGCAGATCGCAACCATGCGGGCCGACATCGACGCCGCCCGTATCGGCAACGAGCGTGAGGACCGCGCGCGCCTGCTCGTGCTCGCGAACCAGCGCATCGCGCAGGGCCGCCTGATCGATCCCAAGACCGATTCGGCCATGCACTACCTCGACCTGCTGCGTGCCGACGACCCGAAGTTCGACGGGCTCGCCGACACGAGCCAGCTGTTCGCCACGCGAGCGCTCGCCGAATCGCGCGCCGCGATCACCGCGAACAACGCGGACCGGGCGGACGACTACCTGCGCGCCGCCGCCGACGTCGGCGGGCCGACCGCGGAGATCTCGGACCTCTCGGCCAAGGTGATGACGCTGCGCGTCGCGCGACCGGCTGGCAGCGACAAGCCGGAACCGGCGGTGCTGCCCGAGAACACGCTGAAGCGGACCTATTTCATGGCGCCGAACTACCCGGAGCGTGCGCGCGAGCATGCGACCGAGGGTTGGGTGGATATCGAGTTCACCGTGACCAAGGATGGCTTGACCCGCGACGCCGTCGTGAAGGCGGCCGAGCCCCAGGGCACTTTTGACCGCGCCGCGCTCGACGCCGTCAAGCGCTGGCGCTACGAGCCGCGCGTCGTCGGCGGATCGGTCGTCGACCAGCGCGTCGAGACGCGCCTGCGCTTCCGCCTCTCCCAGTAAAAGGGGACGGTCACTTTTAAAGGGGACGGTCACATTTAAAAGTGACCGTCCCCTTTTGCATTATTGCGGCTTGATGGGCGCCATTCGCTCGTGCGCGCGGCCGAGGAACCAGGCGACCACGGCCCAGGCCGCGGCGATCCCCGCCCCGAACAGCGCCATGCCCGCGAGGCTCGCCTGCAGCGCGGTCTGCACCGCGTCCTGCGCCTTGGCGACAACGAAGTCGCTCGTGCGGTACACGAGCGTGTCGTTGACGTTCTTCGCCTTGTATTTCGACTCCCGGTCGACGCTCGTATAGAGCATTTCCCGACAGGGCCGCACGATCGCATACTGTCCGACGCGCCGCGCGACCAGGACACAGACCAGGGTCAGGAAGGTCGGGTGCGCCGCAATCAGGAGGAATCCCGCGACCACGAAGAGCGGCACGATGACGATCATCGCGGCGACGCCGACCCGCTTCGTCAGCCGCCCGACGGCGAAGAACTGCAGCGCGATCGTGATGAGGTTCATCGTGAGCTCGATGCTCCCGAGGAAGCTCGAGCGCGCGTCACCGTCGGGATAGTAGATCTTGAGCAGCCCCGCCTGCTGCAGGTAGAGCACCGTCGTGACGCCCGACATCAGGAACACGAACACGGCGATGCCGCCGAGGTAGGGCGAAGACAGGACGAGCTTCAATCCTGCGAACGGGTTGCCGCCGATCGGGCGCTCCGCGATGCGCTCGCCACGCGCC
Organism: Steroidobacteraceae bacterium; assembly: GCA_035495635.1. GTDB lineage: Bacteria > Pseudomonadota > Gammaproteobacteria > Steroidobacterales > Steroidobacteraceae > SCUD01. The sequence goes on along the minus strand of DATJFN010000071.1, from coordinate 7,935 downwards.
TCCTGCCGCGCGCTCCAGCCGATGAGGTAACGCATCGGCGCGAGCGTCGCGGCGAGCAGCACCGCCGAGACGAGCAGCAGGTTGACCTCACCCACGGACTTCGCGAGGAAAGCGGTGATCGCCGAGCCCAGCATGCCGCCGACGCTCGCGCCGGCCGTGATGAATGCGAACAGGCGCTTGCCCTGCTCCTTGTCGAACAGGTCCGCCATGAAGCTCCAGAACACCGCGATCACGAACAGGTTGAATACGCTCGCCCAGACGAAGAACACGCGCGCCGCGGCCTGGTCCCTGTCGTGCAGGTTGAAGAACGCCCAGAAAGCGACCAGGTGCGCGGCGAAGAAGACGTAGATCCACGGCAGGAACACCGCGCGGCGGAAGCGCCCGCTGATCCAGCCGAAGACGGGGACGGCGAGCAGCATGCAGAGCAGCGTCCAGCCGAACAGGTCGGGAAGGTTCTCGGCGCCGCCGCCGACGCCCATGCTGTCGCGGATCGGCCGCAGGATGTAGTAGGCCGTGAAGAGCAGGAAGTGGTAGGCGAACGCGGCGAGCAGGCCCGGCACTTCCGCCGGGCGGACGTCCACGGCGCGCGACAGCGCCCGCGACGCGAGGCCCTCGCTCATGACGCCGGGGCGACCGGCTTCTCGCTCGTCACCGCGAGCGTGTTGCCCTCGGTGTCCTCGAAGAAGGCCATCCAGATCTCGAAGTCGCCGAGCACCGCGACGCGATGCGGGCCCTGGAGGATCTCGACGCCGCGCTCGACGAGCTCCGCGTGCGCGGCCTCGATGTCCGGCACGCGGTAGTAGAGGATCGAACCTGGCGGGTCGTACATCGCGTCGGAGGAGATCGAGAGCGCGAGCCGTACGCCATCGCAGTCGAAGAAGACAAGGTGCGGCGGCGCCTCGAACAGGAACTTCATCCCGAGCGTGTCGCGGTAGAAGGCCGTCGCGCGCGCCAGGTCGCGCACCGGGATCGCGACCTGCTCAATGTGGCGCAGGTTCATGCGCCCGACCTTACTCCCGGATTCGGGACTGGTCGAGGATGAAGGCGTATTCGTCGGCGACGTCGCGGAAGCGCTGGAAGCGGCCCGACTTGCCGCCGTGGCCGGCCTCCATCGTCGTGCGGAACAGCAGCTCGTTGGAATCCGTCTTGCGCGCGCGCAGCCGGGCGACCCATTTGGCGGGCTCCCAATACTGCACCTGGCTGTCGTGCAGCCCCGTCGTCACGAACATCGCGGGATAGGCCTGGCGCGCGACGTTGTCGTACGGCGAATACGACAGCATGTAGTCGTAGTATTCCTTCTTCCGCGGATCTCCCCACTCGTCGTACTCGTTGCTGGTGAGCGGGATGCTGTCGTCGAGCATCGTCGTCACGATGTCGACGAAAGGCACTTGCGCGACGATCGCGCGGAAGTCGCCCGGCGCCATGTTCGAGACAGCGCCCATCAGGAGCCCGCCGGCGCTGCCTCCCATCGCGGAGACGCGCTTGCCGTCGGCATAGCCCTGCTTGACCAGCCAGCGCGTGACGTCGATGAAGTCGGTGAACGTGTTCTTCTTGTTGAGCAGGCGGCCCTGGTCGTACCACTTGCGGCCCATTTCCTGGCCGCCGCGGATGTGCGCGAGCGCGTAGACGAAGCCGCGGTCGAGGAGCGACACGCGCGCGACCGAGAACGCCGGGTCCATCGTCGCGCCGTAGGAACCATAGGCGTACTGGAGCATGGGCGCCGTGCCGTCCCTGGGCGTTCCGACGCGGTAGGCGAGCGACACCGGCACTTTCGAGCCGTCGCGCGCGTCGGCCCAGACGAGCTCCGTGCGGTAGTTCGACGGTTCGTAGCCGCCGAGCACGGGCGTGCGCTTCAGGAGCTGGCGCTCGCCGGTCTCTATGTCGTAGTCGTAGACCGTCGTCGGCGTCGTGAGCGAGTCGTAGTCGTAACGAACGATGTGCGTGTCGATCTCGGCGTTCTGCCCGAGGCTCGTCGTCGAGGACGGCTCGTCCGAGGCGATGTAGAAGTCCTTGCCCCCGCTCCACGGCCGGATGCGGATCTTGCGCATCGCGTCGGAGCGCTCCTCGATGGCGAGGAAGTCCTTGAATACGTCGAAGCCGTGGATGAAGGCGTCCTCGCGGTGCGCGACGATCTCGCGCCATTTCGAGCGGTCGCCTTCCTCGCCGACCTTGGCCTCCATCAGGCGGTAGTTAGGCGCCTGCCAGTTGGTGCGGATGATCCAGCGGCCCTCGAAGTGGTCGATGTAGTACTCGAGGTCGCGCTCGCGCGGGTAGAACACCTTGAACGCCAGCGCCGGGTCGTCCGCGCGCGCGTAGAGCCACTCGCTCGTGACCGTGCTCTGCACCGAGATCAGGATGTACCTCTCGTCCTTGGTCGTCGTGACGGACGTGTAGAACGTCTCGTCGGGCTGCTCGTAGACCAGCGTGTCCTGCGCCGCATCCATCCCGAGCACGTGGCGCTTCACGCGGCGCGAGAGTAGCGTCTCCGGGTCCTTCTCGAGGTAGAGGACGCTCTTGCTGTCGGAGGTCCAGGCGAGGTACGGGTCGGCGTCCACGACGCGGTCGGGCAGCGTCTCTCCGGTCGCGAGGTCCTTGAAGCGCAGCACGTACTGGCGCCGGCCGACCGTGTCTTCCGCGTAGACGAGCATCCTGTTGTCCGGCGCGATCGCGGTCGCGCCGATGTGGTGGAAGCCGTGGCCCTCCGCCATCTCGTTCTCGTTCAGCATGACCTCTTCGGGCGCGTCGAGCGTGCCGGGCTTGCGCGCGTAGACCGGGTATTCCTTGCCGGTCTCGAAGCGCGTGTAGTACCACCAGCCCCGAAACCGGTACGGAACCGTCGAGTCGTCCTGCTTGATGCGTCCGATGATCTCGCCGTAGACCTTGTCCGCGAGCGCCTGCGTGTGCCGGGTCTTCGCCACGCGGTAGGCGTTCTCGGCCTCGAGGTAGCCGATCACGTCCTTGTCCGAGCGCGAGTCGTCGCGGAGCCAGTAGTACTCGTCGTCGCGGTTGCCGCTCGGGGACTCGACGACGTGCGGCCGGGTGGCTGCGACGGGCGGCACCGGCTCTGGGTTCGGCATGCTGAGGGGCTCCGGCTTCGCGGGCGCATCGGCCGCGCAGGCGGCCAGCATGACTGCGGCGGTCCCGGCGGCAAGTACCAATGCGCGACGAATGGCGTTCATCGACTGTCCCGTATCTTACCGGAGCCGATTGTCTCCCGCGCTTCCGCGAGCGCCCGGCCGAGCGCGGCGCCCGAAAGCCATGCGGCTTCCGCGCGCGCGTCGAGGCACCAGTCGCCGCAGAATCCGATGCCCGCGTCCGCATCCAACAGGCAGTCCTCGCCGAGCGGCGACTCCACGCGCGCGTGACGCCAGCGATGCACATCCGACACGAGCGCGCGCGGCAGCGCCCGGCCGGCGAACGCGGCGAAGCATTCGAGCAGCAGGTGGAGGACCTCGTGCGCGGGCTGGTCGAGCTCGACGCGTGACCATTCGGGCGAGGCATGCAGCACCCAGGCATCGCGCGCGTCGCGGCCCGGCTTCGAGCCGTTCCGCGCGAACCAGCGCAGGACGGGGTCGCTGGCGAAGCCGGCGTCGGGCAGTCCGGCGAGCGGCGCGTCGAAAGCGACGAGCGCCGCCCAGCAGGGCGCCATCGGAACGGCTTTCACGCGTTGCGTGAGCGGCGTGCGCGAGCCCGCGAGCGCCGACGCGAGCGGTGCGGGCAGCGCGAGCGCGACCGCCGAGAAATCCGCGTGCGCCGAGCCGCGGTCGTCGAGCAGGGTCCAGCCACGGCGGTTGCGCTCGAGTCGCACGATGCGCGAGCCGTACTCGACGTCGAGGCCCTCCGCGAGGTGCCGCGGCAGCGCGTTCATCGCCGGCACGCCGACCCAAAGCTCGCCGTTCGCATCGCGCTGCGGCCAATCCGGTTCCCAGCGTCCGGCCGCGCCGGCGCACTCGGCGCATTCGAGGATCGCGCGGAAGCTGGCGTCGGCCGCCGTCAGGTACTGCGCGCCGTGGTCGAAGCTCGCCACCGCGAAGCGGCGCGCCGCGAGCCGCCCGCCGGGCGCGCGCTGCGCCTCGAACACGCGCGCGTGCAGGCCCGCGTCGGCGAGGCGCCGCGCGCAGGCGAGCCCCGCGAGGCCCGCGCCGATCACGGCGACGGATGCGGAATTCATGCTAGCCTTTTGCCTCGATGCGGAATCCAACGACAGCCCTCGCGACGGTCGCAGCCATGCTGCTCGCGGGATGCGCGGCACCGTCGGCGACATCCTACCCGGCGGCTGCAGATGTCCGTCTCGCGACCTACGCCAAAGCGACGCCCTGTTGCGACGATCCGTCCGGCTTTCGTTTTTCGGCGCTCCCGAAGCAAGGCAGTGCGGACGCCGTTGTCGACGCGGCGAGCCCGGTGTTCGATTTCCAGAGCGGGGTCTCGCCGTTCGCGGCGTTCGTGCTTCCGGACGCGAAGGCGCCGTACCGCGTCCGCGTGAAGAGCCTCTTCGACCCGAAGGCCGGCGACAAGAGCACGATCTTCTATCCGGTCGTCGCGCTCATGGACGACGCCTTCATCGTCGTGCACCTGACCGGCCTCGAGAGCCTCCGGCTCGAGCCTGCGCTCGCGACCGTGGGCGGCGAGTCCGGGCTCGCGGTGTCGTTCGGCGTGGATCCGGTTGACCAGAAGGGCAAGTACCTCGTCGTGTTCACGCCGGCGGCGCTCCTCGGCAAGCCGCCGCCGGGCGACCGCGAAGGCGACATGCTCTCGCTCTCCTCGCTCGCATGGATGGAACGCCACGGAGAGACGGCGGTGCCGGCATCGCCCTACGGCAAGATCCAGGTCACGATCGCGCCGGAGCTCGCGATGGCGGGCGCGGAAAAGGAAAAGCCGGGACCGGACTTCTAGACGCGCGCCTCGGGGTCCACGAACTGGACAATCGCCCGCATGACGTCCGGTGCCGAGAGGATGTCGCGGTGGCCCTTGCCGGACGTCGTCATCACCTTGAGCTCGGGCCACGCATTCGCGAGCGCCTCCGCCTCGTGGTACGGGATCACGCCGTCGTGCAAGTCGTGGATGAGGAGTCCCGGGACGCCGGCGTGCGGGGCGGTCGAGACAAGGTCGAGCTCGGCCGAGGGGCGGCCCGCTTCGCGGTCCAAGATCCTCACGAACTCCTTCATCGCCCGCGGCGGCAGTCCGGCGGTCTTCGCCAGCAGGATCGGGATGCGGCTGACGCGCGTCGGGCTCGAGACGATGACGAGGCGCTTCGGCCGGAAGCCGTAGACGATCCCGGCGCCGAGCGCGGCGCCGCCAAAAGAATGGCCGATCGCCGCATGCACGGGGCCGACGATGTGCTCGACCTCGACGAGCAGCTCGCCGAGCTCGCGCGGTGTCGCGCTGTCGCCGACCGTGACGCCGTGCCCCGGCAGGTCGAGCGCGAGCGTGCGCATGCCCTTGTCATGGAGCTTCGCCGCGAGCGGGCGGAACTGCGTCGTGCGGCCGCGCCAGCCGTGCAGCGCGAGTACGAGCGGGCCCGTCTCGCCCCAGCTGCGCGCGTGCAGGCCGGTACGGAGCTCGACCTCCCGGCCCGTGGTGCCGGTCGCAAGCTCCCAGGGCTGCGTCGGGTTGCGGCCGCGGGGCCGCGCGATGAAGTTCGCGAGGAAGCGCGCCGCCTTCTTCGGCGAGAGACGGCCGAAGGCGCCGAGCAGCAACGGGACGTAGAACGGAATCGGTGTCGCCAAGGATAAGAAAGCCGGCACGGTTGCCCGTGCCGGCCCCCTGTCTGGTCGGCTGCGAAACTCAGCCCGTCGCGGGCTGGGCCGGAGCCGCGCCGTCGGCCGGCGGCGTCTCGCCTTCGGCCGGGGCCATCGTGTCGGCCGGCGGTGCTGCGGATTCCGGGCCGCCGCAGCCGGCGGTGCCGTCGACGAACTTGATCTCGCGATCGCCATCCGCCTCGATGTCGCGCACGCAGCTCGCCGTACCCGAGGCGAGCGCCGCGCTGAACTCCCACTCGCCCGGAGCGAGGGGCAGCGTCTGGTTCGAGCCGTTGCACATCGGCGCGCCGGCCTCGTCCGTCGGTCCCGTCATGTTGACGTCGGTCACCATCAGGCGGTTGTTCGCGTACTTGTTCGCCTGGCCCTTCAGTTGCTTCGGCGTCACGCGCACGGGGATGCTCTCGCACACCCCGCCCTGCGAAACGGACTTGATCGAGATGATCGCGTGCAGCAGCGGCAGCTCGTCGTTGGCGCTGCCCGAACCGCCGCAGGCGGCGAGCACGAAGGCCGCCACGGAGGCGGTTCCAAGGGCGCGCAGGCCCGAATTCTTCAGCATCGACATCGTCGATTTCTCCCCAGGTTGTCGGTCCCGCCGGGACCCGAAACAGCCGCAGATTCTAGATCATTTCGCCCCCCAAGGGCGTTCCAGCTCCCACAGGAGTGGGTCAAAGCCGCGGCGCGACAGGAGGCCCCCGCCGAGCGGCCGGAAGCGCCGCGCGAGGCGCGACTTGTACCAGGCTGCCGGCCGCAGGCGGACCCCTTCGCCATCGGTCCGGCTGCGGTCGGCGTTCCGCCGCCAGTCCTCGGCAGTCAGCACGCTGAAATAAAGCGCGCCCTGGCAAAGCCGGCCGAGGTTTCCGAGCGCGCGGACGGCGGTGCCGTCGTCGAGGTATTGCAGGACGTCGTGGCAGAAGACGAGGTCGAAAGATTCCCGCGGCGCGTAGTCCGCGACGCTGCCCTTGACCCATCCGTAACGCCGGCAGAGATAGTCGCTCGTCTCGAGCCCGACGTAGCGGGCGCGCGGAAAGGCTTCGCGCACCGCCTGGCGCAGGTGGCCGAGTCCGCAGCCGGCGTCGAGCACGCGCCGGACCTTGAAGCCCAGGTAATCCGCATACGCACAGACGAAGCGGCCGAGGCGAACCGTCTCCGCCCGTGACGCAACGCGCGTCTTGGGGTCCACGTAGTAACGTCGGTAAAAGCCGGCGTCGAACGTCACGGCGGAGTAAAGGGGACGCGCCCCTTTATTTTTTCGTGTTTGGGAGCGCATCACGCTGCCGGGGCGAAACTGCAAAAAATAGAGGGGCGCGTTCCCTTTATTCGACGGTCACGCTCTTCGCGAGGTTGCGCGGCTGGTCCACGTCGGTGCCCTTGAGCACCGCCGCGTGGTACGCGAGGAGCTGCAGCGGCACCGTGTAGACGGCCGGCGCCTGGAAGTAGCTCACATGGCGCGGCATCGTGATGACCTCGACGCCGTCCGACGGCTCGATGCCCGACTCCGGGTCCGCGAACACGTAGAGCATGCCGCCGCGCGCGCGGACTTCCTGCAGGTTCGACTTCACCTTCTCGAGCAGGTCGTTGTTCGGCGCGACCGCGATCACCGGCATGTCGGCGTCGACGAGCGCGAGCGGCCCGTGCTTCAGCTCGCCGGCCGCATACGCTTCGGCGTGGATGTAGGAGATTTCCTTCAGCTTCAGCGCGCCTTCCATCGCGATGGGGAACATGGCGCCGCGGCCCAGGAAGAGCGCGTGGTGCCTGGGTTCGATCTTCTTCGCGAGCGCTGCGACCTGCGGGTCGAGCGCGAGCGTCTGCTCGAGCATCGCCGGCAGCTCGAGCAGACGGTGCACCAGCGTGCGTTCGCGGTCCTCGGGCAGGCCGTGGTGCTTGCCGATCGCGACGACCAGCATGCCGAGCGCCGCCAGCTGCGTCGTGAAGGCCTTGGTCGACGCGACGCCGATCTCGGGGCCCGCGCGCGTCAGGAGCGTGAGCTCCGACTCGCGCACGAGCGAGCTCTCGGGCACGTTGCAGATCGCGAGGGTCGAGAGGAATCCGGCCTTGCGCGCGAGGCGTAGCGCCGCGAGCGTGTCCGCCGTCTCACCCGACTGCGAGATCGAGACGAACAGCGAGTTCGCGGGCACGACCGGGTCCCGATAGCGGAACTCGCTCGCGATCTCGACGC
>DATJFN010000070.1:0-19337 GCA_035495635.1 Steroidobacteraceae bacterium | reverse complement strand
CCTCGACGCCGACCTGCGTGATGTTGCCGCCGAAACAGCCATTCCGCTCGAGGAGCGTCGTCTTTGCGCCCGCGCGCGCAGCCGCGAGCGCCGCCGCGAGTCCGCCCGGACCGCTGCCGACGACCAGCACCTCGGTTTCGTGGACGACCAGAGTCTCGCGCGCGGCTTCAGCGATGCGTCGCACGGGAAGCCTGTTCCGCCCAGTCGACGGGCCGCACTTCGGGCATGACGACGAGCCAGCCGATGAGCCCGCAGATCGCGACCGCGCCCGAGAGTACGAGGGCAGAGGTGTAGTTGCCGCTGTACTCCACGAGGTAACCCGTGACGACCGGGGCCGTCATGCCGGCGACGTTGCCGACCGCATTCTGCAGTCCCATCCATCGTCCTGTCGCGCGCGGCCCGGCGAAGGTCTGCGTCACGGACGGGTTCGACGGGCTGTTGAGCCCGTCGAGGACACCGGTCAGCAGCAGGATCCCCGCCGCCGCGACTGGACCGGACACGATGCTCGCCATCATGAGACAGAGGCCGACGCCCGCGCTGCTCGCGGCGAGGGCCGTCTTGTACGCGCGGTTGAGGCTCGCGCCGCGCGACACCCAGCGATCGAGCAGCCAGCCGGCCGCCAGCACGCTCGCGCCGTCGACGATGTAGAACGCGCTTGTCATCGGCGTCATCTGCGCGACCGAGAGCCCGCGCTGGTTCACGAGGTAGAGCGGCAGCCAGGAGAACACGAAGTAAAAGGCGTAGTTGCCGCAGAAGGTGCCGATCATCCCGCCCCACAGTGCGCGCTGCTGCAGGATCAGCGCGTACGGCGGATCGTTGCCGGAGGCGGGCAGGGGTGCCGCGCCCGGCGCGCTCCGCGCCCACTTGCGCCAGAACAGTAGCCAGATGAGGGAGGCGATGCCCATGACGACGAACATGGCGCGCCAGCCGTAGCGCACCATGACCCAGCCGCCGAGCAGGGCGCCTGCCGCCGGACCGATGAGGGCACCGAACTGCATCGTGGCGGTCGCGCGCGCACGTTGCGTCGCCGGGACGTTTCGCGACAGCAGGCTGAGCGCGCTCGGATAGAAAGTGGCCTCTCCGGTGCCCATGAGGAGGCGGAGCGCAACGAGCGCCGCCAGCCCGCTGGCGAGTCCCATGAGCCCGGTTGCGGCGCTCCACAGGAGGAAGCCGCCGGCCAGCACGCGCGCGGGCCCGAAGCGGTCTGCGCACCAGCCCATGATCGGCTGCATCGGTGCGTAGGCCCAGTAGAAGAGGCCGAGCACCCAGCCGATTTCGCTGGCACTGAGTCCGAGCTCTTTCCCGAGGAGCGGTGCGGCGACGGATATGCTGCCGCGGTCGGCGTAGTTGATGAGGAGCGCAACTGCGAGCAGAGCGACGAGCCCGACCGGCGCGCGGCCGGCCGGTGAGGTGTCCGGCATCGGCCGGTTATACAAGCGCACGCGCGAAGGCGTCCAGATTTCCGCAAAATCGGAATCCCGGCCGACTCTCGTTCAGGCCCTGCCCCTGTCGTATAGTGAGGGCCATGCCGTACCCGCCTGCACGAAGGACCGGCTGGCGGTGGCCGCTGGCGCGGGGTATCGCGTCGCGGCTCGCGGGCATCGCCCTGATGGTCGCGATCGCGCCGCTCGCCCGTGCTGCGGGAACGGCTCCCGCGCCCGTCGATTCGCCGTCGACCGGGCCCGCGGACGCCGCGACAGCCGCGCGGATGCGGCTGATCTCCCAGGAGCAGTATTTCAATTCCCTGGGCTACGTGTTCGGCCCGGACATCCAGGTCGCGGCCCACTTCGCGCCTTTCGCGCGGACCGATGGCCTCGTCGCGAACGGCAGCGCGAGCGCGGGCGTCACGATCGCGCAGATGCAGGAATTCCAGCGCACGGCGGCCTCGCTGGCGGCTCAGGTCGTGGGCCCTGCCAACCGCGCTTACCTCGTGCCGTGCAAGCCGCGCGACGAAGCGCGCGCCGACCCGGCCTGTGCGCGCAAGTTCCTGCTGCCGGTCGGGCGGCTGCTCTTCCGCCGTCCGCTCGACAAGGCGGCGGCCGACGCCGTCGTCGCGCGGAGCGACGAGGCCGCGAACCAGCTGCACGATTTTTACGGCGGCCTCGCGGCGGCGCTGGAAGGGCTGCTGATGGCGCCGCAGTCGCTCTTCATCACGGACCGCACCGAGGCGGATCCCGCGCGGCCCGGCTACGCGCGCCTCGACGGCTATTCGGTCGCGAGCCGGCTCAGTTTCTTCCTGTGGAACGCGGCGCCGGACGATGAACTGCTGCGCGCCGCGGAGACGGGGCAGCTCAGGACGGCGAACGGCCTCGCGAAGCAGGTGGATCGCATGCTGGCGAGCCCGCGGCTCGAGACCGGCGTGCGCGCTTTCTTCGACGACATGCTGCGCTTCGACGACCTTGCGGTGCTCGCGAAGGATCCTGGCATCTATCCGACCTTCGGCGCAGAGACCGTGGCGGACTCACGCGAGCAGACACTGCGGACGCTCGTCGACCAGCTGGTCGTCCGGAAGCGCGACTACCGCGACCTGTTCACGAGCCGCGACACCTTCATATCGCCGTCGCTCGCCGTCATTTACGGCGTGGCGGCGCCGCCCGGCTGGACGGCCTACACGAGCCCCGCCGACAGCCCGCGCGCGGGACTCCTGACGCAGGTGAGCTTCCTGGCGGCGCACGCGCACCCCGGACGCAGCTCGCCGACACTGCGAGGCAAGGCGCTGCGCGAGCTGCTGCTGTGCCAGACGGTGCCGCGGCCGCCGCCGAACGTCGATTTCTCGCTGCTCGAGGACGCGAACTCGCGCCTGAAGACGGCGCGCGAGCGCCTCGACCTGCACCGCTCCAACCCGGTTTGCGCCGGCTGCCACAAGCTGACCGATCCGATCGGACTCGCCTTCGAGAACTTCGACGGCGCCGGGCAGTATCGTGCCACCGAGCGCGGTGCGCCCATCGATCCGAGCGGCGTGCTCGACGGCAAGAGCTTCGATGACCTCGCCGGCCTGTCGCAGAACCTGCGCGACCATCCGCAGCTCGGTGCCTGCCTCGTCAAGCGCGTTTATGGCTGGGCAACGGGTGGGCCCACGCAGCCGTCGGACAAGCCAATGCTGGGGTGGCTCGGCGAGCAGTTCGCAGCCGACGGGTACCGGCTGCCGGACCTCATGCGCACGGTCGCGCTCAGCAGCGCATTCACGACCGTGCGTGAAAATGTGCCCGAACAACGGCAGGCTGCCGCACCGGCCTCAGCGACGTCGGCGCGCGCGGCAGGAGGGAATTCGCGATGATCCGTTCCGCAAAGCTCGCCCGGCTGAGCCGCCGGCGCGTGTTGAAGGGCATGTTGAACGGCGCCGCGGTCACGGTCGGGCTGCCCGTGCTCAACTGCCTGCTGTCGGACAGCGGCCAGGCACTCGCCTCCGGCGCGCCGCTGCCGCTGCGCTTCGTGACCTGGTTCTGGGGGCTCGGCGGCAACTCGAGCGTCTTCGTTCCCAAGAAGACCGGCGCGGACTTCGACCTGCCCGAGGAACTCCTGCCGCTCGAGCGCGTCCGGCAGCACGTCAATGTCTATACGAACTTCAACGCGTTCCGCGACTCGGCGCCGAACCTCTGCCATTACACCGGCTGGATCATCTGCCGGAGCGGCACTGCGCCGATCGCGGGCGAGGACAAGCCCGGAGAGACCATCGACGTCACGATCGCGCGCACGATCGGCCGCACCTCGCGCTTCCCGACCGTCATGGTGACCGCGAACGGCGACATGCGCACGAGCTTCAGCTACGAGAACGCCAACTCGGTCAATGCCGCGGAGCCGTCACCGCTCAACCTGTACACGCGCATCTTCGGTCCCGATTACCAGGACCCCAATGCCGACGGATTCACCCCGAGCCCGCGCGTCATGGCGCGCAAGAGCGTGCTCTCGGGCGTGCTCGACCAGACGCGCGAGCTCGAGCGGGCGGTCGGCGCCGAGGACCGCGCGCGGCTCGACCAGTACTTCACCGGGCTCCGCGACCTCGAGCGGCAGTTCGACCAGCAGCTCACCAAGCCCGATCCGATCGCCGCCTGCCACAAGGTCGAGTCACCGGGACAGGACCCGCGCCCCGGCATCGACGCCGACATCGTCGCGCAGCGGCACCGCCAGCTGACGGACCTCATGGTGATGGCGCTCACCTGCGACCAGACGCGCGTGTTCAACATGGCTTATTCCGCGGCGTTCGCGGCAACCATCAAGCCGGGCTACGAGAAGCCGCACCACACGACGACACACGAGGAGCCGATCGACAAGTCGACCGGCTACCAGACGACCGCTTCCTGGTTCGCACGGCGCGCGATGGAGGAGTGGGCCTATTTTGTCGAGGCCTTCTCCAAGGTGCGCGAGGGCGACGGGACGCTGCTCGACAACTCGCTGATCTACGCCTCGACCGACACCAACTGGGCGAGGATCCACTCGATCGACGGGATCCCGATGTTCACAGCGGGGCGCGCCGGTGGGCGCATGCGCACCGGCCTGCACGTCGACGGCGGCGGCACGGCCGCGACGCGCGTCGGCTACACCGCGATGAAGGTGTTGGGCGTCGACGCCGCGTCCTGGGGCACGAAGAGCAACGCGACTTCCAGAGAAGTCTCGGAGATCCTCGTTTGACGAGTTCGGTCCGTGGGAAGCGCCTCGCGGCCTGCCTCGCGCTGGCCGCGACGCCGCTCGCCGTGAGCGCCGCGCCCGCCGCGCTCACGGAACCTTACATCCCCGAGACGATGCCGCCCGGTTTCCGCGTCGAAGCCAGTGAGCTCGACGGCCCGGTCTTCGCCGACCCGCGGGGGCGAACGCTGTACCGTTGGCCGTTCCGGACCATGCGCAACGGCGTGACGGGAGACGGCAAGGGCGAGTCCAATTGCGCCGACACCGCAAGCACCGAGAGCGCGGGACTCATGAGCCCGTACCCGGGCGGACTCGTGCTGCCGGAGGTCGAGAAGCGGCCGAGCTGCCAGGCGATGTGGCCGCCCGCGTTCGCGAAGGACGGCGACAAGGCCGTCGGCAAGTGGAGCGTGGTGACGCGACGCGACGGCCGCAGGCAATGGGCCTACGACGGCTCCGTGCTCTACACCTCCGTCCGCGACCGGCGGCCGGGCGACGTGCTTGGCGGCGACAGCTATCGCCACGAGGGCGATGCGCCCGCCATGCGCGACCCGATCCAGCCGAAGTCCGATGTGCCGCCGGGGTTCGGCGTCACGACGACGCTGCGGGGCCGCCTGCTGCACACGGCGCGCGGCTTTTCCGTCTATGCCTTCGACCGCGACACGCGTGCGCGCTCGGGCTGCGACGCGGCCTGCGAGCAGGTCTTCGTGCCGATGCAGGCGCCTGCCACCGCCAGCGCGCACGGCGACTGGTCCATCTTCACGCGCGCGAGCGGCGAGCGGCAGTGGATGTTCCGCGGCAGGCCGCTCTATCGCCACGAGGGCGACGACCGCGTGCACAGCCTCGAAGGCAGCGACGTGCCGGGCTGGCGCAACGTCTATACGCAGGAGACGGCGCCGCCGCCCGCGGAGTTCACCGTCCAGGACACGCCGGCCGGACAGGTGCTCGCGGATGTGCGCGGCCGCACGCTGTATAGCTACACCTGCGGCGACGATGCGCCGGACCAATTGAGCTGCGAGCGGCCCGACGACACCCAGGTGTATCGCCTCGGGATGTGCGGTGGCGGCAGCGCCGAACGCTGCGAGCGCAATTTCCCCTACGTCGAGGCCGTGCGCGCAGCGAAGGGCAGCGGCCGGCTGTGGAGCGTCGTCGAGATCGACCCCACGACCGGGCACTTCGCCGCGAAGGACCAGCCGGGCGCTCTCCGCGTATGGGCTTACCGGGAGCGGCCGGTCTACACCTTCGCCGGGGACGAGCAGCCGGGCGAGGTGAACGCCGACGGCCTCGGCGATTTCCAGGCGGAGCGCGAGGGATTCCGCGCGTTCTGGTGGCGTGATGATTTCTTCCGTGAGTAACCGGCCCATGCGCATACGTGGAACCCTGTGGATTGCGACCGCGGCGCTGATCGCGGCGGCCGGGGCGCGCGCGGACGGCGCTGCGCCGCCGGGGCGCTCGATCGCGTACGTCGTCACCAACCTCTCGTGGGCGCTCCAGTCCACACCCGAGATGACCGAATGCCCGCGCGGCCTGAACGACGGCGTGCGCGAGCAGTTCAAGCTGCTGTTCCCGGAATCTGCCGGGAACAAGCGCACCCTCGTCGACACGCAGCTCCGGCGCCAGGTCGAGAGCTACCAGCCGACGACGGCGCCGGACGCGCTGCCTTTCCTGGAGGGCGAGGGACCCGTCGCGCCGGGCGTCGACCTCGACGGCGTCGCCGGCCCGGAGGACTTCACGGGCCCGGACGGCGTGCGCGGCATCGACAACCAGATGCACCGCGTGCTCGGGTGCATCGCGAACTATCGCGCGCCGGACGGTCCCATCCGCTTCTTCGAGGACGAGATGGTGCTGCGCGAGAACTACAACCGGATCATCGTGGAGCTTACGGGCGTGGACAGCCTGGCCGACGATCCCGACGTCGATGTGATGTTCTTCCGCGGCCGCGACAAGGTCCTCGTCGACGCGGGCGGCCTGAAGGCGCTGCCGGGCGGCACGCAGCGCATCGACACGCGCTGGGGCGGCCGCTACGTCCGGCGCACGCACGGCCGCATCGACAAGGGCGTGCTCACGACCCAACCGGTCGACCTCCTGTACCCGTGGGACGCGTTCTACATGCCGACGGACCAGTACATGTGGGGAGCGCGGCTGCAGCTGAAGCTGACGCCGGAGGGCGCGGAGGGGCTCATCGCCGGGTACACGGACGTCGAGACCTGGTACATGCACATGCTGCGCAACTGGTCCGCGCACTACCAGAGTTACGGCAAGTCCTCCGGCCCGTCGATCTACAAGGCGATGCGGCGCCTCGCCGACGGCGTCCCCGATCCCGAGACGGGTGCGAACCGCGCGATTTCCTCGGCGCTCGCGGCGAAGTTCACCGAGGTGCGCGTGCTGCCGTTTTCCGCTGCGGAGCTCGCCGCCATCGCTGAGGCGAAGCCCGGCGTTCCGTATCGCGGCATGCCGGCGCCGCGCCCGGCGGCGGAAGAGCTGGCGGAGACCCGCGGCAGCCCGCCGAGGACGACGAACAGTTCGGTACCTGGCAATCCCTGAGGGAAAACGAGGCACGCATGGAGAAGATCGTCGACGATCTTGTGGGACAGTTCGAGCGCGGCCGCATCTCGCGCCGCCAGCTCGTGCAGATGCTGGCGCTCGGCCTGGCGGCGGCGGGCAGCGTGCCGCGCGCCGCCGGGGAGGCGTCGCATCGCGGCTTCAAGGCCGTCGCGGTCAACCACATCTCGTTCGGCGTCGCCGACTACGCGCGCACGCGCGACTTCTACGCGGACCTGCTCGGCATGGAAGTCAGCGGCGACGACGGCAAGCAGTGCTACCTCAAGATCGGGCCGGACAGTTTCCTGATCGCGCGCAAGAGCCAGGCGCCCGGCGCCGCGCCGCTCGTGGACCACATCTGCTACACGATCAAGGACTGGGACAAGGATGCAGTCGAGGCGGAGCTCCGCCGCCGCGGCCTGACACCGGAGCCCGACACCGACGAGAGCTTCCACGTCTTCGACCCGGACGGCTACCGCCTGCAGATCGGCAGCGCCCGCCTGATGTACGTGCCCTGATCCGCCACCCGCCAAGGAAGACCCCGTGATGAAGCGATTCCTCGCCGCGCCGCTCCTCGCCCTGTCGCTGCTGCCGACCGCGTCGACCGCCGACGACCAGGACGTGATCGACTACCGCCGGCACATCATGGAGACGCTGAAGGCCCAGACCGCGGCGCTCGGTATGATCATGTCGGGCGCGATCCCGGACGACAACGCCATCGCCCACATGGACATCATCGCCGCCACCGCGGCGACTGCGCTGAAGGCCTTCGAGCCGCGCGTCGAGGGCGGCGACGCCAAGGCCGAAGTCTGGTCGAAGTGGGACGACTTCTCGGCGCGGATGAACGAGTTCGCCGCGAAGACGGCCGCGATGGCGAAGACGGCGCACGAGAAGGGCAAGGACGAGGCGCTGGCGCAGTCGGTCGAAGCGCTCACCTGCAAGCAGTGCCACGATGTCTACCGCGAGAAGGAGAAGCACGGCGAATAGGCGCGGCTTGCGCCTCCTGTGGATCGCGCTCGCGGCGTTCGCCTGCGGCGCGTCCGCCGCCGAGGGACCTGACGCGGTCGAGCGCGGACGCTACGTCGCGACGTCCGCGAACTGCGTCAGCTGCCACACGCGCGCGGGCGGAGCCGCCTATGCCGGAGGCCGCGCGATCGCGACGCCGCTCGGCATCCTCCATTCGACCAACATCACGCCGGACCGCGAGACCGGCATCGGGTCGTGGAGTGAGCAGGACCTGAAGCGCGCACTGCGCGAAGGCGTCGCCGCCGACGGGCGATACCTGTTCCCGGCTTTTCCCTATCCCTTCTACACCCGGCTGACCGACGCCGACATCGCCGACCTCTACGCATACCTCCGCACGCTGAAGCCCGTACGATACGTCCCGCCCGCGAACGACCGCGCCTTCGCGATGCGCTGGCCGATGAAGGTGTGGAACTCGCTCAACCTCGATCCCGGCGCGTACCGGCCGGACCCGTCGCAATCCGCGGCATGGAATCGCGGCGCCTACCTCGTCCAGGGTCCCGGCCACTGCGGCGCCTGCCACACGCCACGCGACTGGACGCTGGCCGGCAAAAAGGCGGCGCCGCTGCGCGGCGCCACGATGCACGACGAAATCGCGGGCGGCGGCATGCGCGACTGGTTCGCAGTCGACCTCGCCGCGACGCGCCAGGGCCTCGGCGCGTGGAAGCTCGAGGACATCGTCGGCTACCTGGCGAAGGGCGCGAGCGCGCGCGCCGGCAGCTTTGGCCCCATGAACCCGGTGATCGAGAACAGCACGAGCCACCTCTCGGCCGACGACCAGCGTGCCATCGCCACGTACCTCAAGAGCCTTGCAGGCGCGGACTATGCGGGGGAGGCGGTCAGCGCGGAGGCCGCGGCGTCCGGACGCCCGCTCTACGACAAGCACTGCCGTGAATGCCACGGGCCGTCGGGTCGCGGCGGAATCTTCGAGGGACCGCCGCTTGCCGGCAGTGCCGTCGTGCAGGGCGAGGATCCGGCTTCGCTGATCAACGTCATCCTGCACGGCTCCGACCGGCCCGCCGGGCTCGGCTCGGACAGCTGGGAGGCGATGCCGGCCTACGCGTCGAAGCTCGACGACGGGCAGATCGTAGCGCTCGGCAACTTCCTGCGCGCGAGCTGGGGCAACCGGGCCTCGCCGATCACGCCGGAAACGGTCGCGCGTCAGCGCGCGCCGTAGGTCACTCCGTCGGGCTGAACGAGTCGCAGTGACCGGTGCTGTCGACCGGTCCACCCATTATCTTGCAGGCGCCACAGGCGCCGCCGGCGGGGTCGGCAGTGAAGAAGGCGCAGTGCGCACAGGCGGTGGAGGCGTCTGCGGCCGGGTTGGCGTAGTTGAGCGAGGCGCGCAGCGATTCGGAATCCGCTTCGACGCAGGACTCCGCTGCGCGAGCCGCGCGGGCGAGCGCGATGCCCGCGACGCCGAGCGGCACGGCGCGAAGGAGAAGTTGGCGGCGGGTGAGCCCGGTCATGGTGCGGTCCTTCCTGGCTTCACGATCAGCCGGATTGTACACGCGCAAAAACCCGGGTAATTGGCAGTGACCCGGCGGCTTGTTAGGCTACCTGCGACTTCCGCGGGCACGAAGAACCGACTTGCCCCAGATCGCAGATCGCCAGACCGTTTTGCGGCTTGCCACGCTGCTCGCGCTCGCATGCCTCGCGGCGCGTGCCGTTCGGGCGGACGACGACGGGCAGTGGACGCGTCCGGGCAAGGACTTCGCCGCCACTCGCTTCAGCGAGCTCGACCAGATCACGAGCGAGAATGTCGGCAGGCTGCGCTCGGTCTGGAACTTCTCGACCGGCGTGCTTTCGGGCCACGAGGGCCAGCCGCTGGTCGTGAACGACACGATGTACGTCGTCACGCCGTACCCGAACGTACTGTACGCTTTCGACCTCACGAAGGAAGACTACCCGCTTCGATTCAAGTACCGCCCGGACGTGGATCCCGCATCGGTTGGCATCGCCTGCTGCGATTCGGTGAATCGCGGCGCGGTCTATGCCGAGGGAAAGATCGTCTACAACCTGCTCGACGGGCGCACGGTCGCGGTCGACGCAAAGACGGGCCTCGAAGTCTGGAAGACCAGGGTCGCCGACCTCTCGCACGGCGAGACGATCACGATGGCGCCCCTGGTCGTCGGCGATCGCGTGTTCGTCGGTCCCTCGGGCGGGGAGTACGGAATTCGCGGCTGGTTCAAGGCGCTCGACCTCGCGACCGGCAAGCTCGCCTGGGAGGCGCGCAACCTGGGCCCGGACAGCGCCGTGCTGGCGAAGCCGGGCATCTTCAAGCCCTTCTATGATCACGGCACGGAGCTCGCCGAGAAAAGCTGGGCCGCGGAGACCTGGAAGCAGGGCGGCGCCCCGGTGTGGGGCTGGCTCACCTACGATCCCGAGCTGGATCTCGTCTACTACAGCACCGGCAATCCGGGGCCCTACAACCCCGAGCAGCGCGAGGGCGACAACAAGTGGACCTCGAGCGTGCTGGCGCGCCGGCCGGGCGACGGCTCGCTGGTCTGGGCCTACCAGTTCACGCCGCATGACAACTGGGACTACGACTCCAACGCCGAGAACATCCTGGCCGAGGTCGTCGTTCGCGGGGCGACGCGCAAGGTCCTCGTGCATTTCGACAAGAACGGGTTTGCCTACGCGATCGATCGCGCGACGGGCGAGGTCCTGGTCGCAGAAAAATATGTCGACGTGAACTGGGCCGAGCGCGTGGACCTCGCGTCCGGCCGTCCGGTGCTGAATCCCGACAAGCTGACGGGCAAGTCGAAGGGCATGGTGCAGCTCATCTGCCCGAGCCTCGAGGGCGGCAAGAGCCCTGCCTCGCCGGCGGCCTACTCGCCACGGACCGGGCTCTTTTACGTGCCCACGGTCAACCTCTGCATGGACTGGGAGGCGCGCGACACGTCCTACTTTCCGGGTCTCCCGTATGTCGGCGCCAACGTGCCCTATCACCCCGGTCCGGGAGGAAATCTCGGCGCATTCATCGCGTGGGACCCGGGCGCGGGGAAAAAGGTGTGGGAGATCAAGGAAAAGTTTCCGGTGTGGAGCGGCGCCCTCGCCACGGCAGGCAATGTCGTCTTTTACGGCACGCTGGATGGCTGGCTGAAAGCCGCGGACGCCAGGACCGGCGAGCCGCTCTGGAAAGCGAAAGTGGGCTCCGGCGTCGTGGGCGCCCCGATCACCTACCGCGGACCGGACGGCAAGCAATACGTGGCGGTTTACTCGGGAATCGGCGGCGACTGGTTCCTGATTGCGGGAGACATACGCTCCGACGATCCCGCGGATGTCCGCCCGCGCGCCGACTTTGCCCCGGACCTTTCCCGGTACACGAGCCTCGGCGGCACCGTGTGGGTGTTCGCGCTGTGAGCCTCATGAGCCGCGTGGCGCTGACGGTGCTGACCGCGATGGCCGGCGTGGCATCGGCCGGCGAACCCACGAACCCCCTGCGCGGCAACGCGGAAGTCGCCGCGCAGGGGGGAGTCCTTTTCAACGTGATGAACTGCGACGGTTGCCACGGTACGGGCGGCCTCGGTTACGTCGGGCCGAGCCTGGTGGACGGCCGCTGGAGGTTCGGAGGCGAAGACGCGGCGATATTCCAGTCGATTCGCGACGGTCGCCCGCACGGCATGCCCGCCTACGGCGCCATGCTTCCCGATCCCGTCATCTGGCAGCTCGTGACGTACCTGCAGAGCCAGCCGGTGCCGAAGGACGTGCCCACGCTCGCGTGGCCGTAGTGCGGTGAGAAACAGACCCATCGTCACCACAGCATGCCTTTCGGTGCTGGCGGGGTTGTTCGCGTTCGTGTTGTTCTTCGCGGCCAGCAAGCTGGCCCTCGATCGCGACGTGCAGGCCGCGGCTTCCCACGTCGCGGCGGCCTTCCGTTCCGGTGAACTGGTGCTGGACCCGTACCAGGAAGGTTCAACGACGATCGGCAGCCATCAGTGGAACGACTGCCTCATCACGGCGATGGCCATCGACCAGCGCGGCGATCGAACCCGGCTCGCGTTGTCTCCCATCATCGCGGGCTTTCCGGACCTCGCGCATGACGCCGACCCCTGCGCAGTCCTCGACCACCTTGTCTCAGGCGCCCGGCCCGACGCCGAGCTCTATTACTACGATCGCTACGTCCATGGAGCCACGGTCCTGCTCCGCTACCTGCTGCCGCATTTCAGGGTCGGCCAGGTCCGTGCCATCTATCGCTTCGCGATCACGAGCGTCCTCGTGGCCGGCTTCGCGCTGGCGCTGGTCGGCATCGCCCGCGACCGGCGAGTCGCGGCACACACGGTGCTCGCCGTCGTCTTCCTCGCGCTGACGCGATTCTTCGGGCTGGAATCGTTCTCGCAATCGCTGGGGCACGGCCCCGCCGACCTCGTCGCCGCGCTCTATGCGCTGACGCTTGCTTTCATGCTCTTCGACCCGGTGCGCCCGGTCTTCGTGATCCTTGCGGCCGCCCTGTTCGGGGCATTCACCCTCGTGTTCGAACTATTTACGGGCGGCATTCCGCTCGGCCTCGCCATGGTGATCGGACTTGCCGCGCTCGGCGCCCGGACCGGAGGCCAGGCGAGCGAGTACCGGCTCGCGGCCTGCGCGGCGGGAGCCTACATCGGCGCAGCCGCGGTGACCTACGCCTTCAAGGTCGGTGCCACCGTGTATCTCGCAGGTAGCGGCGTCGTGGCGGACATCGCTGCGCAGCTGATCCACTATTCGCCGGCAGCCGACGAGGGCACCGGCTTCGTCGCGGCGGCCGCCTCGATCTGCCGATCGATCGGCGTGCTGGCCGGCGGCATGACGCTGCTCGCGGCGGCCGCGGTGCTGGGCGGCGTCGCCGCCGGATTCTACGGATTGCGCCAGATCTTCCGTCGTAACGAGGGTCCCGCGCTGCGCCAGCGTGCGGTCCTCCTGGCCTGTTCGGTGCTGCCGATTCCACTGTGGTTCCTCGCCTTCCCGAACCAGGTCGCGATCCACGCGTGGTTCATCGACCGGGTTGTCGTCTGGGTGGTGGCTGCCGGGTTTGCGCTGTTCTCGCTGGCGATCGCGACCCGCCATCGGGCGGAACCGGTTGGCGGCTCCTGAGTGCCCGCTGTGACCGCCGACAGGGGCGAGACAACCCTGTTCCTGCTCGGGCATCCGGACGACGAGATCGCGTTCGCGCCGCTCGTTTCGAGGATCAAGTCGAAGGGACAGATCGTGCGCATCGTCTACCTCACGGACGGAGGCGTGGGGCGGGCGACGCCGGACATCCGGAGCACCGAGAGCGTGCGCGCCCTCGCGTCGCTCGGAGTCGCGTCCGCGGAAATCCATTTCCTTGGAAAGGACTTGTCCGTGCCGGACGGGCTGCTGTTCCGGCGACTCACGCCGGTCTACGATGCGCTCGAAGCGGAATGCAGCTCCATCGGTTCGTTGGGCGAGATCTACACGCTCGGCTGGGAGGGCGGCAACCTGGACCACGACGCGGCGCACGTGATTGGCCTGGCACTTGCAGTCGCCCGGGACCGCGTCCACCGGGCCTGGCAGGTGGCGTTCTACCGGGCAGCCGGCCTCGGGCCACCGTTCTTCTCGCTGTTCGCGCCGTTGCGGGCGAATGGACCGGTATCTCGGCTGTCGCTCACGCGGCCGGAATCGCGGCTCCGGCTGCGCCTCATCCGTTACTTTCCTTCGCAATGGCGCAGCTTCGTCGGGCTCGGCCCGGTGCTCCTCTGGCACGCCCTCGCAAGCCCCGTGCTGAAGGTCCAGCCGATGAAGCCGCGCCGACTGTGGGAGCGCCCGGCTCCGGGCCGCCTGCTCTATGAACAGCGGAGCGGCGTGAGCTTTGCCGAATTCGCGGGATGCGTGACCGCGTTTCTCGGGGAACGCGGAATCACGCCGGAGCGCCCGTGAGGCTCGCCGCAGTCATTCCCTGTTTCCGCGTGCGCAGGCACATCGTCGCTGTCATCGAAGGCGTGCTGCCCCACGTCGACCATGCCTTCGTCGTCGACGACTGCTGCCCGGAAGGAACCGCCGAGCTCGTCGAGTCGACGTTCCCGCCCGATCGCATCACGGTCTTGCGGCATCGCAAGAACCGGGGCGTGGGTGGCGCCACCATGACGGGCTACGACGCCGCTTTCGCCGCCGGCTACGACATCGCGGTCAAGATCGACGGCGACGGCCAGATGGATCCTGCGTACGTCCAGGACCTGGTGCAGCCGATCCTCGCCCGGGAAGCGGACTACACGAAGGGCAACCGCTTCTATCAGCGCGAGCACGCGGCGCGGATGCCGGCCGTCCGCGTGTTCGGCAATTCCGTCCTTTCGTTCATGACCAAGGTGTCGACGGGATACTGGAACGTCATGGACCCGACGAATGGATTCACGGCGATACACGCCGTCGCCGCCAGGGAAGTCGACATGGCCAAGGTCGACCGCCGCTATTTCTTCGAGTCGGACATCCTCTTCCGACTCAGCATCGCAAGGGCCGTTGTCATGGACGTGCCGATGCCGGCCATCTACGGGCTGGAGACGAGCAACCTCTCGATCGGCAGCGTGCTCCTGGAATTTCCTTTCAAGCACGCCCGGAACCTCTTCAAGCGATTCGCGTACAACTACCTGATCCGCGACTTCAGCGTTGGGACGGTCCAGTTCCTCGCGGGCCTCGCGCTCACGGTGTTCGGCGTCGCGTTTGGAGCCGTCAGCTGGATCAGGAACGCCTCGCTTGACCAGAACACGCCCGTCGGGACCGTGATCCTGGCGACGCTGCCGATCATCCTCGGATTTCAGCTGCTGCTCGCGGCCCTGAGCTTCGACATCGGCAACGTGCCCACCCGGCCCATCCAGAAGATATTGCGGCCGACGCGGTGGCCGGCACGGCAGCTACCGAAAGACGAGGCGCTTTGACGCCAGGAAATTGAATGCGAGCCCGGAGACGGAGCCGCATGCGACGCCCAGGTACGGAAGCATCGCGCGGGCCTCGCCGCTCCAATCATAGGCCTCGCGGAGCTTGACGGCGACGAGGACATAGACCGTGAAATTGACAATTCCGCCGATGGCATTGAAGAGGATGAACCGGGCCCATTGACGCATTGCGCCATCCGCGCTGGCGCCCGCGAAAGTCAGCGATCGATTGCAGGCCCAGGTGAACGTAGCGGCGATCAGGAACGAGAACACGCGGCCCGCGTAAAGATTCAGCCCGAGCAACTGGAGCGCGACCCACAGCGCTCCCATGTCGACGAACAGGCCGCCGACGCCGACGGCGGCGAACCGCACGAACTGCTGCTCAGGTCTCAGGCTCGGGGGCACTGAGGCGGTTGCCGGCCGCCCTCTACAGCAGCGGCACGAGCAGCAGCGCGACGATGTTGATGATCTTGATCAGCGGGTTGATCGCCGGGCCCGCGGTGTCCTTGTAGGGATCCCCCACGGTGTCGCCGGTGACGGCCGCCTTGTGCGTCTCGGAGCCCTTGCCGCCGAAGTTGCCTTCCTCGATGTACTTCTTGGCGTTGTCCCAGGCGCCGCCACCCGTGCACATCGAGATCGCGACGAAGAGGCCGGTCACGATCGTGCCGATCAGCACGCCGCCGAGCGCGCGGATGCCCGCACCGGGTCCGAGCAGTCCGTTCATGCCGAATCCGACGACGACGGGGATCAAGATTGGAAGCAGCGACGGAACGATCATCTCCTTGATCGCGGCGCGCGTCAGCATGTCCACCGCCTTGGAGTAATCGGGCTTGCCCGTCCCCTCCATGATGCCCTTGATCTCCTTGAACTGGCGGCGCACCTCGATCACGACCGAGCCCGCCGCGCGGCCGACAGCTTCCATCGCCATCGCGCCGAAGAGGTAGGGCACGAGGCCGCCGATAAAGAGCCCGATGATGACCGCCGGGTCGGAGAGGCTGAAGGCCTCGAGCTTGCCGGCGATCTCGAGGTTGTGCGTGTAGTCCGCGAACAGCACGAGCGCGGCGAGGCCGGCCGAGCCGATCGCGTAGCCTTTCGTCACGGCCTTGGTCGTGTTGCCGACCGCGTCGAGCGCGTCGGTGATCTTGCGCACGTCCTTCGGCAGCCCGGCCATCTCGGCAATGCCGCCGCCGTTGTCGGTGATGGGGCCGTAGGCGTCGAGCGCGACGATCATGCCCGTCATCGAGAGCATCGCGGTCGCCGCGATCGCGATGCCATAGAGGCCCGCGAGCGTGTAGGCGCCCCAGATCGCGGCGCAGATCGAGAGCACGGGCAGCGCCGTCGACTTCATCGACACCGCGAGGCCCGCGATCACGTTGGTGCCGTGCCCGGTCTGCGAGGCAGCGGCCACGTACCGCACCGGCTTGAACTCCGTCGCCGTGTAGTACTCGGTGATCCAGATCATGGCCGCGGTGAGGCCGAGCCCGATCAGCGCGCAGCCGTAGAGCGGCATCGCCGCGTCGCCCAGCATCGACTTCGTGATCGGGTAGTAGGCGATCGCGGCGATGAGGCCGGAGACGATCACGCCGCGGTAAAGCGCGCCCATGATTTTGCCGCCCTCGCTCACCTTCACGAAAAAGGTGCCGACGATCGAGGCGACGATCGAGACCGCGCCGAGCACGAGCGGGTAGAGCACCGCTGCATCGCCGAGGTCCTTCATCATGAGGCCCGCGAGCAGCATCGTCGCGACCACGGTGACCGCGTAGGTCTCGAAGAGGTCGGCCGCCATGCCGGCGCAGTCGCCGACGTTGTCGCCGACGTTATCCGCGATCACCGCGGGATTGCGCGGGTCGTCCTCCGGAATGCCGGCCTCGACCTTTCCGACGAGGTCCGCGCCGACGTCCGCGCCCTTGGTGAAGATGCCGCCGCCGAGGCGGGCGAAGATCGAGATCAGCGAGCCGCCGAAGGCGAGGCCGACCAGCGAGTGCAGCGCGTGGTCGCCGTTGCCGGTGAGCCGCAGCATGGCCATGTAGTAGGCCGCGACGCCGATGAGGCCGAGGCCGACGACGAGCAGGCCCGTGATCGCACCACCGCGGAACGCGACCTGGAGCGCCGGATTCAGGCCGATGCTCGCCGCGTGCGCGGTGCGGACGTTCGCGCGCACCGAGACGTTCATGCCGATGTAGCCCGCCGCCCCCGAGAGAAGCGCACCGAGCGCGAAGCCGACTGCCGTGTACCCGTCGAGCGCGAACCAGAGCACCGCGAAAAGCAGCACGCCGACGATCGAGATGGTGGAGTACTGGCGATTCAGGTACGCGCGCGCGCCCTGCTGCACCGCCGCGGCGATCTCCTGCATCCGGGCACTGCCCGCGGGCTGCGCGAGGATCCAGCGCACCATGAAAACGCCGTAGAGCACGGCGATGACGCCGGCCGCGATCGCGAGCCAGAGCGCGTTCTGCATCAACATGAAGTGACTCCCCTGGAAACCCTGAATTATACCGAGAAAACCGTGCTTAGCCGCCGCTTCACGCGTGCGCCCTTGAGCGTCGCGTAGGACGGGATGCCGTCCCTGTACGGCGGATAGGACTCGCCGCCGATCAGCGGCGCGAGGTAGCGGCGGCACGCTGCGGTGATCCCGAATCCGTCCTCGGTGATGAACTCGCGCGGCACCATCTTCTCCTTGTTGGCGACCGCCTCGATCGCGACCGAGGAGATGTCCCAGCGATACGGCTTCGACGACTTGCGCCGAATCACCGGCATCACGGCGTTCTCGCCCTTGAGCGCGAGCTCGACCGCGGCGCGCCCGACCGCGTAGGCCTGCTCGACGTCGACTTTCGAGGCGACGTGGCGCGCGGCGCGCTGCAGGTAGTCCGCGAGCGCCCAGTGGTACTTGTAGCCGTGCGCCTGCTTCACCATGTGCGCGAGCGTCGGCGCGACGCCGCCGAGCTGCACGTGACCGAAGGCGTCCTTCGTGCCCATGTCGGAGAGGAACTTGCCGTCGGCGTCGCGCGTGCCCTCGGAGGCCACCACGACGCAATAGCCCTTCACATCGACCGTCTCCTTCACGCGCGCGAGGAACTTCTGGCGGTCGAAAGCGATCTCCGGAAAGAGGATGACGTGCGGCGGGTCGCCGGCCCTGCGCGCCGCGAGGCCGCCGGCGGCGGCGATCCAGCCCGCGTGCCGGCCCATGACCTCGAGGATGAAGACGCGCGTCGACGTGCGCGCCATCGAGGCGACGTCGAGCGACGCCTCGAGAGTCGAGACGGCGACGTACTTCGCGACCGAGCCGAATCCCGGGCAGCAGTCCGTGACGGGGAGGTCGTTGTCGACCGTCTTCGGGATGCCGATGCAGGCGATGGGATAGCCCGTCTGCGCGCCGAGCTGGCTAAGCTTCAGCGCGGTGTCCATCGAGTCGTTGCCGCCGTTGTAGAAGAAATAGCCGATGTCGTGCGCGCGGAACACTTCGATGAGGCGCTCGTACTTGGCGCGGTCCCGCTCGAGGTCCTTCAGCTTGTAGCGCGCCGAGCCGAACGCCCCCGAGGGCGTGTGCTTCAGCGCGCGGATCGTCGCCGCGCTCTCGCGGCCCGTGTCGATGAGGTCCTCGGTCAGCGCGCCGACGATGCCGTCGCGGCCGGCGTAGAGCTTGCCGATGCGGTTCCGGTGCCGGCGGCAGGCCTCGATGACGCCCGCCGCCGTCGCGTTGATGACCGCGGTGACGCCGCCCGACTGCGCATACAGCGCGTTCCGCGGCTTCGGCTTCGTGCTCCTGCGTCCGGGCATTGTCAAATCCGCTTTGCCGGGGCCGACACCGCCCCGCGGGGGGCGAAGCATATCCGATCCGCGCGGTTTGACGCGACTTGACGCCGCGGGCAGGATGGGCGCCCCACGGGGGGCGCCGGAAGCGCAAAAAATGGCTCGTCAATGAGGCTCGTCTTGCTGGGTGCGCCCGGCTCCGGGAAGGGCACGCAAGCGCAGCGCCTGCAGTCGCGCCGCGGCGTGCCGCAGGTGTCGACGGGCGACCTGCTGCGCGAGGCAGTCGCCGCGGGCACCGAGCTCGGCCGAAAGGCGCAGGCCGTGATGGACGCGGGCCAGCTCGTCGACGACGCGACGATGCTCGGCATCATTCGCGAGCGGCTCGCGCGCCCCGATGCGAAGCGCGGATTCATCCTCGACGGCTTTCCTCGCACGATCGTGCAGGCGGACGGTCTCGCCCGGCTGCTGACGGAGATCGGCGAGCCGATCGACGCGGTCGTGCTGTTCGACATCGATCCCTTCGTGCTCGAGAGGCGG
>DATJFN010000069.1:0-11463 GCA_035495635.1 Steroidobacteraceae bacterium | reverse complement strand
GGCGCCTTCCTCGCCGAGGTCACGGCGACGCACGGCGTCTCGATCGGGCCGGTGGAGCTCTCGGTCGGCACCAAGGCGCGACGTTTCATCCTCGAGTGCGTCGGGAGCAACCTGCTGGACGACCCCGCGGTCAAGGGGCTCGCGCTCAACCTGCGCGACGTCACCGAGCGGAAGGCGCTCGAGGACCAGCTGCGGCAGCTCGCGTTCCACGATCCGCTGACGCTGCTCGCGAACCGGAGCCTGTTCCGCAACCGCGTGGAGCATGCGCTCGCGCTGTCCCGCCGCACGCAGGAGCGCCTCGCGGTGCTCATGATCGACCTCGACAACTTCAAGAACGTGAATGACTCGCTGGGCCACGACGCCGGCGACCGCCTGCTGCAGACTGCCGCGCAGCGGCTGGTCAAGTGCACGCGCGCGGCCGACACGGTAGCGCGCCTCGGCGGCGACGAGTTCGCGGTGCTGCTCGAGGGCGTTTCGACGCTCGCTCAGGCGGAGCAGATCGCCTCGACCGTCACCGAGTCCTTCCGCGCGCCGCTCTCGATCGACGGCAACGAGTTGATCGTCACGACGAGCGTCGGCGTCGCGCTCTCGGAGCCCGGGGACGACACCGAGCATGTCCTCAGGAACGCCGACATCGCGATGTACAACGCCAAGTCGGCCGGCAAGGGCCGCCACGTCGTGTTCCACTCGCACATGCAGGAGCAGCTGCGCGAGCGTCTTCGCCTCGAGGACGACCTGAACCAGGCGTTTGCGCGGGGCGAGTTCTTCCTCGAGTACCAGCCGATCATCGACCTCAAGACCACCGAGCTGCTCGGCGTCGAGGCGCTGGTGCGCTGGCATCATCCCGAGAAGGGCCGCCTGCTGCCCGGCCAGTTCATCCCCATGGCGGAGGAAACCGGCCAGATCATCGCGTTGGGGCGCTGGGTGCTCGAGGAGGCCTGCTGCCGGGTGCGCGAATGGCGCCGCACGGTCGCGTCGGGCGACGGGATCCGCGTCGCCGTCAACATCTCGGGCCGGCACCTGCAGCAGGGCGAGCTGCTCGCCGACGTGCAGCACGCGCTCGAGGTCTCCGGGCTCGATCCGGGAAGCCTCCTGATCGAGCTCACCGAGAGCACGATGATGCACAACTCCGAGGCGAACCTCGTCAAGCTGCGCGAACTGAAGGCGCTCGGCGTCCGGCTCGCGATCGACGACTTCGGGACCGGGTATTCGTCGCTGTCCTACCTGCACCGCTTCCCGATCGACATCCTGAAGATCGACCGCTCCTTCATCAGCCGCCTCACCGAGTCGAGCGAGGGCCCGAAACTCGCGCGCGCCGTCGTGATGCTGGGCGAGACGCTCGGGCTCGAGACCGTGGCGGAAGGCGTCGAATCCGAAGACCAGGTGACGCAGCTCCTGCAGCTCGGCTGCGTCGCGGCGCAAGGTTTCCTGTTCTCGCCGGCGACCTCGCTCGACGCCGTCGCGGCGTCGGGCTTCGCGCTGCGGCGCGAGCAGCTCAGGCTCGCGGATGCCGGCTACGACCGGCTGACCGCGACCGGGCGCTACCGCATCGCGGACATGGTCCGCCAGCGCGCCGCCGAGGCGCTGCCGAAGGTCGCCAAGCGCTAGGAATCCTTCAATCGGGCGGGCCGCGCGCCGCGCGGTGCCCCAGCCCGAAGCCGATCACGATGACCGCCCCGATGATCGAGGCCGCGTGCCAATGCCTGAGCCACTCGGCATTGGCCCCGATCCACTTCGCGATCGCGGGATCGTCCACCATGATGTCGCCCGCGATCCAGCCGAGCAGCGCCGCCCCGAGCGCGATCACGACCGGGAAACGCGCCATGATCCCGAGCATCATGACGCTGCCGAAGATGACGATCGGGATGCTGATCGCGAGCCCGAGCACCAGCAGCGTGTACTTCATCGCCTCCTGGTCCGGGGTCGGCGCCGCGGCATTCGCGGCCGCGGCGACGGCGATCACGTTGTCGAGGCTCATGATGAGGTCGGCGACGAGGATCGTGCCGATCGCGTGCCACAGCCGCGAATGCGCGGATACGCCGGCTTCCTCCACCTTGGGCAGCATGAGCTTGACGCCGATCCAAAGGAGGAGCGCGCCGCCCGCGAGCTTGAGCCACGGCAGCTCGAGCAGGGCGGCGGCAAACGCCGTCAGCACGATGCGCAGCAGGACCGCCGCGGCGCTGCCCCAGAACACGGCGAGCTTCTGCTCGCGCTGCGGCAGCGAGCGTGCGGCGAGGGCGATCATCACCGCGTTGTCGCCCGAAACCAGGAGGTTGATCCAGATGATCGCGCCGAGCTCGAGCCAGAAGACCGGTTCGTAGATCATGTCCATCGTGTGATTCTAGTCATGGCCTGTGGGGCTTCGCGAGGTATCCGCGGCCCTGCATCTCGTGCAGGCGGCTCGCCGCGCGCCGGAACTCGAAAGCGAGGCGCTCGCCGCGGTACAGTCCTTCCGGCGCGTCGGATGCCGCCGCCACCACGAGCTTCACGCCGCGGTCGTAGAGCTCGTCGACGAGCGTCACGAAGCGCCGCGCCGCATCGTCGTCCGTCGCGCCCATGACCGGAATGCCGGACAGGAACAGGGTGTGGTAGCAGCGGGCGATCTCGATGTAGTCGGCGACCGAGCGCGGGCCCTCGCAGAGCTCGCGAAAGTCGAACCAGACGACTTCCCCGGCCTCGCGGCGCGCACGAAGGGTGCGGCCCTGGACCTGCACCTTCACGTCCCGCGCGCCGCCACCGTCCGCGAGCGCCTCGAACTCCGCGGTCATGCGCGCCTCGGCGTCCGCGGCCGAGGGCCCGTGCCAGAGCGTCGCGCGCTCGAGCTGGCGCAGCCGGTAGTCGACGCCGGCGTCGAGCTCCATCACGCGGCAGTGCTTCCCGACGAGCGCGATTGCGGGCAGGAATCGCTCGCGCTGCAGTCCGCCGCGGTAGAGGTCCACAGGCGGCAGGTTCGAAGTCGCGACCAGCGTCACGCCGCGGCGGAACAGGGCTTCGAGGAGCGCGCCCAGGATCATCGCGTCGGCGACGTCACCGACCACGAACTCGTCGATCGCGAGCAGGCGCGCTTTGGAGGCGACGTCGGCGGCGACTTCGTTGAGCGGCGAGGGCCGGTTGCGATGCCGCCGGAGGCGGGCGTGGACGTCCTGCATGAACCGGTGGAAGTGCTCGCGGCGCTTCTCTTCGATCGGCAGCGAGGCAAAGAACTCGTCGACGACAAACGTCTTGCCGCGCCCGACTCCGCCCCAGATGTAGAGGCCGCGCACGGGCGCGCGCGCGCGTGGCAGGAGGCCGAGGCCGCGCTCGAGCAGCGACCCGCGCGCGACGAGGCGGCGGCGGAGGTCCTCGAGGCGCGCGAGTACCGCGCGCTGCGCGTCGTCGAGCGCATGGCCCTGGGCCGCAAGCACGGACTCCGCGCGCGCGACGGGCGATCCCTTGTCGGGCGCGCGGCTCAGCCGGCGAGCTCCGGCCGGTTGCGGAAATGCTCGAGCGCCGCGGGATTCGCAAGCGCATCGGTGTTCCTGACGGGCCGGCCGTGGACGGCTTCGCGCACCGCGAGCTCGACGACCTTGCCGCTGATGGTGCGCGGCACTTCCGGGACCTGCAGAATCTTCGCCGGCACGTGGCGCGGCGAAGTGCTGGCCCGGATCTGCCGGCGGATCCGCTCGCGAAGCGCATCGTCGAGAACGAGGCCTTCGCGCAGCCGCACGAACAGGACGACGCGCACGTCGTTCCCGACGTCCTGGCCGATCACGACGCTTTCCTGCACCTCGGGCAGCTGCTCGACCTGCCGGTAGATCTCCGCGGTGCCGATGCGGACGCCGCCCGGGTTCAGCACAGCGTCGGAGCGGCCGTAGATGACGAGGCCGCCGCGGGGCGTCAGCAACGCATAGTCGCCGTGGTGCCAGACGCCGGGGAAGCGCTCGAAATACGCCGCACGGTAGCGGCGGCCGTCGGGGTCGTTCCAGAAGCCGACCGGCATGGAGGGGAAGGGCGCCGTGCAGACGAGTTCGCCCTTCCCGTCGGTGATCGCGTGTCCCGCGTCGTCCCAGACTTCCACGCGCATGCCGAGGCCGCGGCATTGCAGCTCGCCGCGGTACACGGGCAGGAGCGGGTTCCCGAGGGCAAAGCAGG
This sequence comes from Steroidobacteraceae bacterium, assembly GCA_035495635.1. Classification (GTDB taxonomy): domain Bacteria; phylum Pseudomonadota; class Gammaproteobacteria; order Steroidobacterales; family Steroidobacteraceae; genus SCUD01. The sequence goes on along the minus strand of DATJFN010000069.1, from coordinate 7,332 downwards.
AAACGATGTCCGTGCCGCCCGAAATCGAGGCGAGCTGCACGTCGCGACCGATCGCCTCGGCGACGAAGTCGTACTGCTCGGGGCCGAGCGGCGATCCCGTCGAGAGCAGCGTGCGGAGCACGGCGAGCGCGTGACGTTCCCGCGGCCGATAGCCGGCCTTCTCGATCGAGGCGAGATAGCGCGGGCTCGTGCCGAAGATCGTGACCGCCTCCTCGGATGCCATTTGCCACAGCACTTCCGGGCCCGGGTGGAGCGGTGAGCCGTCGTACAGCACGATCGTCGCGCCGGCGGCGAGCCCGCTCACGAGCCAGTTCCACATCATCCAGCCGCAGGTGGTGAAGAAGAAGAGTCGGTCACCCGGCTTCACGTCGGTGTGCAGCAGCTGCTCCTTCAGGTGCTGCAGCAGCGTGCCGCCGGCGCCGTGGACGATGCACTTGGGCACGCCCGTCGTTCCGCTCGAATAGAGCACGTAGAGCGGATGGTCGAAGGGGAGGCGCTTGGGGTCGAGCGTTTCGCCCGCCACGCCGTAATCGGCGAAGCGCACCGAACGCGGCAGGTTCCCGCCTTCGGTATCAACATACGGCACGAGGACGACGCGCACGACGGAATCGAGTGCCCCGAGCACGCCCGCGATCGGCGCGCGCGAGTCGACGGTCTTGCCCGCATAGAAATATCCGTCGGCGGTAAACAGGACCTTTGGCTTCACCTGGCCGAAGCGATCGAGCACGCCGGCGATGCCGAAGTCCGGGGAGCAGGAAGTCCAGGTCGCGCCGATGCTTGCCGCCGCGAGCATTGCGACGACGGCCTCCGGCAGGTTCGGAAGGTATCCGGCCACGACGTCACCGGGCGCGATGCCGTCCCGCCGCAATCCGGAGGCGATGCGGGCGACTTCTGCACGGAGCTTGACCCAGGACACTTCGCGCCGGGCGCCGCGCTCGTTGCGGAACACGATCGCGGGCTCCGCGTCCGGGCCGCGGAGCAGGTTCTCGGCGAAGTTGAGACGCGCACCGGCGAACCAGCGCGCGCCCGGCATCCGCTCGCCGTGCTCGAGCGCAGGTCCCGCGCCGCGCTCGCCGGCCACGCCGGCGAAATCCCAGAGCGCTTCCCAGAACACAGCGGGGTTCTCGACGGACCAGCGATAGAGCGCGCCGTAGTCCTCGACGCCCGCACCGCGCGCGGCCACCGCGGACATGAAGCGCGTGAGGTTTGCGTCCGCGGCGCGAAGCGGCGACGGCGTCCAGATCGGCGGTTCGGCGCTCACCTAGAGCCCCTGGTAGTTCGGCCCCGAGCCCCCTTCGGGCGTCGTCCACGTAATGATGCCGTAGGGGTCCTTGATGTCGCAGGCCTTGCAGTGCACGCAGTTCGCGGCGTTGATCTGCAGCCGTCGCCCACCCTGGCCGTCGTCGACCATCTCGTAGACGTTCGCCGGGCAGAAGCTCTCGCAGGGGTTCCCGAACTCCTCGCCGCAGCGCGTCGCGCAGATCGACGTATCGGAGACGATGAGGTGCACGGGCTGGTGCTCGTCGTGGACATTGCCCGCGTGGAACACCGCCGCCAGCCGGTCGCGCGGCGGCAGGTCGCGCGCGACCCATCCGCGGTCCACGATCGGCGCCGTCTCGAGGCGGTGCAGCGCCAGATGGTTCTCGTGGTGCGACAGCGTCCACGGCGAGTGGCCGGCCGTTGCGGTTTCCCACGCGGCATTCGCAAGTCCGAACCAGAGCCCGCGGTGGAAGCCGGGCTTGATGTTCCTGACGCGCTTCAACTCGCGCCCGCCCGCTGACGCACGCCAGCGCGCCTCGAAGCCCGCGGTGTCGCCGGTCTCTGCGAGGTGCTCGGCGGCAAGCACGCCGCAGCGGATCGCCTGGTGCACGCCCTTGATCTTCGGCACGTTGAGCGTGCCCGCGGCGTCGCCGACGAGGAGGAGCCCCGGCGCCTCCATCCGCGGCAGCGACTGCCAGCCGCCGGCAGCGATCGTGCGCGCGCCGTACGCGAGTATCTCGCCGCCCTCGAGCAGCGCGTGGATCTTCGGGTGGTGCTTGAACTGCTGGAAGGCTTCGAAAGGCTTGAAGCGCGGATCTTCGTAGTCGAGCCCGGCAACGTAGCCGACGCAAACGCGGTCGCGGTCGAGGTGATAGATGAAGCTGCCGCCATAGGTGCGAGAGTCGACGGGCCAGCCGACCGTGTGCTGGATGAGACCGGCCTCGGCGCGGCCCGCGGGCAGCTGCCAGAGCTCCTTGAGGCCGAGTCCGTAGGTCTGCGGCTCGCGGCCGTCGCCGAGGCCGAGCCGCATCACGACCTGTTTCGTGATGCTCCCGCGACAGCCCTCGGCGAGCACCGTCGTGCCCGCGCGGATGTCCGCGCCTGGCGTGTAGTTCGGTCCCGGCTTCCGGTCGCGGTCGAGCCCCATGTCGCCGATGCGAACGCCCGCGACGCGGCCCTCCTCGACGATCGCCTCGGACGCGGCGAACCCGGGAAAGACGTCGACGCCGAGCGCTTCCGCGCGCGCCGCGAGGATCGGGGCGAGCTGGCCGAGAGAAACGATCCAGTTGCCGCGGTTGTGCATCTGCGGCGGCGTCGGCAGGCGCACGGCGCCGGCCTTCGAGAAGTACCAGAACTCGTCGCGCTTCGCCGGCACGCAGATGTCCGGCGGCGAGTCGCGCCACCCGGGCAAGAGCGCATCGAGGGGGCCTGGCTCCAGCGCGCATCCCGAGATCAGCTGTGCGCCGATCGCGGACGCCTTCTCCAGGACGCAGATGCGGGCTTCGGGCTTCAGCTCCCTGAACCGGATCGCGGTGGCGAGGCCGGCGGGGCCGCCGCCCACGACCACGACGTCGTACTCCATGACGTCGCGGTCGGTCACGGCATCCGGATTCCCGCGAATTGCGGCAGTGCGCGCACGCTCGCGCCGATCTTCGAGAGGTCGCCCGCGACGACGACGGTCATGCGCTCCGGGCGGATGTAGGTGCGCGCGATCTCGGTCACCTGCGCGGGCGTTACGGCCTGGATGTTGGTGACCCAGCGTGTCAGGAAATCATCCGGCAGGCCGTGCAGGCTCATGAACGCGAGCTGGCCGAGCACGCCGTTGGGCGAGGAATTCGAGATCACGAAGATGCCGGCGCGGTAGTTCTTGACCGGCGTCAGCTCGGACTCCGCGGGCACCTCGCGCTGCAGCCGGTCGATCTCCTTGTAGATCTCCGTGAGCGCTGCCGCCGTGTGCTCGGCCGTGATCTCGGCCGACAGGACCCAGAGCGCGCCGCCCCGGTGCGCGTCGATCGAGGAGTCCGGCGAATAGCTGTAGCCCTTGTCCTCGCGGATGTTCGACGTGATGCGCGAGCCGAAGGTCCCGCCCAGCAGGCTGTTCGTGAGCGTCGTCTCGAAGTAGAGCGCGCTCGCAGGATCGGGCACCGGCACGGCCATGCGCACGGACGACTGCGGCGCGCCCGGGATGTCGACGAGCGCGAGCTGTGCGGTCTCGCTCGCCTTGGCCGGCAGGTCGGTGGGCTCTGGACCCGCGCGCCAGCCTTGGAACGCGCCCCGCAAGGCGGCCTCGAGCGCGGAGCGGTCGTAGCGGCCCGCGACGTAGACGTGGGTGCGGCGCGCGCCGAAATTGCGCTCGTAGAAGCCGCGAAGCTTCGCGATGTCGTAGCCGGCGAGCTGGCCTTCCTGCGGGAGCACGCGGCCGAACGGGTGTTCGCCGAATTCGAGCTTCGCGAGCGCCTCGTCGGCCTGCGAGCCCGGGTCGGCGCGTGCGACCGCGAGGCTGCGCTCGAAATTCGCGAGCACCCTCGGCAGCTCGGATTCCGGGAAGCGCGGGTTCTCCAGCACGTCGGCGAGCAGGCCCGCCGCGGCGACCGCGTGGTCGGACAGCACCGAGAGGCTGGCGGTCGTCTGCTCGGCGCCGACGTTGAGCGAAAGCTCGCCGCCCATGCCGGCGGCGGCGCGCGCGATGTCCTCCGCGGAGCGCGTCGCCGTGCCTTCCTTCATCATCTCGACGGTCACGTCCGGCAGCCAGGTGTCCGGGCCCTCGTCGATGTTGCCGGTGCGCACGACCGCGAGCAGCGTCACCTTCGGCACGCTCCCGTAGTCGATGAAGGTGAGCTCGAGCCCGTTGTCGAGCTGCAGCGACTCCTTGGCCGGCAGCCGGAACTCGTGCGGGGAACCGGGCGCCGGCGGCAGCTCGCGCGCGTCGGCGAGCGCGGCTGTCGTGGCGAGGCAGGCGAGCAGCGCAATTATCCGGGTCATGGCGGGCTCCCCGGCGCGGCGGGCGCGGGCGGTGCGCGGCCCGGATCGACGAGCTGCACCGTGCGCTGCGCGGGCGAGAGGTATTTCCGCGCCACTTGGCTGATGAGCGCCGGGGGCACGGCGCGGAACTCGGACTCGAGCCGGTTGATGTGGGCCGGGTCGTCGTCGAAGAGCGCGAAGCAGGCGAGCAGGTCGACGAGACCGAATCGTGTGCTCGATCCCGCGAGGTCGTAGAGCGATGCGCGCAGCTTCGTCAGCGCACGATCGAGTTCTTCGGCCGACGGCGGCTCGGACTGGATGCGCGCGATCTCGGCGTCGACGTCCGCGATGATGGCCTCCGGCCTGGCCGCCGGGTCGTGCACGAGGTACAGCATCCAGAGCATCGGCCCGTCGTAAGTGAACTCGTTTCCGAGCAGGTTGATGCCGCCGGCCACGCCGCCCGCGTAGCCGCGCTGCTGCACGAGCTTTCGCCAGAGCCGACTGTCCTCGCCCTGGAGCAGGATCGAGTCGAGCAGGCTGAATGCGAAGAGCTCGGGCGTGTTGCGCGGCGGAACCTGCCAGGCGAGCGCGAGTGCCGGCCGCGGCGCCAGGCGGTCAACGTAGGTGTTTCGTTTCTCGGCCTGCTGCGGCGGCTCGGCCAGGTCCGGCCGCGCCGGCTGCGCCCGCGCGGGTATCCCCGCGAAGTACCTCGCGATCCAGGCGCGCGCGGCGGCGGGGTCGAAGTCGCCGGCCACCACGAGCACCGCGTTGTTCGGCGCGTAGTACGTGTCGAAGAACGACTGCGCGTCCGCGAGCGTCGCCGCATCGAGGTCGGCCATGTCGCCGTAGAAGTTGTGGGCGTTGTACCAGTTGGTGTTCGCGACCTGCGGCATCGTGAGCCAGGGGAAGCCGCCGTAGGGCTGGTTCATGGTCGCGTCTCGCACCTCGTTCTTCACGACGCCCTGCTGGTTCGCGAGGTTCGCCTGCGTGATCGCGAGCGCCTTCATGCGGTCGGCTTCGGCCCACAGCACGGTCTCGAGCACGTGCGCTGGCACGATCTGGTAGTAATTCGTGTAGTCAAAGCGCGTCGAGCCGTTCAGCACGCCGCCGTTGCCCTCGACCAGGCGGATGAACTCCATCTTTCCGAGGTTGCCCGAGCCCTGGAACATCAGATGCTCGAACAGGTGCGCGAAGCCGGTGCGCCCTTTCGGCTCGATGCGGAACCCGATGTGGTAGTAGACGCCGACAGTGACGGTCGGCGCCGTCGTGTCGCGCGAAAGGACGACTTTCAGGCCGTTGTCGAGCTTGTAGTAGTCGAGCGGGATGTTGATCGCGGAGTTCGGCAGGGCCGGTGCGGCGGGCGCGGATTCGGTGGGGGCAGGTGCGGGACGCGCAGCGGTCGGCGTCTGGGCGGCGCACCCCGCGAGGACGGCGACGCCGATCAGTACAGGCCATCGCGTCGCGGTTTTACTCATGACCGATTCCATGGACATGCCCCTGTTGGCGCAGTCACCGCGGCGCCATGCGAATGGCGCCGTCGATGCGGATGACCTCGCCGTTCAGCATGCGGTTGCTGCAGATCGCCGCCACGAGCTCGGCGTATTCCTCCGGGCGCCCGAGGCGGGGCGGGAAGGGCACCTGCTTGCCGAGCGAGTCCTGTGCTTCCTGCGGGAGCCCCGACATCATCGGCGTGCCGAAGATGCCCGGCGCGATGCCCATCACGCGGATGCCGAATCGCGCGAGCTCCCGCGCGAGCGGCAGTACCATGCCGGCGACCGCCGCCTTCGAGGTCGCGTACGCGACCTGGCCGACCTGGCCCTCGAAGGCCGCGACCGAGGCCGTGTGGATCAGGAGCCCACGCTCGCCGTCCGACTCCGGCGCGTTGTCCTGCATGATCGCGGCGGCCGCACGGTCGAGCAGGAAGGTGCCAAGCGTGTTGATGGCGAGCACGCGCTGGAAAGCCGCGACCGCAAGCGGGCCGTCCTTGCCGAGGAGCTTGCCGGGCGTCGCGACGCCGGCGCAGGAAACCGAGACGTTGAGGCCGCCCATTCGCGCGGCGGCTGCCTTGACGGCCGCTTCGACCTCGGATTCGCTGGTGACGTCGCAGCGGTGATAGCTCGCGGCCGCGCCGATCGCCGTCGCGGCCTTGCGGCCCGCTTCGTCCTGGACGTCGAGCAGCGCGACCTGCCCGCCGCCGGCGGCAAGGCGCGCGGCGGTGGCCTGGCCGAGGCCGGACGCGCCGCCGGTGATGACTGCCTTGACCCGATCGAGATTCATGCGAGCTCCCGGGCCGACAGTCTACAGCCTTAGTCCTCCGTCCACCTCGAACACGCGGCCCGTGACAAAGTCGTTCTCGGCGATGAACACCGCGGTCTCGGCGATCTCGGCGGGCTCTCCGAGGCGATGCAACGGGACCGCCGATTTCACGCGCGCGAGCATCTCGGGCTTCATGGCCGCGAGGATCTCGGTCGAACAGAATCCCGGGGCAATCGCCGCCGCGCGAATCCCGTGACGGGCGAGCTCCTTGGCCCATACGACCGTCATGGCGGCGACGCCGGCCTTGGCGGCGGAATAGTTGGTCTGCCCGGGGTTGCCTTCGCGAGAAATCGACGAGATGTTGACGATGAGGCCGCCGTGGCCGCGCTGGATCATGCGTTCCGCGCCCTCGCGGCCGCACAGGAAAACGCCGGTCAGATTCACGTCGATCACCGCCTGCCACTGCGCCAGCGTCATCTTGGCGTGGATCGCGCCGTCCTGGGCTTTCACGAGCAGCGCGTCACGCGTGATGCCCGCGTTGTTGACGAGGACGTCGAACCGCCCGAGGTCCGCGATGACGGCATCGAAGGTCCGGACGATCTGGGACTCCGACGTGACGTCGACGACGTAGCTCTTGGCGCGCACGCCCTTGGCTTCGCACTCGCGGATGGTTTGCGCGAGCGCATCGCCGTCGCGATCGAGCGCCGCGATGTCGGCGCCCCGGCCGGCAAAAGCGAGTGCCATCGCGCGCCCGAGGCCGCGCGCCGCACCCGTGATTACCACGACTTTCTTTCCGAGCTCCATGAGTCCCCTTACTGCACTGCGAACACAGGCGCAGAAAAATTTAGAATTCCG
>DATJFN010000068.1:0-23732 GCA_035495635.1 Steroidobacteraceae bacterium | reverse complement strand
AATCGACCGCGCTCCTGCAGTCGAGCCACAACTACCGCGAGCGCGGCATGCGCACACTGGTCTACACGGCCGTGCTGGACCAGCGCGGCGGCGGCAGGGTCCATTCCCGGATCGGGCTGTCGAGCGACGCCCTGCACTTCGAGCCCGGCTCGGACCTGTTCCGGGAAGTTGAATCGGAGCACAGACGACAGCCGGTCAGCTGTGTCCTACTGGACGAAGCGCAGTTCCTGAAGCGCGAACAAGTGGATGATCTCGCCATGGTCGTGGACCAGCTCTCGATACCGGTGCTGTGCTACGGGCTTCGCACCGACTTCCGCGGCGAGCTGTTCGAGGGGAGCGCGCGGCTGCTCGCGCTCGCGGACGAGCTCTCCGAGCTCAAGACGATCTGCCACTGCGGGCGCAAGGCGACGATGGTCGTGCGCATCGGCGCCGACGGGCGGCCCGAGCGCGAGGGCGAGCAGGTCGAGATCGGCGGCAACGAGCGCTACGTCTCGCTGTGCCGTCGTCACTACTTCGAAGCGAGCGGGCGGAGGCGTCCGTCCTGACGATGGCGGCCGTTTCGAGGTCGCCATTCCCCATCTTGTTGCTGCTGTGCGCGCTGCCGCTTCCAGCGCTGGCCGAGGACCCGGCCGAGCTGGAGGTGCGGGGCCAGCGCGAGTCCGCGGGTAGTGGCTGCGAGGGGGAGGTATCGCCGGACGCCGAAAAAATAGACAACGTGCGCGCCGGCATCCAGCGCGGCGTCTGCAGCACGGCTCGCTTCGTCGACCGGATCTTCGGCCGGGAGAACCAGTACTTCGAGTACGAGGACGAAACGAGCGGCCGGGGGAGCGTCACCCTGGGCTGGGACCAGCAGGATGAGTTCGAGGTGGACACGCGCTTTCGCGCGAGCGCGAACCTGCCGCAGATCAACGAGCGCTTCAACGCGACGATCGGCCGCGCGAGCCGCGACGAGTACGTCGCCAACGAAATCGGCATCTTCAACCCGGCCGTCAGCCAGTTCACCGACGACGAGCCGGCCGAATGGTTCGCCGGCGTCGGCTACCGGGCGCACCAGGGCCGGGACAGCCGCTTCGACCTCGGCGCGGGCATCAAGCTGGAGTCGCCGCTCAACCCTTACGCCAACGCCCGGTATCGCCACTACCTTTATGGCAAGTCGGGCCTCCTGACGACGCTCCGCACGACTTTCTTCGTCGAGAACGACGAGGGCTTCGGGGTGACGCAGGCGGTCGACTTCGACAAGGTGCTGAGCGAGGAATACCTCTTCCGCCTCAGCAACTCGGTGCGCATGTCCGAGAAGACGGACGGCGTGCGCTGGCGGATCCGGCCCGCGCTCTACCAGGCGATCGACTACCGCCGCGCCATGCGCTACGAGGCGTACGTTCGCGGGGAGACCGACGGCACGCAGCCGGACCTGTACGGCATCGCCGTCACGCATCGGCGCTCCGCCTGGCGCGACTGGCTCTTCCTGGAGTTCGGCGCGGAGTTCTTCTGGGCGGACGGGCCGCTGCCTTCCGATCACTGCAACGCCTGCATCGGCGCCGCGGTCGGCTTCGAGATCCTGTTCGGCGAAGCCTACGACCGGATCCTCAGGCGCGACGCGCGACGCCTTCCTTCGGAGGAGCCTGCGCCGCCGCAGGAAGGCGAGACGCCACGCTTACCATAATGCGCGATCAAATCGCTGATCTTGAAAACTCGAGGCTGGCTTCGACAGACTAGTGCGAAAGCGCAGGCTGCCTCGATGGCCAAGGCGCGATGACGGGAAAGCATGAGCGTTACCAGCCACGACGCGTTTCCAGAGTTGAACGGCACGCTGCTGAAGATCGACGTGCCCGTGGTGGACGACGACGACCTGACCGAGGATCTCGCCGAGGAGGTCACGAGCGAGCTCGCGCCGGCGCTGAATCATTCCGTGCGCGCCACTCCGCTCGCGGCCGCCGGGAACGGCGCGGCGGTCCCGGCCGTCCCGTCGCTGCCGGGCAACGTGCTGCGTGATCGCTACGTGCTCGAGTCACAGCTCGGCTCTGGCGGCACGGCCGTGGTCTACCGCGCCGTGGACCTGCGTCGCGACGGCGGCGCCCCGGAAGGGCGGCGCGTGGCGGTCAAGATGCTGCGGCCCGACTTGCGCGACCGGCCGGAGGCCATCGCGCGGCTGCAACGCGAGTTCCGCCAGACGCAGGCAGTCGCGCACCCGAACGTCATACGATTGCATGACCTCGACTGCGACCGCGGCGCCTGGTTCATCGTCATGGAACTCCTTTCGGGCGGGACGCTCAGGTCCCGGTTGCGGAGCATGGCGCCCTCGGGGTTGCCGCAATCGGAGGCGCTCGCCATCGCGCTGGCGATTGCAGGGGCGCTCGCGCAGGCCCACGCCCGCGGTATCAGCCACGGCGACGTCAAGCCGGGCAACATCTACCTCCCGACTTCGGGTGCGCCGCGCCTCCTCGACTTCGGCGTGGCGCCGGAATCGCCGCTCGCAGAGGCGACATGGCCATCGGAGGCACGGCCTTCGGCCGCGGCAACGCGGGCCTACGCCAGCCCCGAAGTGCTTGCCGGCGAGGACCCGCTGCCGGGCGACGACGTGTTCAGCATCGCCTGCGTGACTTACGAGATGCTGACCGGCGTCCACCCATTCGGGCGCCAGAGCCGGGATGTCGCCGCGCGCATCGCGGTCGCGCCGCCCGCCATTGCGTCGCTCGATGCGTCGACTGCCGCGGCCCTCGCATCGGCCCTCGACCTTCGTCGCGCCGCCCGGCCCACCATGATGGAATTCGGCGCGGCGCTTCGCGGCGAGAGGCGGGCCGCCGTGGCGCCGGCGCTGGAGCCGATTGCCACTCAGCTGCGCGTCGAGGCGCCTTCGCCGGTCGCTGTGGCTCCGGCCGAGCCGCGCCGCTCCAAGGTTTACTGGTGGAGTGCGGCTGCTGCCGCGCTTGCGAGCGCGCTTGCGATCGGGTTTCTGATCGGCCGCGGCGAACCGGAACAGCGGATGGATGCGACTTCCGTGGAGCCACCGCACATCGGCAGCGTGGCACCGTCGGTGCCGGCCGTGCTGCAGGCGTCGCCTGCAGCGCTTCCCGGGCCGCCGGCTGCCAGGTCCGCGTCGACCGCGCCGGTGCCTGGGACACCTGCGGCTAAGGCAGTTGAGGCGGCGCAGCCCGGGCTCGTGTCATTCGACTCGTCGATGATGGTCGTGAGCACGCGCGCAGTCGTCGCGGCGATTCCGCTCAGGCACTTCAGCCGGGAGCGGCGCGGGGTGGAGGTCACCTGGCGCGTCGTCGACGGCACGGCGCGCGCGGGGCGCGACTACGGGGGTCCCGCCACCGGGGTGGAGCATTTTGCCGAGGGCAACACTTTCCGGATCCTGTACGTTCCCATCCTGCAGGATGGGCGCGCGACGCTCGATCGCAGCTTCGACGTCGAGCTCACCGGCGCCTCGAACGGCACCGAGCTCGGGCCGACGCAACGGATCCACGTGACGATTCTCGGGACGGTCTGAGTAGCGTGCTCAGCGCAGCTGCCGGAGCTTGGTGGCGCGAAGCCTCGCGAGCGGGACGGCGTTCGACGGCAGCGCTTCCAGCAGCAGCGCATCCATTCGCGCGGGCATGCCGGTGAGCGCCGTCAGCAGGTCGGCTTCCGGCACCGGGGGCGAAAGCAGGTAACCCTGCACCTGCATCGCCGGGTAGCCGAGGAGCCAGGCGAGCTGCTCGTGACGCTCGACGCCCTCGGCCGTCAGTTCAAGGCCGAGGCTCTGGCACAGCGCGATAATCGCGCGCGTGATCGCCTGGGACCGTGCGCTGCGGTCGATCGTCGCGATCAGGCTGCGGTCGAGCTTGACGCGGGTGAGGGGCAGCTGCTGCAGCGAGACGAGCGATGAGTATCCCGTGCCGAAATCGTCGAGCGCGACGCCGACTCCGAGATCGCGCAGCTGCGCCAGCGCCTCGGTCGTCTGCCGGCCGGTCTGCAGCACGTTCTCGGTGAGCTCGACCTCGATGCACTCGGCCGGGACCCGCTGCCGTTCGAGCGACTTGCGCAGCGCCTTGACGAAGCGGGTGTCGAGCAGCTGCAGGGCCGAGACATTGACGGCGAGGCGCACGTCCGGCCAGGCAGCGGCGCGCCAGCGCGCCGCGTGCTCGACGGTCGACCGGATCACCCACTCGCCGATCTCCCGGATCAGGCCGCATTCTTCCGCAATCGGCAGGAAGTCCTGCGGCGACGCGTAGCTACCGTCGGGCAGACGCCAGCGGAGCAGGGCCTCGACTACGCCGGCCTCACCGCTCGCAAGGTCGATCTCCGGCTGGAAGTGCAGTTCGAACTCTCCGCGCTCGACGGCGCGGCGCAGACCCTGTTCGGTCGAGAAGCGGGCGGCCGCAGCATCGAGCAGCTCCGGGCTGAACAGACGCACGCGGCTGCGGCCCTGCGCCTTGGCGTGGAACAGTGCCGCGTCGGCCGCCCGCAGGAGTCCCTCCGGCTCGTGGCCGTGGTCCGGGAAGAGGCTCGCGCCGAGGCTGAGGCCCATGAGGAGCTCGCGGCCGTCGACGACCAGCGGCTCCTGGAATCCGCGCACTAGCGCCTCGGCCGCGCGCTCGATCTCGGCCGCGTCGCGCCCGCGCTCGAACACGACCGTGAACTCGTCTCCGCCAAGGCGCGCGCAGTAGCCGTAGCCAGCGACCGCGGCGCGGAGGCGATCGGCGACAGCCTGCAGGACGCGGTCTCCGAATACGTGCCCCATGCTGTCGTTGACGGTCTTGAAGTTGTCGAGATCGAGGAAGAAGACGCCGGCGCGCGCGCCATACCCCCCCGCGTGGCCGAGCGTTTCGTGCAGCTGTACGAGGAACTGCCGGCGGTTCGGCAGGCGCGTGAGCGGGTCGTGGGCCGCGAGGTGCCGCAGCTGGCGCGTGCGCTCTTCGACCTTGGCCTCGAGCTGCCCATGGTAGTGCCGCGCGATCTCCTGCGCCGAGGTGAGCCGTTCGGCCATCTGGTTGAAGGAGACGGCGAGCGTGTCGAGTTCCTTGACGCCGCCGCGCGGCACGACGACGCCGTTTTCGCCCTGTGCGACGCGCTCGGTGGCCCGGACCAGCCGGCGCACCGGCAGGACGACGCTGCGCACGGTATTGACGATGGTGGCGAGGAAGAGCAGCAGCACGACCGCGCTGAGCCAGCCGAGCAGGATGCGCTGCCGCCGCTCCTGCTCGGAAACCGCGCTCAGGACCTTTTCCGACTGCCGGCGCGCCGACTCGGCCGCGCGCGCGGTTTCGTATTGAGTGCTTAACTTGCGGATCGCCGCCGACAGCTCGGCGTGACTGCGCGCGAACGCCTCGCTCGTCTCCTTCCGCTGCCCGTCGGTGCGCACGAGCAGGTCGCGCAGCCACACGACGCGCTTCAGGTTGCCGCGGGTCTGCGCGAGCCAGTCGGCCCCGAGCACGCGGTTGATGCTGGCCTCGTTCTCGGTGAGCAGGGCCGCGAACGCATTTTCGCGCAGCTTGATCGCGCGCACGGTGCCGGGACCGTAGCCGTGCAGGTCGCCAAGGTCGTCGATGTAGCGGCCGAGCTCGTCGAGCGTGCGGCTCGCCTCGACCAGGTAATCGCGGCCGACGACCTTGCCGAACACGGCCCAGACGCGGTCGAGCGAGGACTTGATCCGCACGTCGAGCGACTCGAACTCGATGTCGAGCTCCGTCAGGAGCCGGCGGCGCGCGTCCGCTGACCGCACGAGCTGTGCGCCGACGTCGGCGTGCGCCGCGACCTGCGCCTCGACGCCGACGAGGATGGTGTCATCGATAGTCGGCCGGAGCGCATCGAAATAATTGACGCGCGCGGCATCGAGCATCGCAATCGCCTGGTCCTGGGCCGCGACTCGCGGGGCCGATTGCGAATCCACGCGCGCAAGGACGGCGCGCTGGAACTGGTCGAGCGCCGACGGAAGCGCTTCGGCCGTTCGATCGTCGAGACTCGCCGCAACCACCTGCATCTCGGCCAGCCGGCGGACGAGGGCGCTGCCGTGCTCGGCGATCTGGTTCGCGACGACGGCAAGGAGCGTGACGGCGCCGAAGGCGATCGAGAGCCTCGCGGCGATGCCGAGCCGGCGGGCGCGAGGCAGGCGCGGAATAGAGCGGCGCGCGGCGCGCGCGAGCGCCGCTCCCGCCGAGCGGTACTGATGGCGCAGCTTTTCCAGCGGCGATGCGAGCACCTGTCACCCCCGTCGGATGCATGTTGTGTTGCCGCGTGGCCGGGTGATGTGTGCCGGTGGGCAGTTCGTGACGCGCGTCCGCTGCGCTCGCCCTAATGTGAACGGTGTCTCATTGCGTCCCCGGCGGGCGCCGGGGACGGGGAAATGGTGGAGGCGGTGGGAATTGAACCCACGTCCGCAAGCCCTACGCCACAGGATCTACGTGCGTGTCCAGCCTATTGATCTCGCCGCGTGCTACCCGGCGGGCGGGGAAAACACGCGGCCAGCTCCGGAACGTTTTAGCGGGGCCGGCCCGGAGCACGCCGGTCCCGCGATCCTGTGAGCGCGTCCCCCGGGTCCGGATGCACAGGCACATGCCGGTCGGGGGTTAGGCGGGATTAAGCCGCCAGAGCGTAGTTGTCGTCGTTGGCAACTATAGGTTTGCAAGCTGATTTACGAGGAGGCCTGCACCTCGGCACGCCCCTGGGGTTTCGCGACCCACGTCGAAACCGATCGCCCCCGGAGGTCGCGGCCATTTTACCAGATCTCGATGCGCGGCCTCCGGGGTGCGGCCTGTATAAGATTCCGCCAGCCGTGACTGCGCGATTGCTCCTCTTACATGTCCTGCTCCTGTCGGGCGCCGGAGCCGGCGCGCAGGACTCGCCGCCACCGGCGGAGCCTGCGTCCTGGTACGCGTCTGCGAACATCTATTTAGTCGAGGGTGCGGACAATTTCGTGCAGCCGACGGCCTTCACCGACCGCGGGCGCCTGCATCTCGAGGCGCGCTACAACTATGAGGACCGCGACACGGGGTCGGCCTGGGCAGGCTGCAATTTCGCGGTCGGCGACGAGGTCGCGCTCGAATTCACGCCGATGCTCGGCGTCGTGCTCGGGCACACCGCCGGCGTGGCCCCGGGCTACAAGGCTTCGCTCAGCTGGCGCAGTCTCGAGCTTTACAGCGAGGCGGAGTACGTTTTCGACTCCGATGACGCCGACGACAGCTTCTTCTACACGTGGACGGAATTGTCCGTGGCGCCCCGGGACGAGTGGCGCGCAGGGCTCGTCTTCCAGCGGACCAGGACCTACCAGTCGGCGTTCGACGTCGGACGCGGGCTGCTCGTGGGTTTTCACCGCGGCCGCTTCGACCTCACGGCGTACGTCCTGGATCCGGACGAGTCGCCGACCTACGTGCTTGCGGTGGGAGCGGGCTACTGAGGAGCGCCGGTCGCTAGCGCCGCGCCTTCAGGACCCGCGCACGCTCCCGCGCCCAGTCGCGGTCGCGGGTGTCGGCCCGCTTGTCATGTTCCTTCTTGCCGCGCGCGAGCCCGATCTCGAGCTTGGCGCGACCGTCCTTCCAGTACATCGCGAGCGGCACGATCGTCCGACCCTTGCGCTCGACGGCGCCGACGAGCGAGTCGATCTGGCGCCGGTGCAGCAGGAGCTTGCGCGTCCGCGTCGGATCGGCCTGCGTCTGCGTCGAGGCGGCGACGAGCGGCGACACGTGCGCGCCGAACAGCCAGGCTTCGCCGTCCTTGAGGAGCACGTAAGCCTCGGCCAGCTGCAGCCGCCCGGCGCGCAGCGCCTTGACCTCCCAGCCCTGCAGCGCGACTCCCGCCTCGAGCTGCTCCTCGATGAAATAGTCGTGGCGTGCGCGGCGATTGACCGCGATCCGGCCCGACTCGCCGTCCTGCTTTGCCATGGTTCATTCTAGCGGGTCGTGGCGGTTGTCCACGCCGGAGCCGCCTGTGACAATCCCGGTGTGAGGCGGACAAACGATGCGTGAGGTCCGGCGCAGCGCTCTCCTGCCTTATTCCGCCGAGCAGGTCTACGGCCTCGTCGCCGACGTCGAGCGCTACCCGGAATTCCTGCCCTGGTGCACGGCGGCGCGCATCGTGGCGTCGGAACGGGACGAAGTGACCGTCACGCTCGGCCTCGCGAGCGGCATAGCACGCGCGAGCTTCACGACCCGCAACCGACTGGACCCCGGACGCTCGGTGTCGATGAGCTTGGTCGATGGCCCCTTTGAAGAGCTGCAAGGGCGATGGGACTTCACGCCGATCCGGACCGCGGGTTCGCGCGCCGACCTCAACGTGCGCTTCGCCACGCGCGGCGTGATCGGCGCGCTCGCGCTCGGGCCGGCCTTCGAGGGCATCTGCAACCACCTCGTCGATGCCTTCGCGCGGCGCGCGCGCCAGGTGTTCGGTGGTGCCTGACCGCTTCGCAATCGAAGTCGCCTGTGCGGAGCCCGGCCGCCAGACTGTCATCGCGCTCGAGGTGCCGGCCGGCTGCACGGCGATCGAGGCGCTCGAGCGGTCGAACGTCTTTGCGCTTCATCCCGAGCTCGATCCCGCGGCCTGCGCAGTCGGCATCTTCGGGCGCGAAGTGGCGCGCGAGCACGTGCTCGCGCCGGGCGACCGCGTGGAGGTCCTGCGCCCGCTTCCGGAGGATCCGCGCGAGCGCCGCCGGCGCCTTGCGCGCGAAGGGCGGACGATGAGCGGAGGTTCAGCTGGCCGTCGCTGATGCCGGACGCGCGATCGGGATCGGTTCCTCGACACGCACGACCTTGTCGCCTTCGAACCAGACCACCAGGTGGCGCTTAGTGACCTTGCGCTCATGCCCGCGGCGAAGACTGTAGACGTAGTCCCAGCGGTCCTTGTCGAACGCGTCGGTCACCATGGGCGTGCCCAGCAGGAAGCGCACCTGGCTCCGCGTCATCCCGACCTCGACCTGGTCGACGTCCTCGGCGTCCAGGAGGTTTCCCTGCTGCACGTCCATGCGATACACGCAGGCGCAAAGGAAGAGCGCGGCAACGAGGGCGGCGGCCCGGGCGGCCTTCATCGGAGCGGGTCGCATCAGCGGGGGTCCTGGGGGATAATGGCGCGCATCATAGCGGAATCGCCGCTTCGCGCGGCGGGAGCCAGCGTTGGAAACCAGCGACCTGCGCAAAGCGGGGCTCAAGGTCACGCTGCCGCGAGTCAAGATCCTCGAGATCCTCGCCGGCAACCATGGCCGTCACCTCTCGGCGGAGGACATCTACCGCGCACTGATCGACCAGAGCGAGGACATCGGCCTCGCGACGGTTTACCGCGTGCTCACGCAATTCGAGGCGGCCCAGCTCGTGAAGCGCCATCACTTCGAGGAAGGCGGCACGGCCGTTTTCGAGCTGAACGAAGGCGAGCACCACGACCACATCATCTGCATGGACTGCGGGCGCGTCGAGGAGTTCGTCGACTGCGGCATCGAGCGGCGCCAGAACGACGTCGCGCAGCGGCTTGGCTTTGCGATCGAGGAGCACAACCTGATCCTCTACGGCCGCTGCCGCCGCGAGGACTGCCAGTACCGCCGCAAGCGGAGCTGAAGTAAAGGAAATAAAGGGGACGCGCCCTTTTATCGCGATGTGCCAGTGTTGATCGCGGCGAGCCGATAAAGGGGCGCGTCCCCATTATTTTTCGCCCGACGCCTTCAGCATCTCGCGCGCATGTTCGCGCGCTTTGCGCGTGATCTCGACGCCGCCCAACATGCGCGCGAGCTCCTCGATCCGCTCGTCCGCGCCGAGCGCGGCGACCGCCGTGCGGCTGCTGCGCCCGTCGGTCAGCTTGACCACGCGGTGCTGGTGATGCGCCTGGCTCGCGACCTGAGCAAGATGCGTGACGCAGAGCACCTGTCCGCGTTCGCCGAGCTCGCGAAGCTTCCGCCCGACGATCTCGGCGACGCCGCCGCCGATGCCGGCGTCAACCTCGTCGAAGATCATGCAGGTGCGCGCCTGGCGGTGCGCCGCGGCGACCTGCACGGCGAGGCTGATGCGTGACAGCTCGCCGCCGGAAGCCACTTTCGCGACCGGCTTCGGCGGCTCGCCGGGGTTCGCGCTCACGAGGAACTCGACGCGGTCCGCGCCCGTGGGAGCGGGATCGGCGGACGCGTCCGTCTCGACGCCGACCTCGAAACGGCCGCCCGGCATGCCTAGCTGCCGGATCAGGGCGGTGACGGCGGTCGCGAGCTTGCGTGCCGCGGTGCGCCGTGCCGAAGTGAGCTCCGCGGCCGCGCTCCGGTAGAGCCCGGCGACGCTCGCAATGCGGCCGTCGAGCCCCTCGAGCACGAGCTCCGACTGCTCGAGCGATCCGAGCTGGCGGCGCAACTCCTCGAGTTTTTCCGGAATGGCCGTCGGCTCGACGCGGTGCTTGCGGGCGAGGTCCTCGATCGCCGCGATGCGGTGCTCGACGGCTTCCTGCCGTGCCGGATCGGCGTCAAGGCCGCCGAGGTAGGCGCCGAGCTCGCGCCCCGACTCGCGGAGCGCAATCTGCGCTTCCTCCGCCAGCCCGAGCGCGGTTCCAAGCCGCTGATCGATTGCCGCGGCGCTGCGCAGGAGCCCAGCCGCGCGCGCAACGAGCGCGTGCGCATCGGCGCCGTCGCCTTCGTAGACGAGCGCGAGCGCCGCCTGAGCCGACTCCGCCAGCCGGCCGCGGTTCGCGAGCCGGCCGCGCTCCTCAACGAGCGACTCGGCCTCGCCCGAGGCGAGACCGAGGGCCTCCAGCTCGCCTACCTGGTAGCGCAGGAGCTCGAGGCGGGCGCCGCGGTCGCGCGCCATGGCCGCGAGCGCGTCGCGCTCTGACACGCATTGCCGCCATTCGCCGGCCAGCGCGGCGACGCGGTCGGCGAGCTTCGCGTCCAC
The DNA here is from genome assembly GCA_035495635.1 of Steroidobacteraceae bacterium. GTDB lineage: Bacteria > Pseudomonadota > Gammaproteobacteria > Steroidobacterales > Steroidobacteraceae > SCUD01. The sequence continues at coordinate 12,900 of DATJFN010000068.1, read as the reverse complement.
ACCGTTCGCGTCGGCGATCGCGCGCTGCGTCTCGCGGGAGACGAGCGACTGGAATTCCTGCTGGCCGTGGATATCGATGAGGAGCTCGCCGAGAGCCCGCACGCTTTGCGCGGGCTGGGCCTGCCCGTTCACGTACTGGCGTGAGCGGCCGTCGCGCCCGACGACGCGACGCAGGACGACTTCGCCGTCCTCGACTTCGATCGACTGCTCCTCGAGCCAGCGCTGCACCGCCGGGTTGCCGGCGCACTCGAAGGTCGCCGTGATCTCCGCGCGCTCAGCGCCGTGCCGGAGCGAGTCCGAGCTCGCCCGGCCGCCGAGGGCGAGCATCACAGCGTCGACGATGATCGACTTGCCCGCGCCCGTCTCGCCGGTGAGGGCCGTGAGGCCCGCCGCGAGCTCGAGCTCTGCCGAGTCGATGATCGCGAAGTCGCGGATCTGCAGGTGCGCGAGCACCCTCAATATTCCTCGCCGCCCGAGCGGCCGCTGCGGCCCCAATGCAGCTTGGATCGAAGCAACCGGAAATAGTCGTGGCCTGGCGGGTGCAGCAGCGTGATGCGCTCCGCGGCCGGCCCGATCTCGAGCCGCGACGAGGGCTCGAGGTCTCCGAGCCTGAAACTGTCGCAGGTGACCTGGGCACGCATGCCCGATCGCTCAACCAGCCGGATCTCGATGCGGCTGCCGCGGCCGAGGACGATCGGCCGGTCGGACAGCGTGTGCGGCGAGATCGGCGCGATGACCACGGCGCCAAGCGAGGGATGGATGATCGGCCCGCCGCAGGAAAGCGCGTAGGCCGTCGAGCCCGTCGAGCTTGCAATCACGAGCCCGTCGCCGCCGTGCGTGTTGACGAAGCTGCCGTCGATGCGGACCTCGAGCTCGACCATGCGGCCGGATTCCTGGCGCTGCACCACGATGTCGTTCAGCGCGCGGCAATCGAGGGGCTTTCCGTCGGCATGGGTGAGCCGGGCCGCGAGCAGCTCGCGCGCGTCCGTCTCGTAGCGGCCCGCGAGCACCGCATCGATGTCGCCGATCATCTCGTCCGGCAGTACGTCGGTCAGGAAGCCGAGCCGCCCGCGGTTGACGCCGACGAGCGGCACGCCGCGCTCGAGCGCGAGCTGCGCCGCGAAGAGCAGGGTCCCGTCGCCGCCGATTGCGACGATGAGGTCCGCCTCCCGGCCGAGCTCCGAGACCGGCTTGCGCACGAGCCCGTCAGGCAGCCCGCCGACTGACGCATCCTGGTCTAGGTACACGGTGAGTCCGCGCGATCTCAGGTGGTTCGCGAGGACAGCCACGGAATCGGCGACCCGCGTGTCTTCGACTTTGCCGACGAGAGCGATGCGGAAGAAGTGCTTGTTCATCCGGGTTCGCGGCTTTTTAGCATGCGCCCCTGCGCCGGGCCACAATCCTTGACACTCGACGAGTGCGATTGCTAGTTTGATCGCCGCAGTCCATGTATTAGCCATTTCCCTTTTGCAACAGGGACTTATGCCTGACAACCCGCGTGTTGGCGACAGCGAACCGAATGACCGGGCGCAGCAGCTCCTGCGCACGCTGGTTGAATGCTATGTGCGCGACGGCCAGCCGGTCGGCTCGCGCACGCTGACCCGGGAGTCGGGCCTCAGCCTTTCCGCCGCGACTATCCGAAACGTCATGGCGGATCTCGAGGAACATGGCTTCGTCGCCTCGCCGCACACATCCGCCGGACGCGTGCCGACGGACAAGGGCTATCGCTACTTCGTCGATGCACTGCTGCGGTACCAGCCTCCGGACCAGGCGGAGATCGCCGAGCTCAAGCGGCAGTTCGAGACGCGCGTGGGCGATGCCAAGGCGCTCGTCGCGGCCGCCTCGCAAGTGGTATCGAGCCTCACACATCTCGCGGGTGTCGTCACGGTTCCGCGCGAGGCCAGCGCGTCGCTGTCGCAGATCGAGTTCGTCGGGCTCTCGGGAAACCGCGTGCTGACGATCCTCGTGGTCAATGGCCGCGAGGTGCAGAACCGCGTGGTCCAGCTCGACCGGCGCTTCTCCCACGATGAGCTCCGTCGCGCCGCCGCCTATCTCAACGAGCTGTTCGCCGGGCAGGAGCTGGCGGGCGTGCGCGCGCGCCTCGTCGCGCAACTCCAGGAAACGCGAGAGCAGATGAACCGCCTGATGGTAGACGCGATTACGCTCGCGCAGCGCGCGTTTGCCGAGGAACCGGATGCGCGCGACGCCGACATGGTCGTCGCGGGCGAGACGAACCTCATGGGATTCGCCGAGCTGTCGAACGTCGAGCGGCTGCGGCGCCTGTTCGAGGCCTTCAACGAGAAGCGCGACATCCTGCACCTGCTCGACCAGAGCCTCCACGCGGAGGGCGTGCAGATCTTCATCGGCCACGAATCCGGCTACCGCATCCTCGACGACTGCAGCGTCATCGTCGCGCCCTACAGCCAGGACGACCGCGTGGTCGGCGTGCTCGGGGTCATCGGTCCGACGCGCATGGCCTACGAGCGCGTCATCCCGGTGGTCGAGATCGCCGCACGCATGCTTGGCTCCGCCTTGAATTCACGGGACTGAGCCCCACACCCGGCGCACATGAGCGGAAGCGAGATCGAGCGGGACGGCGAGGCCGTGCAGAACGGCGAATCGCCGGAGTCTCCGGCTGCCGAGGCGCTGCTGGAGGAAGCCGAGCGGCGGGCAGAGCAGCACCGCGCCGATTTCCTGCGCGCGATCGCGGAGCTCGAGAACGTGCGCAAGCGCTCGGCGCGCGAGGTCGAATCGGCCCGCCAGTACGGCGTCGAGCGCTTCGCCGGGGACCTCCTGCCGGTCGCCGACACGCTCTCGCTCGCACTCGAATCTGCGGGAACGGCGGATGCCGCGACGCTCGCCCAGGGCCAGGAGGCGACCCAGAGACTCCTTTTGAAGGCCTTTGAACGCGCGGGACTCGCTCCCATCGACCCGGCCGGCCAGGCTTTCGATCCCGCCCTGCACGAAGCCATGGCCCTGCAGCCCTCCGCCAGCCACCCGCCGCACACGGTGCTCCAGGTCGTCCAGCGGGGCTGGCTGCTGAATGGCCGCCTGCTCCGGCCCGCCCGCGTCATCGTCTCGTCGGCGGCCCCGGAACCCGGAACCCCCGAATCCGGGCCACCAGACGGTTGAAACCGCCCCGCGGCGGCCCCAACTCCGGACCAGTCCCACTCATCGGAACTCCACGACATGGCCAAGATCATCGGCATCGACCTCGGCACCACGAATTCCTGCGTCTCCGTGATGGAGGGCGCGACACCCAAGGTGCTCGAGAACAGCGAGGGCGATCGCACGACGCCGTCGGTCGTCGCCTTCACGAAGGACGGTGAGGTTCTCGTCGGCCAGCCGGCGAAGCGCCAGGCCGTCACCAACCCGAAGAACACCTTCCACGCGGTGAAGCGCCTGATCGGCCGACGCTACGACGACGCCGTCGTGCAGAAGGACATCCCGCTCGAGACCTACCCGATCGTGCGCGCCGAGAACGGCGACGCCTGGCTCGAGGCCCAGGGCAAGAAGACGGCGCCGCAGGAAATCTCCGCGCGCGTCCTCATGAAGATGAAGAAGACGGCTGAGGACTACCTCGGCGAGTCGGTCACGGACGCCGTGATCACGGTACCGGCCTACTTCAACGACGCGCAGCGCCAGGCGACCAAGGATGCCGGCCGCATCGCGGGCCTCAACGTCCGCCGCATCATCAATGAGCCGACGGCCGCGGCGCTCGCCTACGGCATGGACAAGAAGGGCAAGGACCGCAAGATCGCGGTGTATGACCTCGGCGGCGGCACCTTCGACATCTCGATCATCGAGATCGCGGACGTCGACGGCGAGCGCCAGTTCGAGGTGCTTTCGACGAACGGCGACACCTTCCTCGGCGGCGAGGATTTCGACCGCCGCGTGATCGACTACATCGCCGCCGAGTTCCAGAAGGAGAGCGGCGTCGACGTGCGCAAGGACCCACTCGCGGTCCAGCGCCTCAAGGAAGCGGCCGAGAAGGCAAAGATCGAGCTGTCCTCCGGACAGCAGACGGAAATCAACCTGCCGTACATCACGGCCGACGCCTCGGGCCCGAAGCACCTGACGCTGAAGCTGACGCGCGCCAAGCTCGAGTCGCTGGTCGAGGACCTCGTCCAGCGTACGGTCGAACCCTGCCGCATCGCGCTCAAGGATGCCGGGCTCTCGATCAGCGACGTCGACGAGGTGATCCTGGTCGGCGGCCAGACCCGCATGCCGCTCGTGCAGAAGGCGGTCAAGGACCTGTTCGGCAAGGAGCCGCGCAAGGACGTCAACCCGGACGAGGCGGTCGCCGTCGGTGCGGCCATACAGGGCGGCGTGCTGGCCGGCGACGTCAAGGACGTGCTGCTGCTCGACGTCACGCCGCTTTCGCTCGGCATCGAGACTTTGGGCGGCGTCATGACGCGCCTGATCGAGAAGAACACCACGATCCCCACCAAGACCTCGCAAGTGTTCTCGACCGCCGAGGATAACCAGGGCGGCGTGACGATCCACGTGCTGCAGGGCGAGCGTGACCGGGCGAGCGACAACAAGTCGCTCGGCAAGTTCGACCTCTCGGACATTCCGCCGGCGCCGCGCGGCATGCCGCAGATCGAGGTGACCTTCGACATCGACGCGAACGGCATCCTGCACGTGTCGGCCAAGGACAAGGCGACCGGCAAGGAGCAGAAGATCGTCATCAAGGCCTCGAGCGGCCTCTCCGAGGAGGAGATCAAGCAGATGATCCGCGACGCGGAGGCGCACGCGGCCGAGGACAAGAAGTTCCGCGAGCTCGCCGAGACGCGCAACCGCGCCGATGCGCTCCTGCACGCGACCGAGAAGTCGGTGAAGGATCTCGGCGACAAGGTGACGGGCGAGGAGCGCGCCGCGATCGAGGCGGCGATCTCGGACCTGCGCGGCGTGCTGAAGGGCGACGACCAGTCGGCCATCGAGCACAAGGCCGAGGCGCTCGCGAAGGCGAGCGCGCCGGTGGTGCAGCGCGCGTACCAGGCGGAGGGCGCGGGCGCCGCTCCGGACGCGGACGCGTCGGCCAAGCCCGGCGCAGATGCCGGCAAGGACGACGTCCTGGACGCGGAGTTCGAGGAGATCAAGGACAAGGACAACAAGCCGCACTGACGGCGGCGCGGTCCGGTCCGTGAGCGACGATATCCGCCGGGTGGCCCAAGGCCACCCGGCGTTCGCGCATGTGGAGCGCCATGTCGAAGCGTGATTTCTACCAGGTGCTGGGCGTGCCCCGAAACGCCACCGAGGATGCCATCAAGAAGGCATACCGGCGCCTGGCCATGAAGTACCACCCCGACCGGAATCCAGACGACAAGGAAGCCGAGGAGCGGTTCAAGGAAGCGAAGGAAGCCTACGAGGTCCTGACCGACGCACACAAGCGAGCCGCCTACGACCAGTACGGCCGCGCCGGCCTCGACGCGGCGCGCGGTGCCGGCCAGGGCTTCAGCCCGTCGGACGCTTTCGGCGACATCTTCGGCGACATGTTCGGGGACATCTTCGGCGGCGGACGCCGCGGAGGGCGGAGCGCGGTCTTCCGCGGCGCCGACCTGCGCTACGAACTGTCGCTCGACCTCGAGCAGGCGGTCTTCGGCACCAGCCAGGAAATCGACTACCAGACGGTCCGCGAATGCACCGAGTGCGGCGGTAGCGGCGCTGCGCGCGGACATTCGCCCGCCACCTGCGAGACCTGCCAGGGCAGCGGACAAGTGCGGATCAGCCAGGGCATCTTCGCCGTGCAGCAGACCTGCCCGCGCTGCAAGGGTCGCGGCACGATCATCACGGACCCCTGCCCGAAGTGCGCGGGGCAGGGGCGGACGCGGACCACCAAGCGGCTCTCCGTGAAGGTGCCCGCGGGCGTCGACACGGGCGACCGGATCCGGCTCGCGGGCGAAGGCGAAGCGGGCCGGAACGGCGGGCCGCCGGGCGACCTCTACGTCGAGATCGTGGTTCGCGAGCATCCGATCTTCGAGCGCGACGGCGCGCACCTGTCCTGCGAGGTTCCGATCGGCTTCGCGACCGCGGCCCTCGGCGGCAGCGTCGACGTTCCGACGCTCGAAGGCCAGGCCGCGATCAAGGTGCCGGCCGGAACGCAGTCGGGCCGCGTGTTCCGGCTGCGGGACAAGGGCATCCGCCCGGTCCGCGGCGGTTCGACGGGCGACCTTTTTTGCCGCGTGGTCGTCGAGACGCCGGTGGAGCTCAGCTCGGAACAGAAAGAGCTGCTCCGCAAGTTCGAGGGCGCGCTGGCTGCGGACGGCAGGCGCCATAATCCGCGCCAGCGTTCCTGGCTCGAGGGCGTGCGCCAGTTCTTCGGCAGGATGGGCAGCTGAGATGACGAACGTCGCGGTGCTCGGGATCAGCGGACGGGTCGGCCGTTGCCTCGTGCGGGCGATCCGCGAGTCGCCGGATTTCGTGCTGACGGGCGCGCTCGCATCCCCTTCGAGCTCGGCGCTCGGGCGAGACGCCGGCGAGATCGCACAAGCCGGGCCGATCGCGGTCGCGGTGACGGCGGACCGCGAACAGGCCCTGGCGAAGGCCGAAGTGGCCATCGACTTCACGCTGCCCGAGGCGCTCGGCGACAACCTCGCCGCCGTCGCGAAGGCCGGCATCCCGCTCGTCGTCGGCATCACGGGACTCGACGCCGCACGCCAGTCGGAGCTGCGCCGATTCAGCGAACGTTTCCCGGTTCTCGTCGCACCCAACATGTCACTGGCCGTCAACCTGCTCTTCGGCCTGGCAGGGCGGGCGGCGGCGGCCCTTCCTCCGGACTACGACGTGGAGATCGTCGAAGCGCACCACCGCGGCAAGGCGGATGCCCCGTCGGGGACGGCGCTCCGGCTCGGCGAGATCGTGGCGGGCGTGCGGGGCGGTACGCTTGCCGAGCACGCCGTTTACGGCCGGCTCGGCAAGTCCGCAAGCCGCGCGCCTGGCGCAATCGGCTTCGCGAGCCTGCGCGGCGGGGATATCGTCGGCCAGCACCAGGTGCTTTTCGCGGGCATTGGCGAGACACTCGAGCTCGTTCACCGAACCAGCGACCGCATGACCTTCGCGCACGGCGCGCTCGCCGCTGCGCGCTGGATTCTCGGCCGACCGCCGGGCGTCTACGGGATGTCCGACGTCCTCGGAATCTGATGTAGAATTGCCGCTCAGGTCGCGGCCCCCTTTCTGAGACAGCTGATGACCGGTGGAGTCCAAGACGGGCCCACCCACTGATGTCCTGCGCCTCTTGCCGGCAACGGCGCGGCGGGACCCGGAGGTAACCTGGTGACACCGACACCTGCAGTGCTCGCGCTCGAGGACGGCACGGTGTTTCGGGGCATTTCGATCGGGGCTTCCGGCGTCACGACGGGCGAGGTCGTGTTCAACACGGCCATGACGGGCTACCAGGAAATCCTCACGGATCCCTCGTATGCGCGCCAGATCGTCACGCTGACCTATCCGCACGTCGGCAACACGGGCGTCACGCCCGAGGACCTCGAGTCCGACTCCGTCCATGCCGCGGGCCTCGTGATCCGAGACCTGCCGCGGCGATACTCGAGCTGGCGCGCCAGCCACTCGCTGTCGAGTTTCCTGATGGAAGGCGAGACGGTCGCGATCGCGGGCATCGACACCCGGAAGCTCACGCGCATCCTCCGCGAGCGGGGCGCGCAGGGCGGATGCATCGCGACCGCGGACAAGGCCGACGCCGACGTTGCGCTCCGCGCGGCGCGCGCCTTTCCGGGCCTGAAGGGAATGGACCTCGCGAAAGTCGTATCCGTGCGCTCGTCCTACCAGTGGAACGAGGGCAGCATCGGGCGCGAGACCTCGCGCGTGCTGCGGCCGGGCTCGCGCCTGCACGTCGTCGCCTACGACTTCGGCATCAAGCGCAACATCCTGCGGCTGCTTTCGGATTACGGCTGCCGCATGACGGTCGTGCCGGCGCAGACGAGCGCAGCCGACGCGCTCGCGCTCAATCCCGACGGCATCTTCCTGTCGAACGGGCCCGGCGACCCCGAGCCCTGCGACTACGCGATCGCGGCCATCCAGGAATTTCTCGAGACCGACATCCCGGTGTTCGGGATCTGCCTCGGCCACCAGCTGCTCGGCCTCGCGAGCGGCGCAAGCACCGTCAAAATGAAATTCGGCCATCACGGCGCGAACCATCCGGTGCAGGAGCTCGCCGGCGGCCACGTGCTGATCACGAGCCAGAACCACGGATTCGCCGTCGACGAGGACACGCTTCCGGCGACCGTGAAGGCGACGCACCGCTCGCTGTTCGACGGCTCGCTGCAGGGCATCGCACGCACGGACCGGCCCGCCTTCGGCTTCCAGGGCCACCCGGAGGCGAGCCCGGGCCCGCACGACCTCCGGCCGCTCTTCGAGCACTTCGTGTTCCTGATGGTGCGCCGCCTGCAGCTCATGCTCCGCGCGCAGGTCGCGGTCGCGGAGGGGGCTTCGGCGCGCTGATGGGCAAGCGCACCGACATCGAGAGCATCCTCATCATCGGCGCGGGCCCGATCATCATCGGCCAGGCCTGCGAGTTCGACTACTCCGGCGCGCAGGCCTGCCGGGCGCTCCGCGAGGAGGGCTACCGCGTCATCCTCGTCAACTCGAACCCCGCGACGATCATGACGGACCCCGAGATGGCCGACTCGATCTACATCGAGCCGGTCGACTGGCGGACGGTCGCACGGATCATCGAGAAGGAGCGGCCGGACGCGCTCCTGCCGACGATGGGCGGCCAGACCGCGCTCAACACCGCGCTCGACCTGGTGCGCGAGGGCGTCCTCGAGCGCTTCGGCGTCGAGATGATCGCGGCCTCGCGCGAGGCCATCGACATGGCGGAGGACCGCGAGCTCTTCCGGAACGCCATGCGCGGCATCGGGCTCGAGTGCCCCAAGTCCTATATCGCGCACGACCTCGACGAGGCGCTGGCCGTGCAGGCCGAAGTCGGCTATCCGACGGTGATCCGTCCGTCGTTCACGCTCGGCGGCACGGGCGGCGGCATCGCCTTCAACCGCGAGGAGTTCGAGGAGATCGTGATGCGGGGCCTCGACGCCTCGCCGACGGCCGAGGTGCTGATCGAGGAATCGGTGCTCGGCTGGAAGGAATACGAGATGGAGGTGGTGCGGGACCGCAAGGACAACTGCATCATCGTGTGTTCGATCGAGAACCTCGACCCGATGGGCGTGCATACGGGCGACTCGATCACGGTCGCGCCGGCGCAGACGCTGACGGACAAGGAGTACCAGCGCATGCGCGACGCGTCGATCGCCGTGCTGCGCCAGGTCGGCGTCGAGTGCGGCGGCTCGAACGTGCAGTTCGCGATCAGCCCCGACGACGGCCGCATGCTCGTGATCGAGATGAACCCGCGGGTGTCGCGCTCCTCGGCGCTCGCCTCCAAGGCAACCGGCTTCCCGATCGCGAAGATCGCGGCCAAGCTCGCGATCGGCTATACGCTCGACGAGCTCCGGAACGAGATCACGGGCGGCGCGACGCCGGCATCCTTCGAGCCGACGATCGACTACGTCGTGACCAAGGTTCCACGCTTCACCTTCGAGAAATTTCCCGGCTCGAACACGCGCCTAACGACACAGATGAAGTCGGTCGGCGAGGCCATGGCGATCGGCCGCACCTTCCAGGAGTCTCTGCAGAAGGCGCTGCGGAGTCTCGAGACCGGCTGCGACGGCCTGACGCCCATCCTTGCGCTGCCCCTCGACGCCGACGGCGAGCTTCGGCTCGCCGAGGAATTGCGCCACCCGGGTGGCGAGCGCATCCGCTACGTCGCTGACGCCTTCCGCGCGAGCTGGCCGCTCGAGCGCGTCGCCGCGGAAACCATGATCGATCCCTGGTTCCTCGAGCAGATCGAGGAGCTCGTGCGGGAGGAGGAGGCCGTGCGCTCCGAAGGCATCGCGGGGCTGACGTTCGAGCGATTGCTCGCGCTGAAGCGCAAGGGCTTCTCCGACGCCGCGCTCGCGCGTGCCATGGGCGCCCCCGAGTCGCGGGTGCGCGCTCGACGGCTCGCCTGCGGCGTGCACCCGGTGTACAAGCGCGTCGATACCTGCGCCGCCGAGTTCGCGACCTCGACCGCCTACCTGTATTCCAGCTACGACCAGGAGTGCGAGTCGGACCCGACGGCGCGGCCGAAGATCATGATCCTGGGCGGCGGCCCGAACCGGATCGGCCAGGGCATCGAATTCGACTATTGCTGCGTGCATGCCGCGCTCGCGCTGCGCGAGGACGGCTACGAGACCATCATGGTCAACTGCAATCCGGAAACCGTCTCGACCGACTACGACGTATCGGACCGGCTCTACTTCGAGCCGCTGACATTCGAGGACGTCATGGAGGTCATCGGCCGGGAGAAGCCGCAAGGTGTCATCGTGCAGTTCGGGGGCCAGACGCCGCTCAAGCTCGCGCGCCAGCTTGCCGCCGCCGGCGCGCCCATCATCGGCACGAGCCCCGACTCGATCGACGTCGCAGAGGACCGCGAGCGCTTCCAGCAGCTCCTGATGAAGCTTGGCCTGCGCCAGCCGGCGAATGCGACTGCACGCGAGGAGGAGCGCGCGATCGACCTCGCGCGCGAGGTCGGTTTCCCGCTGATCGTGCGGCCTTCCTACGTGCTCGGCGGACGCGCGATGGAAATCGTCTACGAGGAGGAGGACCTGCGCACCTACATGCGCGAGGCGGTCAAGGTCTCGAACGAGAGTCCGGTGCTGCTCGACCGCTTTCTCGACCTCGCGATTGAAGTCGACGTCGACGCCGTCTGCGACGGGCAGGACGTGCTGATCGGCGGGATCATGGAGCACGTCGAGCAGGCCGGCGTCCATTCCGGCGACTCGAGCTGCTCGCTCCCCCCGGCGAGCCTGTCGCCGGAGATCCAGGATGAGCTCCGCAGCCAGACGCGAAAGATGGCGCAGGCGCTGAACGTCGTCGGCCTCATGAACGTGCAGTTCGCGATCCAGAACGGCGTCGTCTACGTGCTCGAGGTCAACCCGCGCGCGTCGCGGACGGTGCCCTTCGTATCCAAGGCGACGGGCCGGCCGCTCGCGAAGATCGCGGCCCGCGTGATGGCGGGCCGCAAGCTTGCCGACCTCGAAGCGACCGAGGAGCGCGTGCCACCCTACTTCTCCGTCAAGGAAGCCGTGTTCCCGTTCGGCAAGTTCCCGGATTCGGACCCGATCCTCGGCCCGGAGATGAAGTCGACGGGCGAGGTGATGGGCACGGGCCGCACCTTCGGCGAGGCGTACGCGAAATCCCAGGCTGCGAGCGGAATCCGGCTGCCGACGCGCGGCGTCTGCCTCATTTCGGTGCGCGACCGCGACAAGGAGGCCGCGACCGCAGTCGCGCGCAATCTCCTCGACCGCGGATTCGAGATCATCGCGACCCACGGCACGCAGGTGGCGCTCGAGGCCGCCGGCGTGCCCTGCCGGCGTGCGCTCAAGGTGCGCGAGGGCCGCCCGCACATCGTCGACATGATCAAGAATGACGAGATCGACCTCATCATCAATACGACCGAGGGCAAGCGCGCAATCCGCGAGTCACACTCGATCCGGCGCGAGGCGGAGCTGCGCCGCGTGACCTACTACACGACGGTCAATGCGGCGCACGCGACCATCGCCGCGCTCGACCATCTGGAAGACCACGACGTGAACCGGCTCCAGGATCTGCACCGCGAGCTCGGCGCGGCATGAGGACGCCGATCACGCTGCGCGGCGCGGAGAAGCTGCGCGAGGAGCTGCGCCGCCTGAAGTCCGAAGACCGGCCCGCGATCATTCGCGCCATTGCCGAGGCGCGCTCGCACGGCGACCTGTCCGAGAACGCGGAGTACCACGCGGCGCGCGAGCAGCAGGGCTTCATCGAGGGGCGCATCAAGGAGATCGAGCAGCGGCTCGCCAACGCCCAGGTGATCGACCCGTCCTCGCTTCCGCACACGGGCAAGGTCGTGTTCGGCGCGACGGTCGAGCTCGCGCCGGTCGACGGCGGGCCGGAGGTGAGCTACCAAATCGTCGGCGATGACGAGGCCGATATCCGCAGCGGCCTCGTGTCGATCAATTCGCCGATCGCGCGCGCGTTGATCGGACGAACGGTGGGCGATGAGGTGGAGGTCGCGGCGCCGAGCGGCGCGCGCAGCTTCGAGGTGCTAGCCGTAAGACTCGCCTGACTTACGAGTCCGGCAGAAGAATCTTCTGTAGCTTGCTGTTCTTCTTGTAAAAAAGACCGACGTTCCCGATGCGGTAGACGAACTCGGACCCGGTGAGTCGGGCGAGCTCATCCAGGATCGCATCCCGCTCCGCGCGATCGCCGACCCGGGCACGGAGCTTGACGAGCTCGTGGTGCTCGAGCGCAAGCCGCAATTCCTCGGCGACGCCTGGCGTCAGGCCCTTCTGCCCGACGAGCACGATCGGGTTCAACTCGTGGCCGAGCCGTCTCAAATGCTTTTTTTGCCGCTCGGTCAGCGCCATCGTCGCATTATAGGGGTCGGTCGGCGGAGGCACGGATGGCGCGTCGCAGCAAGTCAAGCGGCCGATGGCTCGAAGAACACTTCTCGGATCCCTACGTGCGGCGTGCGCAGGAGTCGGGGCTTCGCTCGCGCGCCGCGTTCAAGCTGGAAGAGCTCGACAGCGCTGAAAAGCTGTTCACTCCAGGCGCGGTTGTCGTCGACTTGGGCGCTGCGCCCGGCGGCTGGAGCCAGTACGCCGCGCGCCGGCTCGGAGGGAAGGGTCGGGTGTTCGCGCTCGACCTCCTGCCCATGGACGCGATCGCGGGCGTCGATTTCATCCAGGGCGATTTCCGGGAGCAGGCGGTGCTCGATGGGCTTCTCGAGAAGCTGGGCGGACGCCGCGTCGACCTTGTGATGTCGGACATGGCCCCCAACATGAGCGGTGTGGACGTGGTGGACCACGCCCG
>DATJFN010000067.1:0-13612 GCA_035495635.1 Steroidobacteraceae bacterium | reverse complement strand
CGCGCAGCACGCCCTGCAGGCCGCCGAAATGGCGGAGCAGCGCGCGACGCCGAGCGGGCCCGAGGCCCGCGATCGACTCCAGCATCGAGGTCTGGCGGGACCTCGCGCGCCGGCGCCGATGGCCGCTGATCGCGAACCGGTGCGCTTCGTCGCGCACGCGCTGGATCAGGTGCAGCGCCTTCGAGTCCGGCGGCAGTATAGAGGCCGACTCGCGGCCGGCCAAGAAAATGCGCTCCTGTCCGGCGCGCCGGTCTGCGCCTTTCGCAACGCCCGCTACGGCGGGCAGGCGAATCCCGAGCGCCTCGAGAACCGCGAGCGCCGCCGCAAGCTGTCCCGGTCCACCGTCGATCAGGAGGACGTCCGGCAGCGGCGCCTCCTCGTCCTTGCGGCGCCGGTAGCGGCGCATCAGGGCCTGTTTGAGCGCCCCGTAGTCATCGCCACGCTCCACGCCTTCGATGTTGTAGCGCCGATATTCCGCCTTCACCGGACCTTCCGGGCCGAACACGACGCAGGCGCAGTTCGTGGCCTCACCCTGCGTGTGGCTCACATCAAAGCATTCGATACGCGCGAGAGGCGCGTCCAGCCCGAGGAAGCGGCCAAGATCCGCGAGCTGGTCGTCCATTCCCGCTTGCTGCGCATCCCGCATGCGGAGCGCGTTCGCCGCGTTCTGCCGCGCGAGGGCGACCCAGCGCTGCGGAACCCCGCGGCGCGCGACCGCGATGCGCACCATGCGGCCGGCGCGCTCCCCGAGCGAAGCCGCGAGCGAGTCGGCGTCCTCGATCGGGTGGGAGAGATAGATGCGGGGCGGCGGCTCGCGCTCGAGGTAATGCCGGGCGAGGAAGGCCGAGAGCACCTCGGGCGCCTCGCTGATCGGCGCCCGCGGATGGAAGGTCGACGTGCCGAGCACCTGGCCCCCGCGAACGAACATGAGCGCGATCGCGAACTCGTCCCCCTCTTCCTCAATCGCGATGACGTCGGTGTCCGTGCCCGCGCGTGCGCGCGTGACGACCTGCCGTGCCTGCACGTCGGTCAGCGCCGCCAGCTGGTCGCGGAGCATCGCGGCGCGCTCGAACTCGAGCCGTTCCGACGCCCGTTCCATGTCCACTCCGAGCCGCGCCGTCGCATCCTTTGCACGCCCCTCGAGCACCAGCGTCGCCGACTCGACGTCCTGCGCGTACGCGGCCGCGTCGATGAGCCCGGTGCACGGCGCCGAGCAACGCCCGATCTGGTACTCGAGGCAGGGCCGCGAGCGGTTCGCGAAGAACGTGTCCTTGCAGCTGCGCAGCCGGAACATCTTGTGCAGCTGGTTCAGCGCTTCGTGGACGGCGCTCGCCGACGGGTAGGGACCGAACAGGCGGCCGGGGAGCTTGCGCGATCCGCGGTAGAACGCGAGCCGCGGGAACTCGTGCGCGGACAGATGCACGTAGGGAAAGCTCTTGTCGTCACGCAGCGTGACGTTGAAGCGCGGCCGGTGCGACTTGATGAGGTTGTGCTCGAGGAGGAGCGCTTCAATGTCGGAATTCGTCAGCGTGACCTCGATGCCGGCCACGGCGCGCACGAGCGCCTGGACCTTGGGCTGGATCTGGTCCGCGCGGAAATAGCTCCCAACGCGCGTGCGGAGGCTGCGGGCCTTGCCGACGTAGATGATCTTCCCGTCGGCGTCGAGCATCCGATAGACACCCGGACGGTCCGGTAGCCGCTTGACGAAGGCCCGTGCGTCGAATTCGCTCACGGGCCCATGGTGTGGCGGCGCTCAGCCCCTGATCAAGTGGCGGGCGCGGGCAAAGACGCGCGCGAGCATCGCGGGCGTCAGGCGCCCGGTATTCGTGTTGAGGCGGCTGCAGTGATAGGAATCGAGGAGACGTCGCCGCCCTGGCAGCTCGTGCTCGGCGCCATGGGCGAAGTGGTGGGCCGAAGGCCGCTCGCCCAGTGCCCGGAGGACCGCGCCGTGCGCGATGGCTCCGAGCGCCACGATCACGCCGCCGACCGGCAGTCTCGCGAGCTCCCGGACCAGGTAGCGATTGCAGCGCCGGACTTCATCGGGGCTCGGCTGGTTGCCGGGCGGCAGGCACTTCACGGCGTTGCTGATGCGGCAATCGAGCAGGCGAAGCCCGTCGTCGGCCGAGACCGACTCGGCGCGCGACGCGAATCCTGCCGCGTGCAGGGTGCGGTACAGGAGGATGCCCGCATGGTCGCCCGTGAAGGGTCGGCCGCTGCGATTGGCGCCATGCTTTCCCGGCGCCAGCCCGACGACGAGAAGGCGGTGGCGCGGGCTGCCGAACGGTGCGACCGGCCGGCAATGGTATTGCGGGTGCTCGGACCTGACGGCGTCGAGGTGACGCGCCAGGCGTGGGCAGAGCCGGCAGCCCGGGTCGAACTCGGCCCCGGGCCGATTCAGCGTGCCTTGAACTGCGCTTCCTCGGTCGAGCCGCGCATCGCCGTGATCGACGAGTTGCCGCCGGTCACCGTCTGCGTCACGTCGTCGAAGTAGCCGGCCCCGACCTCGCGCTGGTGCTTGGTCGCGGTGTAGCCGACGGGCTCGGCCGCGAATTCCGCCTGCTGCAGCGCGACGTAGGCGCTCATCTGGGCATCCTTGTAGCCGCGCGCGAGCTCGAACATCGAGAAGTTGAGCGCATGGAAGCCGGCTAGCGTGATGAACTGGAACTTGTATCCCATCGCGCCGAGCTCGCGCTGGAACTTCGCGATCGTCGCGTCGTCGAGCTTCTTCTTCCAGTTGAACGATGGCGAGCAGTTGTACGCGAGCAGCTTACCCGGGTACTTGCGGTGGACGCCCTCCGCGAACTCCTTCGCCTCGTGCAGGTCCGGCGTCGCCGTTTCGCACCAGACGAGGTCGGCATACGGCGCGTAAGCGATGCCGCGCGCGATCGCCTGCGGGATGCCCGACTTCACCGCGAAGAATCCTTCGCTCGTGCGCTGCTTCGACGCGATGAACGCGTGGTCGCGCTCGTCGACGTCCGACGTGAGCAGCGTCGCCGACTCGGCGTCGGTGCGGGCCACGAGGACCGTCGGCACGCCGCAGATGTCCGCCGCGAGGCGTGCGGCGACGAGCTTGTTGATCGCTTCCTGCGTCGGCACGAGCACCTTGCCGCCCATGTGGCCGCACTTCTTCGCGCTCGAGAGCTGGTCCTCGAAGTGAACGCCCGCGGCGCCCGCGTCGATCATGGCCTTCATGAGCTCGAAAGCATTCAGCACGCCGCCGAATCCGGCCTCGGCGTCGGCGACGATCGGCTGCAGCCAGTCGACCTTGTCGTTGCCCTCGGCGTGGCAGATCTGGTCGGCGCGCAGCAGCGTGTTGTTGATGCGCCGGACGACGGCGGGCACGGAATCCGCCGGATACAGCGACTGGTCGGGGTACATCTCGCCCGCGTTGTTCGCATCGCCCGCGACCTGCCAGCCGGAGAGGTAGATCGCCTTGAGGCCGGCGCGAACCTGCTGCATGGCCTGGTTGCCGGTCAGCGCTCCGAGCGCATTCACGAACGGCAGCTCGTGCAGGTAGCGCCAGAGCTTCTCGGCCCCGAGCCGCGCGATCGAATGCTCGACCTGCACCGAGCCGCGCAGCCGGACGACGTCGGCGGCGGTGTATCCGCGCGCCACGCCCTTCCAGCGGGGGCTCTCTTTCCAATGGCTTTCGATCTGTGCGGCGGACTGCGGTGTCATGAAGTCTCCAGGGTCAATCGATGTCTTCGTACGCATTGAGGGTCAGAAACGGTTCGAATTCTGCGCCGGCAGTGAGCCGGTCGAGGTGCGCCGCCGCACGGCGGAAGTGACCGGCTTCGAAGGATTCGTCCCCCGTCTCGGCGCGGATTCCCTCCAGCACGGACTTTGCCTCGTCGCGGACCCCGTCGAGCGTGACGACGGTCCCATCCTCGAGCGGCGTGGCGTGCCTGACCCACTGCCAGAGCTGAGCGCGCGAGATTTCCGCGGTCGCGGCGTCTTCCATGAGGTTGTGGATCGGCACGCAGCCATTGCCGCCGAGCCAGGATGCAAGGTAGCGGATGCCGACGTCGACGTTGAGGCGCAGGCCCGCCCGCGTCACTTTTCCGTCCGGCACGCGCAGGAGGTCCCCGCTCGTCACGACGACGTCCTCGCGCAGGCGTGCCAGGTTGTTGGCGCCGGGCATCAGGCGATCGAAAACCGCGCGCGCGACCGGGACGAGCCCGGGATGCGCGACCCAGGTCCCGTCGTGCCCGTCGCCTGCCTCGCGCTCCTTGTCGGCGCGGACGCGCGCCAGCGCGACCTCGTTCGCCCGCGCGTCGTTCTTGATCGGGATCTGCGCCGCCATGCCGCCCATCGCAAACGCGCCGCGCTTGTGACAGCGCTGGATGACGAGCTGCGAATAGGCTCGCAGGAACGGCGAGGCCATGGTGACGGAACTGCGGTCCGGCAGCACGAACTCCGGGCGATGGCCGAATTTCTTGATGACGCTGAAGATGTAGTCCCAGCGTCCGCAGTTGAGCCCGACGATCCAGTCGCGGAGCTCGTAGAGGATCTCGTCGATCTCGAACGCGGCCGTGATGGTCTCGATGAGGACCGTCACCTTGACCGTGCCGCGTACGAGGCCGAGCTCGGTCTCCGCATGCTCGATCACGTTCGCCCAC
This sequence comes from Steroidobacteraceae bacterium, assembly GCA_035495635.1. Classification (GTDB taxonomy): domain Bacteria; phylum Pseudomonadota; class Gammaproteobacteria; order Steroidobacterales; family Steroidobacteraceae; genus SCUD01. The sequence continues at coordinate 8,993 of DATJFN010000067.1, read as the reverse complement.
AGCCGAGCCTCGAAGCGGTTCTCGAGCTTGGGCAGGTAGAAATACGGCCCCGTGCCCCGGCGCTGGAGCTCGGCGGCGTTGTGGTAAAGGTAGATGCCGAAGTCGACGAAGGCGCCGGCGATGGCTTCCTCGCCGACCAGCCAGTGCTTCTCCGGCAGATGCCAGCCGCGCGGCCGCACGATCAGCACGGCGGTCTTCTCGTTCAGTCGGTACTGTTTTCCTTCCGGCGACGTGTGCGTCAATGTCCGGCGCACGGCCTGCATCAGGTTCGCCTGCCCTTCGATCAGGTTCGACCAGCTCGGGCAGAGAGAATCCTCGAAATCGGCCATGAACACGTTCGCGCCCGAGTTGAGCGCATTGATGACCATCTTGCGCTCGGTCGGGCCCGTGATCTCGACGCGGCGGTCCTGCAGGTCCGCCGGTATCGGCCCGACTCGCCATTCCGATTCGCGCAGCTCCCGCGTTTCGTCGGGAAAGTCGCACAAGGCGCCGGCGTCGAACTGGCGCTGCAGGGCTGCGCGCCGCGCGAGGAGTGATTGCCGCTCCTCGGAAAAGCGCTGGGCGAGGCCATTCACGAACGCGATGGCGCCGGGTGTCAGCACCTCGCGCCATTCCGGGGACACGCTGGCGGGCGGCCCTGGAGCCGCGCCGCCCGTCAGTGCCGCTTCGCGGCTCGTGCCGGCGCTCACGACTCGGCCCGCTGGCGGCCGATCAGCATCGCGAGCTCGAGGGCCTGCTCGTAGTTGAGCCGCGGATCGACGGTCGTGTGGTAAGCGCGCGCGAGGTCAGTCTCGGTGAGCCCGCGGGCGCCACCGGTGCATTCGGTGACGTCGTCGCCGGTCAGCTCGAAGTGCACCCCGCCGAGGATCGAGCCGGACTCCGAGTGAATGCGGAACGCGGCCTCGACCTCCGCGAGGATGTTCTCGAAGCGGCGCGTCTTCACGCCCTGCGGCGTCGTTTCCGTATTGCCATGCATCGGGTCGCACACCCAGAGCACGCGTCGGCCGGTCGCTTGCGCCGCGCGGATCATGGCGGGCAGCGATTCCTCGATCCGGCGCGCTCCGAAGCGGTGGATCAGGGTCAGGCGGCCAGGCTCGTCGTCCGGATTGAGCGCCCGGATCAGCTCGGCCACCGATGCGGCATCGGTACCCTCGCCCACCTTGACGGCGACGGGATTCGCGATGCCGCGGAAATACTCGACATGCGCCCCTCCGGGCCGCGCCGTGCGGAGCCCGATCCAGGGCATGTGCGTCGAGAGGTTGTACCAGCGCTGTCGACGCTTCAGGTAGCGGGTCTGCGCCTGCTCGTAAAGCAGGTGGAGTCCTTCATGGCTCGCGTAGAAGCGTACCTGCGAGGCCTCGTGCACGGGCGAGCCGGAAATCGCGGCATAGAAGTCGAGCGAATCCGAGATCGAGTCGATGATCCTGCGGTAAGCGTCGCGCAGCTTCGCATGCTGCAGGAAGCCGAGGTCCCAGTACTCCGGGTGGTGCATGTCGGCAAAGCCGCCGTCCACGAGGGCGCGCACGAAGTTGAGCGTGAGCGCCGCACGCTCGTAGCCGCGCAGGAGCAGCTCCGGGTCCGGCTCGCGATCCGCGGCTGTGAAGGCGGCGCGGTTGACGAGGTCGCCGCGGTACGACGGCAGCGTGACGCCGTCGCGCGTCTCGGTGTCGGCCGAGCGCGGCTTCGCGAATTGCCCCGCGATACGGCCGACGCGGATGACGGGCTTCTTGAGCCCGTGCAGCAGCACGACACTCATCTGCAGGAGGATCTTCAGCTTCCGCGCGATCGTGTCCGAGTCGCAGTCGGCGAAACCTTCCGCGCAGTCGCCGCCCTGGAGCAGGAAGCGCTCGCCGCGTTGCGCGGCCGCGAGCTCCTCCTTCAGCTGGTCGATCTCCCAGGAAACGACGATCGGCGGCAGGCGAGCGAGCTCGGCAAGGACGCGCGCGAGGCGCGCGGGATCCTTGTAGACGGGCTGCTGGAGCACCGGCATTCGCTGCCAGCTGTCCGGCCTCCAGCCGCCGGATTCGACCGCGACGTTCATCGTTCGGGCCATCGTACACGGATTGATTGCACTGCAAAAATTATGGCCAAAAGGGGTGGTTTATGACCGTCGGAATGGGCAGAATGCGCCACCCATTTTCAGGCGGATTTTCGATGCATCGCGTACTCGTTCTCGGCGCCGGAAAGATCGGCGCGCTCATCTCGGGCCTGCTGGCGGACGCCGGTGGGTACGAGGTCCAGCTCGCCGACGTCAGCGCCGATACGGCTCGCGCCGTCGCGCGGGCCCACGGCAAGCGCAACGTCGCGGCCTTCGGCATGGACGCGGGCGACCCGGCCGCGCTCGCGCGGCACGTCGCCGACCATCCCTGCGACGCGGTCATTTCCTCCCTGCCCTTCTATTGCAATCCCGGCGTCGCGAAGGTCGCGCGCGAGGCGGGACTGCACTATTTCGACCTGACCGAGGACGTCGAGGTCACGCGCGCCGTTCGTGCGACCGCGGAAGGCGCCGGCACGGCGTTCGTCCCGCAGTGCGGGCTCGCGCCCGGCTTCATCTCGATCGCGGCCAACGAGCTCATCACCCACTTCGACGAGCTGCGGAGTATCCGCATGCGCGTTGGCGCCCTGCCCCAGCATCCGAACAACGTCCTCAAGTACTCGCTGACCTGGTCCACCGAGGGCCTCATCAACGAGTACGGCAATCCCTGCTACGCGATCGCCGACCGCCGCGTGGTCGAGGCAGCGCCGCTCGAAGGGCTCGAGGAAATCGAGATCGACGGCACCCTCTACGAGGCCTTCAACACGTCCGGCGGGCTCGGCTCGCTCGGCGAGACCTTCGGCGAGCGCTGCGAGCAGATGAACTACAAGACGATCCGGTACCCGGGTCATTGCGAGCAGATGCGCCTGCTCATGAACGACCTGAAGCTCAACCACGACCGCGCGACGTTGAAGCGCATCCTCGAGAACGCGGTGCCGCAGACGCTGCAGGACGTCGTCATCGTCTACGTCGCGGTCAGCGGGCGCCAGGACGGGGAACTGCGCGAGGAAAATTACGTCAACAAGATCTATCCCCAGGAGATCCTGGGCCGGCTCTGGTCGGCGATCCAGGTGACGACGGCGGCGGGAATCACGTCGGTCGTCGACCTCGTGCTGGCGAATCCCGATGACTATCGCGGCTTCGTGCGCCAGGAGCAGTTCCGGCTGCCCGAGGTGCTCGCGAACCGCTTCGGCGCGTGGTACAGCCACGGAACCGACAAGTCGATCTCGGGCCGGATCGTGGTCGAGGGCAAGGCAGGGCGGCAGCGCAGCCGCGCAGGAGCATTGCGATGAACACCGAACGGAAGCCGATGCAGGAAAAGATCTCGGGCGACGCCGGCCGCATCCTGTCGGGCCTTGGCCTGGCCGCGGTAAACCCCGGCGCCTGGTCCGGCAAGGAATGGCACGGCTCCGCCGACGCGGCGCTCGTCGATTCGCTGGATCCCGCGACCGGCGAAGTCATTGCCCGCATCCGCCCTGCGGCCGCGGCCGACTACGAGCGCGTCATGGCGAGCGCGGTTGCTGCCTTCGCGGAATGGCGCCAGGTGCCGGCGCCGCGTCGCGGCGAGGCGGTGCGCCTCATGGGCGAGGCGCTGCGCGCGAAGAAAGACCTCCTCGGCAGCCTCGTCAGCCTCGAAATGGGCAAGATCAAGGCCGAGGGCGACGGCGAAGTGCAGGAAATGATCGACATCGCCGATTTCGCGGTCGGCCAGTCGCGCATGCTCTACGGCCTCTCGATGCATTCGGAGCGCCCGCGGCACCGGATGTACGAGCAGTGGCACCCGCTCGGCGTGATCGGGATCATCTCGGCCTTCAATTTCCCGGTCGCGGTCTGGTCGTGGAACGCCTTCATTGCGGCGGTCTGCGGCGACATCAGCGTGTGGAAGCCCTCGCACCACACGCCCCTCTGCTCGATCGCGGTGCAGAAGATCTGCAACGAGGTGATCGAGGCCGAGAAGCTGCCGCCGATCTTCCAGCTCTTTATCCCGACCGACAATTCCCTCGCGAGCCGCTTCGTGGACGACAAGCGCGTCGCGCTCGTGAGCTTCACGGGTTCGACGAGCGTCGGCCGGCACGTCGGGGAGCGTGTTGCGTCGCGCCTCGGACGAAGCCTGCTCGAGCTCGGCGGCAACAACGCGATCATCGTGGACGAGTTCGCGAACCTCGACCTCGTCGTGCCCTCGGTCCTGTTCGGCGCCGTCGGGACGGCGGGCCAGCGCTGCACGACCACCCGGCGCCTGCTGGTGCACGAGTCGCGGATCGACGAAGTCCAGCGCCGCCTGGTCGCGAGCTACAAGCAGGTCCGGATCGGCAACCCGCTCGATTCCCGGACTCTCATGGGGCCGCTCGTGGGCGGGTCCGCCGTGCGCCAGTACGAGGCCGCGCTCGACGATGCGCGCAAGCAGGGTGGCGAGGTCCTCTGCGGAGGCCGCGCGCTGCCGGGCCCGGGTTACTTTGTCGAGCCGACCATCGTGCGCGCCCGGCACGACATGCCGGTCGTGAAGCACGAGACGTTCGCCCCGATCCTGTACCTCATTCCCTTCAAGACGCTCGACGATGCGATCGCGATGCACAACGACACGGACTACGGCCTGTCGTCCGCGATCTTCACCGACCGGCTGCAGAACGCCGAGCGCTTCCTTTCGGTCGCCGGCAGCGATTGCGGCATCGCGAACGTGAATATCGGGACGTCGGGCGCCGAGATCGGCGGCGCATTCGGCGGCGAAAAGGACACGGGCGGCGGCCGCGAGTCGGGATCCGATGCCTGGAAGGTTTACATGCGCCGGCAGACCAACACGATCAATTACTCGAGCGACCTGCCGCTCGCCCAGGGCATCAAGTTCGACGTCGGCTGAATCAGCGGCCCCGCAGCCGCAGGCAGATGCGGGCGCCGCCCAGGCGGCTCTCGCCGATCTCGATCGTGCCGGAGTAAGCCGTCGCGATCTCGCGGGCGACGGAGAGCCCGATTCCCTGCCCCGCCACCGTCTCGTCGGCGCGCACGCCGCGTTCGAGCACGCGAGCACGCTCCGCGGGCGCGATGCCCGCCCCGTCGTCCTCGACCTCGAGCACGAGTCCCGGACGGCGCCACTCCGCGGCGGTCCAGGGCGTGGCGCGGACCGCAACGCTCGACTTGCAGTACTTGCAGGCGTTGTCCATGAGGTTGCCCGCGAGCTCGAGCAGGTCGCCCGCGTCGATCGGATACGCGGTTCCCGGTGCGACCGCGAGCGTCATCCGGATGGGCTTGTCCGCGTACACCTTGCCGAGAGCCGTGCGCAGCTGCTCGAGCGGCTCGAGCACGGGCTGGTCGGTCAGGGTCGCCCCGCTGCCGCCGAACACCGCCCGCTTCAGCTGGTGCTGGACGATGCCCTGCATGCGGTCGAGCTGCGGGGCGAGCGCGGCGGCCGTCGAATCGCCCTGCTCGAGCAGGCCGCGCATCGCGGCGAGCGGCGTCTTCAGGCTGTGAGCGAGGTTGCCGAGCGTCGTGCGGTAGCGCTCGAGGCGCTTTCGCTCGCCGACGAGCAGCGCGTTGAGGTTTCCGGTGACACCCGAGAGCTCACGCGGCCATCCCGCCCCGAGCGCGTCGCTGCGGCCCGCCTCGATGTCGGAGATCTCCCGCTCGAGTCGGCGCAAAGGCCCGAGCGCGACGCGAAGCGCGATCGCGAGGGCCCCGAGCAGCAACAGGCCGAGCAGCAGGAAGCCCGTGACGAGGCCCGTCCGCACCCGCAGGAGCTGCGCGTACCAGGGCTCGAGGCTCTGCGCGGCACGAATCACGTAGTCTCGCGCCGCGCCCTCCTCCGGCTCCCAGTGCACGCCGAGCGAGAGCGCGAGCGCGCGCGTGCCGTCGCCGAGGAGCACATTCTCAAATCGTCGCTCGCCGGGCTTCGGCGCCGAGGTGAAGGCAAGCCCGCTGCCGACACTCGAAGGCGAACGCCAGCGTCCCGTGGCTCCCTCGATCTCCGCGTAGAGGCCCGAGCCCGGAGTCGACAGGCGGGCTTCCGCGAGGTTTTGAGGGACGAGCCGGCCGTCCGCCTCGATCTCGGCCGAGGAGATAAGCGCGATCACCTGCGCGTCCAGCACGTCTTCCTGCGCGCGCAGTCCGAGGTTGCGGAAGAGCGAATCGAGCGCCCAGGCCGCGGCGCCCGCGGCCACGAGCAGCACCGCGGCCAGCGTCAGGACCAGCCGCGCCTGGAGCGATGGAACCGCCCGTGCCACGTTCAATCGCGCGCGATCCGGTAGCCGCGGCCGCGCAGCGTCTCGATCGGCTGGTGTCGGTTGTCCGGATCGAGCTTGCGGCGCAGGCGACCGATGAAGACCTCGATCGTGTTGCTGTCGCGCTCGAAGTCCTGCTCGTAGAGCTTCTCGGTCAGCTCGGCCTTCGACACGACCTGTCCCGCGCGCAGCATGAGGTATTCCAGCAGCCGATACTCGAAGGCGGTGAGCTCGACCTTCTCGCCGCTGACGCGCACTTCCTGGGCGCGCGTGTCGAGGGCAACGGCGCCGCACTGGATCAGCGGCTGGGACCAGCCGCCGGAGCGTCGCAGCAGCGCCTGCACGCGCGCGAGCACCTCTTCGAAGCGGAACGGCTTTGTAACGTAATCGTCCGCCCCGGCGTCGAGCCCGGCGACTTTCTCCTGCCAGCTGTCGCGCGCCGTGAGGATCAGAACCGGAAAATTCCTGCCGGCCTTGCGCCAGGCACGGATGGCGTCGAGTCCCGAGCGGCCCGGCAGCCCGAGGTCCACCACCGCAAGGTCGATCGGGTATTCGAGTCCCGCGAACTCGCCTTCGACGCCATCGCCCGCTTCGTCGATCGTAAAGCCCTCGCCGCGGAACTGCCGGGCGAGGGTCTCGCGCAGTGCCGGCTCGTCTTCCAGCACGAGGACGCGCATCGTTCGCTCCTCAGTCCTCGCGGCCGGTGGCCGCGTCGACGCGCACTTCGAACACGCGGCCGTCGGCGTCGAGAAGCCGGATGCGGTATTCGACCCGGTCGCCGTGGCGCTTCTCTTCCGCCTTCACCGCGCGCGCCTTGTAGCGGCGCTCCGCCTGGGCCACGGCTTCATCCAGCGAGATCGCGCGGTCGTCCACGACGCGCGCACCGCCGTCGTGACCGCGGTGCCCATTCGACGCCGCCGCATCGGGCGCCCACGCCACGGCGTTTCCGAGCAGGAAGCTCAGCGTCACAACGGGCAGCAACCGGTTCAAGGCCATGGGCGCATTCTAGAGTAAGCGAAGGCCCGGGCCGCGCGGGGCGGCCCGGGCTGTCCGGCTCGGGGTCACGTCGGGGTCACGGCGACCCGGACCCGGATGCGCTCACCCGGGTCGTAGGGCATGCGCGTGACGTACTCGCGGCCCGCGTACTCGTAGGTCACGCGGTAGCCGTCGATGCGCTCTTCGACGCGGTCCCGGTAGCTAACGTCGCAGCGCTCGACGCTGCGCCCGCCGTCGCCGTACTGCTGCCGCGCGCGCTCGACCGACACGTTGTGCGCGATGGCCCCACCGATCACCGCGCCGGCCACGCGGGCAATGTCCTTGCCGCGCCCGTGCCCGACCTGGTTGCCGAGCGCGATGCCGATCGCGCTGCCGAGCAGCGTCGCGCCCACATGGTTCGACGAGAACGGCCGCTCGGACGCGTAGCTCGTCTCCTGCCAGCACTCGCGAACCGGCTCGCTGACGCGAACCTCGCGCCGCAGCGGCTCGACGTGAACCACCGGTGCAAAGTCGTACTCGCCGTCGCCTTCATAGCGATCGCCGGCGAACGCCGCGCCCGACGCGAGCGCGAGTCCGGCGGCCGCCGCAATGAACTTGATGGTGCGTGACATGGTGCGCCCTCCTTGATTGGCACGATGGCCAATCTACGCAGGGCCAAATGAATGCGTCCTGAACGCCACGGGCAGTTTCCCGAGGCCCGGAATCAGGGGTTTTCGGCCTTGGCAGCCGCCCACAGGCGGTCGAGCAATTCCGGCGACGCGCCGGATGCGTGTTCGTCGAGCCCCGCGAGGGCCCGCTCCACGTGGCGATATCGGCGCACGAATCGCTCGTTGGCGCGACGGAGTGCCGTTTCGGGATCGACATCGAGGTGCCGCGCCAGGTTCACCACCGAGAAGAGCAGGTCGCCGAGCTCAGCCTCACGCGCGTCGGCATCGCCTGAACCGGTCGCACGGTCGAGCTCCGCGAGTTCCTCGGAAACCTTGGCGCGCGGGCCGGTTGCGTCGGGCCAGTCGAAGCCCGCCTGTGCGGCGCGCGACCCGAGTTTCCGCGCGCGCGTCAGGGCGGGCAGCGCAGTGGGGACGTCCGCCAGCGCACCGTCCTCGCCCCGAGCGGCGCGCTCCTCGCGCTTCATGCGTTCCCAGGCGCGGGTCTGTTCGCCGGCATCCGTGATCACGGCGTCGCAGAAGACATGGGGGTGGCGCCGCGTCAGCTTGTCGCAGATCGAGTCCACCACGTTGCCGAACTGGAACGCGCCCTGCTCGTCCGCCAGCCGCGCGTGGAACGCGACCTGGAACAGCAGGTCGCCAAGCTCGTCGCGAAGCGCACGAAGGTCGCCGCGCTCGATGGCGTCGGCGACTTCGTAGGCTTCCTCGATCGTATGCGGCGCGATCGATCGAAAGTCCTGCTCGAGGTCCCAGGGGCAGCCGTGCTCCGGATCGCGGAGCCGCGCCATGATCGACAGCAGCCGTTCAATTCCCATGCGCCGTCCCGCCCAGGACGTCCCCGAGCGTCAGCAGCATGCCGGCGGTCGCGCCCCAGATGTTGAAGCTGCCCCAGGGCAGGTCGATGGTCTCGATCTCCTCGCCCGCGATGCGCCGCTTGCGACGCGCGTGCGTGGCGGGATCGAGCAGGTGCCGGAGCGGCGCCTCGAACGTTCCGACGACCTCGGTCGGGTCGAGCACCAGCGTGAAGCCCGGGCGCACGAAGCCCACCACGGGTGTCACGCGGTAGCCCGTGATCACGGCATGGTCCGG
>DATJFN010000066.1:0-11155 GCA_035495635.1 Steroidobacteraceae bacterium | reverse complement strand
GCTTCGGACGGCATCCTGACCGCCCATCCCTATCTGAAGGGCGAGCATCTGCAGGAGATCAAAGGCAAGAAGGGGTATCCGCTCGGGAAGGAGATCATGGATAACGCCACCGAGGGAGAGATCAAGCAAGTGACCTATTGGTGGCCACGCCCCGGTACCGACACACCGCTCGAGAAGACTTCTTTCTACACGCAGGTCGCAGGACAGAACTGCGGGGTCGGCTTCTACAAGGAATGACGGGCGGCGCCGCCAGTGTGGAAATCTGGCTAGACGCTAGGATTTTCAGTCACAAAATTGGTGGCCAGGGGCGGAATCGAACCACCGACACGCGGATTTTCAGTCCGCTGCTCTACCAACTGAGCTACCTGGCCGTGCCCGGGGCTGCGTATTAGACCCTAGCGGGCAGGGTCGCGCAATCCGTCGAGAAATCCGCGCGCCTGGGAAAGGATGATGTTGGCATGGCCGGTGCGGACCATGCGCCAGGCGACGCGCGCCATGCGCAGCGGAACGAAGACGAGGCATGTCGCCTTCTGCAAGAAGTTCGCATGACGCCCGAGAAGCCTGAAGTAGTTGCGCACCTTGTGCCGCTCGTACTCCGCTTTCGGCGGACGCCCGGCGCGCGTACCCTTGTGGCAGAGCACGGCGCGCGGCTCGTACAGGACTTTGTACTTCGCCTTTCGTGCGCGCAGGCAGAAGTCGACTTCTTCCCAGCCGTATGGATTGAATCGTTCGTCGATTCCTCCGAGCTTCTCGAACACCGACGCACGGACGGCGAGCGCGAATCCGCCGCAGGCCTCGAGCTCGCGCGGCTTGTCGTACTGCCCGTCGTCTTTCTCGCCGGTGCCGATGTCGGAGATGTTGCCCGTATATAAGTTAACGTGGATGCCGGCCGACATGATGACGCCGCTGTTCGGCTTGGTCAGCGCCTTGCCGGCGACCACTCCGGCCCAGGGATTGGCGGAGAAGCAGTCGGCGATGCGCGGGAAATAGGACGGCGTCACTTCGGAGTCGTCGTCGAGGAAAACGATGATGTTGCAGTCCGCCAGGCGGCGTAGGTGTTTCCACCCAGAGTTTCGCCCGCCCGCGGCGCCGAGGTTCTCCGTGTTCCTGATTATGGTGAAGTGCCGGAATCGCGCGCGCGCTGCGTCGGCGGAACCGTCGGTGGATGCATTGTCGACGACTACGACGACGAGGTCGGGGTAGTCGGCCCGCTCGATCGACTCGAGCCCAAGCAGAAGGTCGGCGCGCTTGTTGTAGCTCAGTACGACGACCCCGATCATCCGAAGAGTCTACCCCGGCCTACGGTCGGCGGGGGACGCGCTGCTGTATGCTTTTGCGCGATGAGCCACCATCCCGGCATTCTCGCGATCGGCCTCGAAGCCGCTGACCCGGACCTGCTCGAGGCCTGGCTCGATGCGGGTGAGCTGCCGAACTTTCGCAATCTGATCGAGCGCGGCGGCTACCGGCGGCTGCGCTCCTGCACCGACGTCTCGAGCGGCGCCACCTGGCCGTCGATCACGACCGGCGTCTCGCCCGCCAAGCACGGCATGGGTTTCTACCATCGGCAGCTGAAGAGCGGCACCTATCAGATCGTCAAGAAGTACGCCGACGAGGTTCGCTCCGATTTCTTCTGGAAGCCGATGAGTGCAGCCGGCCGCCGCATCGCGGTCTTCGACATCCCTTCCATTTATCCTCTGCCCGACTTCAGCGGGGTGCAGGTGGTCGGTTGGGGCGCGGAAGGACTCAACTGGAAGCCAGGCTCCGATCCCGCCGGACTTCTGCCGGAGATCGCGCGCCAGTTCGGAAAGCATCCGCTCGACGGCTGGTACCAGGAGGACATCAAGGATGCCGCCGAGTGGCGCAGCCTGCGCGACCGGCTCATCGACGGCACGCGCCGGCGAACGAAAATCGTGCGCTGGCTGCTCGACCGCGAGCCCTGGAGCCTCTGCCTGGTCGGTTACCCGGAGACGCACTGGGCCGGACATTATTTCTTCCACCTGCTGGACGCCGCTCACCCACGGCACGACGCTGCGCTGGCGCGCGAGCTCGGCGGCGCGATCCTCGACGTCTACCGCGAGGTGGACAAGGCGATTGCTGAGCTGACGCGTGGGCGCGAGGATCTCGCCGTTCTCGTGTTCTCCAACACGGGGATGGGCGCAAACTATTCGGGCCTGCACCTCGTGCCGGAAGTCCTCGAGCGGCTCGGCCTTGCCGGCGATGACCCGGCTCGCCGCAAGAATATTGGCGAGATGCGTCGCCGGTGGGGCCCCTACGCGATCAAGACCGTCGAGTCGCTCGTCTCGGCAAAGAACATCGCGCGCGTGCGGCGGCTCGTCCCCGAGCGATTCTGGGACAAGTACACGCGGATCCTCCTCAACTCGGGCAACCGCTGGGCGCAGAGCCGTGCCTTCGCGGTCCCCGGCGACTACACGGGCTCGATCCGCATCAACCTCCGCGGTCGCGAGCCGAACGGCACGGTCGCGCCCGGCGAGGAATACGACCGGCTCTGTGAGGAGCTGGCTCGCGAGTTCCTCGCGCTCGAGAACGCCGACACGGGCGAGCACGCGGTGAGCGCGGTGTACCGGTTCCGGCAGCGTTATCCGGGCCCGTATTTCGACGAGTTTCCGGACCTGATCGTGCAATGGGAAGGCAAGCGGCCGATCGAGTCGTTGCGCTCGCCGCGGATCGGCACCGTGCGGGGTGTCCTGCCCGACAAGCGCTCGGGCGCGCACCAGACATTCGGCTTTCTCGCGACCGGCGGTCGCGGTGTCCGGCAGGCCGGTCGGCTGCCCGCCGCGGACATCCTCGACATCGCGCCGACGATCCTGACGATGCAGGGCGTCGCGGTGCCCACGCACATGGACGGGCATGTGCTCGCCGACATGATCGGCGCGTAAGCGGCCGAAGCCGCGTTACATCTCGTATTCGAACTGGAACCGGACGGTCAGGTCGGCCGCGGCCGAGCCGGTGCCGAACAGGACTGCGGCGTCGTACTTGACCTTATGCTGGCTGGTTTGCCACTGCCCGAACATCGCCGGGCCGATCCGGTGCGAGTCTTCCTCACCGAAGGCCTGCAGGCCCGGCTCGAAGCGCGGATTGAGCCGCCATTTGAGCTGCAGCGCGTACACCCATTCGAACGCATCCTCGGCGCCGTCGCCGATCTGGCGCTCGACGAAGGGATTGAGGTTTGCCTGCAGCGCGCCGAACTCCTTCTGCAGCAGCGGCCCGACCGCGATCTCGTCCAGCCCGCCTTCGAGCGAATATTCGTATTCGGCGAAGAGCCCGACATCGAGCCACTGCTCGCCGGGCTCCGTCAGCAGGAAGATGTTCTCCCACTCGATCGCCTCGAACTCGCCGCCCTCGCCCGGGGCCTTCTCGTATTCGCCGGCGAGCTCGGTGAACCAGCGCGCATTGACGCCGTAGCCATAATCCATGATGTATTGCTGGAGGTCATCCTCTTCGGCGCCGTTCTGGTATCCGCCACGGAGCTCGAACTCGTGCTCTCCGGCCTCGACGGACGGCATGTAGACCTTGTCGGCGGGGCCCGCCTGCGCGGCAGCGCCCGCGAACAGCAGAATTAGTGCGACAAGGCCGGCTTGGGCCGAACGGCGTTCCATTTCAGCATCCCCATGGCGATCAGCGTCGCCGTCGCGACGTAAAAGACGATCTGCATGCCGCTCGGCGTCGCGTCGTAGCCGATGAGCGTGTGCAGCATCTGCCCGAGCAGGGAATGCTCGGACAGGATGTGAGAGGTATCCCAGACCTGCTCGCCGAGCGACGGCAGGAGGTCGGCCTGAACGAGGTAGCGCGCGCCCTGCGAGGCGAGGCCCGCCGCGAGGAGGAGGATCATCCAGTTGGTCACGGTGAAGAAATGGCGGAGCGGGATTCGGAGCAGCCCGAAGTACATGCCGAAGCCCATCGCAGAGCCGAGGGCGAGGCCGAGGAGCCCGCCGGCGAGCATCTGCGACGACTCGGTTCCACCGGCCGCCACCATCCCGTAGAGGAACAGCACCACCTCCGAGCCCTCGCGCAGCACCGCGAGCAGCACGATCACCATCAGCGCGACGACCGGCGCGGTGCCTTCCTGTACGGCGCGCCCGACGGAGGTCGCGTGGGCGGCAAGCTCACGCCCGTGCTGCGACATCCAAATGGCATGCCACGCCAGCATGATGACCGCGGCGAAGAGGACGCCGGCATTGAAGAGCTCCTGCCCGAGGCCGGAGGCCATGTTGGCGATGCCGTCGGCGAAAAGCGCCACCACGACCGCGCCGGCGACACCGAGCGCGATGCCGCCGAGGATCCAGCGCGAACGCCCCGCGATCTCGCGCGTCGCCGCCGACACGATGCCGATGATCAGCGCGGCTTCGAGGACTTCGCGGAAGACGATCAGGAGGGTCGCGAGCACGTGCGCTGCCTCACTTCGCGATCAGGACGCCCTGCGCGGTCGCCTGGTTGAACTCGCCGAAGAAGGGATACTTGCCGGCCTTGAGCGGGCCGACGAAGACCGTGATCGTGCCCTTGCCCGGCACGATCTTCTCGCGGTTGAGCTCGTAGCTCTCGAACTCCTCCGGCGTCGCGTCGCGGTTCTCGATGACCAGCTTGACCTTGACGTTGGCCGGGACCTGCAGCTCGGCCGGCTGGAATTCGTGCTCGCTGATCACGATCCGGAAGGTCAGCGGCTCGGCATCGGCGGCCACGGCGGTCCCGAGCGGCATCAGCGTCAGAAGCATCGCGGTCAGTCGGCGCAGCATCAGCAGGACTCCCACTCGTCTAGCACTCGAAATGATAATGGTTCTCATTCGCGGATCGCAAGCGAGCCGCCCGCCAGGGGCAGAAATCGGTAGGAATTCAGTGACTTAGGAAGGGTGAAACTGCCCGGTTTTGAGATCGACGTGCATGGCTTTCAGCGCGCTGACCAGCGGCTCGACGTGCTTGCCGTAGGCCGTCGAGCGTGAGGATGCCTTCGAGGGGGGCTTGCGGACCTGCATGGCGCTGATCGTGAGTACGCTGCGTCCGCTCTCCCAGAACCGGCCACAGCCCTCCTCCCACTCAAGGCCGCAATACGCGACGAGCTCCCGTGCCGCCTCGTCGAAACGCCGGATGAAGTCCTCGTACTGGATCGTGATGAAGCGGCCGGCCGCGACCCGCTGCCAGTGCTGCATCAGGCGCGCGTACTCGCCATACGCGTGGCCGATGTCCTCGAGCCGGTTCGTGAACCGGACCAGGTGCGAGAACTGGTTGCGGTAGATCGAGAGTCCGGTCTCCACGGGATTGCGCCGCACGTGGATGATCTTCGCGGCGGGAAACAAGCGGGAGATCGCGGCGATCGCGTCGAAGTTCCAGGGGTTCTTGTCGGTCACGACCGAGAAGCCCTGCAACTTGGGGAGTCCGTGCACCCACCAGGTTTCGCGCCACTTCGTCCAGGCGGCCTCATCGATCGATGCTACCGACCCGTCTTTGGCCAGCGACATGAGCTCCGCCATTGCCCATCGCATCGGCATCCGCTCGCCGCAGGCGAGTACCCGCGAATGCCCGCCGATCACGCTTTCGATGAGCGTCGTGCCGGAGCGCGGCATGCCCACGATGAAGACCGGCCGCGGTTCTCCCTCCTCGACGGCGCGGACGGATCCTTCGCCGAACAGGCCGATCAGGGTGTCGACCGCGCGCGTGCTCGCCGCCGGATCGAACGTGAAATCGTCAACCTTCGCCTGCTCGTGCGCCAGGCGATTCGCCTCCTCGTAAGCGGCAAAGGCGCCCTCGAAATCGCCTCGCGCGTCGCGAAAGTCCGCGAGCGCGAAGGCCGCCGTCGACCGGTGCGCGAACCGCAGGTCCTCGCGGTGCACGATCGCCTCGAGCGACTGAGCCTCGGCGGGCGAGAGCTTGCCGTCCGTGATCTGCACGAGTGACTTGTAGGCGAAGGGATCGGCGGGCGACGCCGCCACCGCGCGGCGCGCGTAGCCTTCGGCTTCGTCGCGTCGGCCGTGCATCATCCGGTGCACCGCTTTGGCGGAGAGCATGAGCCCGAGCCCGGGATCGAGCGCCTCGGCCTCGTCGAGCGCCCGGCCGGCGGCTTCGGGGTCGAGCGCAGACAGGCACAGGCGCGCATAGGTCGCGAGGTGAAGCGCGGTGCGCTCCCCCAGTTTCAATGCATGCTCGAAATTCTGCCTCGCCTGGACGAGATAGCCGGTGCCCCACTGGGCGCGGGCGAGCGCGCGCCAGGCGGCGGGCTCCCGTCCTTGCACGGCGAGCCAGGCCTGCGCCGTTTTTTCCAGCGCCGGCCAGTCGCCGCGCGCTTCGTGGATCTCGGTGTACAGGCGAAGGATCGCGGGATTCCCGGGCGCGAGCAGCGCGGCATCGGAGAGGATCCGCTGCGCATCGTAAGGGCGTCCTGCCTCGAAATTCGCGCGGGCCAGCTTGAAGAGCAGCGATGGATCGCGCGGCTGCAGCTCGCTGGCGCGGCGGAAGTGACGCACCGCGTCGGCGAACTGGCCCTGCAGAACCTTCAGCTCGCCCAGCCGCTCCCAGGCCCAATGCCGGTCGGGTTCGTCGGCGACGAGGCCTTCAACGACGCCGACAGCCTCGTCGATCCGCTTTTCGTGGACGAGCCACTGTGCGAGGTTGATGCGGACGGCCGGATGCGCGGGCGCGACCTCGGCGGCCTTGCGGAGCGGCGCCTCCGCCTCGCCGGCGCGGCCTGCCTGCAGGAGCATGAGGCCGTACACGGTGTTCGCCTCGGCGTTCTCGGGCTCCTGCTCGACGGCCGAACGATAGTGGTCGATCGCCTCGGCGATGCGCCCCGCCATGCGCGCGGCATGGCCCTGCTGCATCCGCGCCTGGATCGCGCTCACGCCCATCGGCTCACCGCGCCGCGCCCGGGTCCACGAAACCCTCCGGCGCTTTCGAGCCGGCTCCGAAGAAATACTTCTCCATTTCGCCGGCGAGGAATTGCCGAGCCTTCGGCTCGAACGCCACGAGGCGGTACTCGTTGATCAGCATCGTCTGGTGCTTGAGCCACTGCTGCCAGGCTTCCTTCGAGACGTTCTCGAAGATGCGCTGGCCGAGCTCACCCGGATACGGCGGGCGATCGAGGCCTTCCGCCTCGTGGCCGAGCTTCACGCATTGAACCGTCCGGGTCATCTCGCAACTCCTCGAGCAATCTTGCCACGGGCGCGGGGAGTCCGACTCCATCGGGCGCCGCGAGTTCGTGCCAGCGCGCCTCGCCGTCCGCGGCCGGGGGCGAGCCGGCGGGCAGCTCGACCAGCCAGGGCTCGATGTCGAGGTCGAAGTGCGTGAAAACATGGTGGATCGTCGGCAGCCGCCGGGTTGGGCCCGCCAAGCCGAATCGGCTTGCGATATACGACGCCGCGCTCTCCGCCTCGGGAAATTCCGGCGGTGCCCAGAGTCCGCCCCAGATGCCCTTGGCCGACCGGCGCTCGAGCAGCACGCGCCTTCCCGCGAGCGCGACGACCATGTGCGACTGCCGCAGGCGCCGTGGCGCGCGGCGGCGCACGGCGGGAATCTCGCCCGTGCGCCCTGCGGCCAATGCACCGCAGCCCGAATCCAGCGGGCAGCGATCGCAGGCGGGATTCGCGCGCGTGCAGACCGTGGCGCCGAGATCCATGATCGCCTGCGTGTACGCTGCGACCCGCGCGACCGGCGTCGCCGCTTCAGCGAGCGCCCACAGCTTCTTCATTGCCGCGGATGAATCAGGAATATCTTCGACGAGGTAGACACGCGCGAGCACGCGCTTGGCGTTGCCGTCGAGGATCGGATGACGCTGTCCGCGCGATAGTGCGAGTATGGCGCCGGCGGTCGACCGGCCGATGCCGGGCAGCGCCGTCAGCGCGGCGAACGAATCCGGAAGCTCGCCGCCGTGGCGCGCAACGATCTCCTGCGCCGCGCCATGCAGGTTCCGCGCGCGCGCGTAGTAGCCGAGCCCGGACCACAGGCGCATGACGTCATCCTGCGGCGCCGCCGCGAGCGCGGCCACGTCCGGGAAGCGCGCCATGAAGCGCGCGTAGTACGGCCGGACGGTCTCGACCTGCGTCTGCTGCAGCATCACCTCCGATACCCACACCCGGTAGGGCGTCGGGTCCGACTGCCAGGGCAGGTCGTGACGGCCGTGGACGTCGAACCACGCGAGCAAGTATGCGGCGAATGCGTCGGGCGCGAGGCTCATGGCAAGTGCTTGCCGTCCCGCTCCACGCGGATCTTTGCGTCGTGGACCACGACGCCCGAGACGCGCGCCTCCGCGATCGTGATTTCGGCGTCGAGGTCGAACTTCGCGAGCTCCGCGACCGCCGCCTCGAGCGTCGACTTTTTCTTGCGCAGCGACGTGGCGGCCGGCGGCACGTAGCGGTTGAGGTCGATGCGGTCGAGGCTGGCGCGCACGAACCGCTCGCCCGGCACGATCCGCGCCTCGAAATTCGTTTCATCGAGCCGGCCACTGACCGGTTCGAGGCGGAGCATCCCGTCTTTCAGCGCTGCCGTCGCGACGAGCTGCAGCGATTCGAAGGCCGTCGGATCGGTCGTCGCGGGCAGCGGATGGCCGAAGATGATCGCCGACGCGCGCGGCGCGAACGGCTCCGTCGATACGCGAAACACCCCGGCAACCGACGGGCCGCCGAGCTTGAGCGAGCCGTCGAACGTCGCCGGCACGCCGCCGAACGTAAAGCGCCCGGCGTCGAGCTTCGCGACTCCAGTCGCGCCCTCGTACTCCGCGTGCCGGAGCGTGCCGGTGAGCTCGGCGCCGGCAAGCGGCAGCGGATCGCCGCCCGCCCAGCCGCGAAACTCGAGGCCGTTGGCTTCGTAGCGGCCGGCGCCGGGATCGAGTCGCGCGCGACCCTTCACCGCGTAGTGGATCGTGTTCGGGCCGATGAGTGCCGCGAGCTTCACCTCGAGCGGAAACTCGGTCGCCGGCGCGACGTCCGTCGCGTCGAGCGCGAGTCCGGCGACCTGCCAGTGGCTGCCATCTCCCTCGTCATGGAATTCGACATCGCCACGCTCCAGCGCAAGCGCGCCCAAGTACCAGGCCGTGGGCTCGGGCGCTTCGGTCCCGGCAGGGGGCTCGGGAAACAGCGCGGACCAGTTCGCGCGACCGTCCTTCGACGTGACGAGCCGTGCTTTCGCGTCGCTGACCGAGACCACTTCGACGCGCGCGGCGCCGAAGATGCTGCGCCAGGGCAGCCGCAGCCCGACCCGCCCGGCCTCGAGGAACGGCGCTTCGCCGAACCCGGGCGGCTGCGCCACCTCGAGGCCCCCGATCTCGAGCGTGGGCGACGGGAAGAATCCGATGTCGAGCGACGCCACGGTCGCCGGCAGGCCGAGGGCCGCGCTGACCTGGCGCGCGACGATGCCGCGCGCCCATTCGGTGCGCGCGGCGAACCAGGCCACGGCGAAAGCCGCCACCGCGACGAGCGCGATGACGGCCGGCACGAGGGCGTGGCGTCTTTGCAGGGGCATTCCGGTGATCCGCGGGCGACCACCGGATTCTAGCTAAGTCAACGGTCGCAGATGCTGATCTCGCCCGAGAGCGTCTGCATCTCGACGCGCGCGCCGCCGTTGCCCTGCGTGTAGTTGAGCTCGCTGCCCGGCGTGTATTTGCTCGTGCTGCGCGCCTTCGGGCCGAGGCAGCTGTCGATGTCGCCGCTGAAGGACTCGACGTCGAATTCCGCGTTGACCGGCGGCTTGATCTTGAGCGTCAGCGTCCCGCTGACGGATTCCATGTTGACGCGCGAGGTCGGCGTCAGCTCGGCCTTGATCTCGATGTCGCCAGAGACCGAGTTCAGCTCGATCTTCTGTGCGGCCGCGACGGTCGCGCGGATCTCGCCGCTCACGACCTCCCCGTGGTAGTCGCCGCGGATCCCGCCGACGGTCGTCGAGCCGCTCACGTTTTCTGTCGAGACCGTGGCCTTGCCGCCGTTGCCGACCACCGAGACCTCGCCCGAGACGGACGTCGCCCGCACCGGCGCGTCGAAGGCCTGCGTCTGCACCTCGCCGCTCACCGACTCGAGCTTCTGCTCGCCGCGCAGGCCGCTCACTGCGATGTCGGCGCTCACCGTGTCGGCGATGAGACGTATGCCCTTCGGCACGCGCAACGTCAGCGTCGCATCGTCTTCGTCATCGTCATCGTGGCGGTATTTGCCGTTCGGCCGCTCGACGCTGATGCGCACGTAGCGTTCGTTCGCCTCGAACTCGAGCTCGTCCTTGGGGCTCTCGAGCTCGGCGACGAGCTCGACCTCGTTCTTGTCCCAGGTCGCGACCTCGACCCTCCCCTGCACGTTCGAGACCTCGACGGTCGCGTCGGGCGCGACGTTGACGTGCTTCATGATCGGCCGGCCGTCGGGTGAAGTCTCGGCGCCCGCCAGGGACGGAGCGGCCAGCGCCGCAAGCGTGGCGGCTGCCAGGCACACATTCCGGATACTCATCTCAGATTCTCCTCGTGAGGCCGTCACCGGCGGTGACGACGGTCGAATACAGCTGCAATTCCTGCTTGTAGGTGCCGACGAGCATGCCTTTCAGCATCCCGCTCGCCGGGTCTTTCGCGAGGGCGGCGTCGATCTCGTCGGCCGCCGTCTGCATGATCTCGAGGTTCTTCGCGATCGCCGCGCGCGTCTCGGGCCTGAGGCTCGCGAACCGGCCGCGGAACTGCCGCAGCAGCTCGTCGCGCGCGCCGAAGTCCTTCGCCGAAAGGCCGGAATTCGGGCCGTACTTGACCGGCACGATGTCGGTCGGCGCGGGCGCGGGCGTCGTCTGCGCGATCTGCGTGCTCGGAGCCGCGCCATCCGGCGCGCGCACCAGGCTCCAGGTCAGGAGCGCGGAAACCGAGGCGACCAGCACGCCCGCCGCCAGCGCGAGCGGCCAGCGGAACGGACGCGCGGCGGGCTTCTCGGCCTCGCCGAGTCGCGCGGCGATGCCGGGCCAGAGGTCGTGCGTCGGCGCGACGTCCTTCGGCAGCTCCGCGGCCTTCGCGAGCAGCGGATCATCCGGCGGGTTGCGCGGACCGAAGGGAATGGTGTTCACGTCGCCCTCTCCTCGCCCATCCGCGCGCGCATCAGGTGCCGCGCGCGATGGAGCTGTGCCTTGCAGGTGCCGACCGCGACGCCGAGCATCTCGGCGGCCTCCTCGTGGCTGTAACCATAAATGCCATGCAGCA
>DATJFN010000065.1:0-2501 GCA_035495635.1 Steroidobacteraceae bacterium | reverse complement strand
CGGCCGAGCTTGAGATACGCCTCGGCGGCGTCCGCGTGCGCATCGGCGGGGTTCGCCGGGTTGGTCGCGAGCGCCGCCTGAAACTCGACGAGCGCGGCCGCGTTGTCGTTCTTCACGAGCTCCCGCTTGCCAAGCTTCGTGTGCATGACGGACTCGAACGGGTCGAGATCCGCGACCAGCCGCAACGCGAAATCTTCATCGTCGATCGCGCCAGCGCCGTTCGCGAGCTCGACGAGCCGGCGGGCCGCATTGACGTTCGTGTGGTCGAACGCGAGGAGCGCCCGCAGCTCTTTGCGCGCGCGCGCCTCGTCGCCGCGCTTCAGGTAGATCTGCGAGAGCAGCGCGTGCGGGCTGCCGTCGCCGGTCGCCATCGGGACGAGATCGGACGCTTTCTGGAGCGGCGCCATGGCGCCGTCGAAATCGCCGGCCTTGAACAGCGCCTGCCCGTACATCAGCTGGCTCTCGAAGTTGCCCGGCGCGGCCGCGGCTCGCACGCCGAGGCCGGCGACGTCGTCCGGACGCACCTCGCGCGGCGGCTTGCCCATCGCCGCGCGCAGCTTGCCGTAGTGGCTTTCGACGAACGCTTTGTACGACGCGTCCACGTCATCGAGGTTCTTTCCGAAGGCCTTGGTGAACGCGTCGGTGTCCGACGCGCCGTCGGCGTACGCCTTGAGCAGCGTCCGCAGGCCCTCGTCGCCCTTGAGCTCGACGAGGTGCTCGACAACGACCGACGCCTCGAAGTACGCAAGGGACAGGTTGGTCGGGTGCTTGAACGCCTGGGTCATGCCCCTGAACCCGAACGTGTGCCCTTCGCCGAGCTCGGCCGCGAATTCGAGCGTCAGCTCGCGCCCCCACGCCGGATTGCGGCGGTACTCCTCGAACACGGAGATGCCCTCGGTCAGCCAGCGCGGCACTTTGTAGTTCGAGAGCTGCAATGTGAAGACGTGCGCCAGCTCATGCCATTCGACGGCGTGCCAGCTCATGTCGAGGGGCTTGCGCGCCGCCGGCGAATCCATCGATACGACGCGACCGAAACATGCGCCGAGGGCACCTTCGATGCCCGGCAGACCCAGCGTCCGGACGGCGAAGTCGTCGTGGCTCGGAAAGACCTCGACAAGAATCGGGCCCTGCGGCGTGAAGCCATAGCGCTTCTGGAACGTGTCGTAGGCCTCACGCCCGAGCGGCAGCGCGTACGGGCGCAGCGCGCCCGCTTCCTGCTTGTCGAACTTGTAGGTGATCGGCCCGTCCGACACGACCTCGAAGCTGTCGAGCTTGTCGAGCAGGTCGAGCATGTTCTTGGTCTGGCGATTGCTCTTGTCGAGCGCCCACGCGCGCTCGAGGACGTCGCGCGCGTCCTTCTCGGCGCCGGTGCGCAAGCGGTACATGCCGAGGTTCGCCAGCGCGTCGGCGTCCTCCGGATCGAGCAGCACGGCCTTCTTACCGAACGCTTCGGCATCGTCGAAGCGGTACTTCTGCGCGGCCTCTTCGGCCGCGGCTCGGTAGCCCGCGCCGGACTTCGGATCGATCTCGCGGACGTGCGCGATGGCCGCCTCGGTCGCCGCGGTGTCGGCCTTTTCCGACGCGAGGCGCACGCGCATCACGGCTTCGTCCATCGAATTCGCGCGGACGCGGGCGGCATGGTCGAGTGCCTCGGCTGCCGCCGCGTAGTCTTCGTCCTCGATCGAGCGCTCGGCGGCGAGCAGCCACACGTCCGGACTCTCGGGCGCGAGCTTCTTCGCGGCCTCGAACGCGGCCTTCGACGCCTGCGGGTCGTCGTCTCCGAACGCGCGCGCGAGCCCGACTTGCGCGCGCACCCACGCAGGATCCGTCGTCAGCGCGGTCTTGTACAGGTCGGCCGCGTCCTGTGGCCGGCGGCGCAACAGGAACATGTCGGCTTCGTCGGTCAGGATGTCTGCGCGTGGCGGCTTCTCAACTCTCAGGTAGCCGTCGTTCGCCAGCAGGTACTCGCGGCGGCCCGCCGCCGCGCGCGCCAGACGGTAGTAATCCTCCTGCGCGGCGAACTGCCGCTGCGGATTCGCAATCGCGTCGAGGATTTGCCGGCCCTCATCGCGGCGGCCGTGCCGGAGCTCGAGCAGGCCGAGCTCGACGGCCGCGTCACCAAGCGGATTGGCTTTCGCGAGCGGCATCAAGAGCTCGCGCGCGTGATCGTCCTTGCCTTCGTAGATATCGACGAGGGCCGTGGCGAGGTCAACGGAGGCCTTGGGCGCCGTGGCGCCGGTGACGAGCCGGCGCGCTTCCGCGAGATTCGCGTGCCCGATCGCCGTGCGCACTTGCCGCACGAAGCTGTCCTGCTGCGCGGAAACGGGCGCGACGCCCAGGGACATCGCGGCGACGAGGATCGCGCAGAGGAGGGAACGTCGAAGTCGCATGCCGAAGGTGCCCTTCTGTATGACGCCGGACGCGCGGGCGCGGCTTACGTGGACCGCGCCATCGACCGCAGGATCCGCGTCTCGAACCGCATGCGCGCCCACAGCGCGATG
>DATJFN010000064.1:0-9313 GCA_035495635.1 Steroidobacteraceae bacterium | reverse complement strand
CTGCTGTGCGGTCGAGATGATGCACGCAGGCGCTGCGCGCTACGACCTCGACCGCTTCGGCGTCGTGTTCCGCGGCAGCCCGCGGCAGTCCGACGTCATGATCGTGGCCGGCACGCTCGTCAACAAGATGGCGCCAGCGCTGCGCAAGGTCTACGACCAGATGCCGGAGCCGCGCTGGGTGATCTCGATGGGCTCCTGCGCCAACGGCGGCGGCTACTACCACTATTCCTACGCCGTCGTGCGCGGCTGCGATCGCATCGTGCCGGTCGACGTCTACGTGCCCGGCTGCCCGCCGACCGCGGAGGCGCTCGTCTACGGCATCCTGCAGCTGCAGGACAAGATTCGCCGCACCAGCACGATCGCGCGCGGTCCTGCATGACCCGCGTCGAGGCGACCGCGCGGGCCATCGAGTCCCGGATCGGCGCGCGCGCCGTTCCGGTTGCGTCGCTGCCGGGCGAGGTCGCGATCGAAGTCGCGGCGGAACGCCTGCTGGCCGTCTGCACCGAGCTGCGCGACGCGGCGGACCTCGCGTTCGAGCAGCTGATCGATCTCTCCGGTATTGACTACCTCGACTACGGGCGCTCGGAATGGACGACCGACGACGCGACGTCATCGGGATTCAGCCGTGGCGTCGAACGCGCGCCGCGCGCCGAAGCGCCGGCGACGCCCGGTCGCTTCGCGGTCGTGTACCAGCTCCTTTCCGTGTCGCGGAATACGCGCCTGCGGCTGCGCTGCCCTTGCGGCGGCGGCGAGCCGCCGATGGTCGATTCGGTGACCGGCATCTGGGCCTCCGCGGACTGGTACGAACGCGAGGCCTTCGACCTCTACGGGATCCTGTTCCGTGGCCACCCCGACCTGCGCCGCATCCTCACCGACTACGGCTTCATCGGCCATCCGTTCCGCAAGGACTTCCCTCTCTCGGGCCACGTCGAGGTGCGCTACGACCCTTCGCGCGGGCGCGTCGTGTATGAGCCGGTCAGCATCGAGCCACGCGTGACCGTGCCGAAGGTGATCCGCAAGGAACGCGAGCCGGGCGGGCCGGGGGCGGGCGGCCATGGCTGAGTTCCAGAACTTCACGCTGAATTTCGGGCCGCAGCACCCCGCGGCGCACGGCGTGCTGCGCCTCGTGCTGGAAATGGATGGCGAGGTGATCCAGAAGGCGGATCCGCACATCGGGCTCCTGCACCGCGCGACGGAGAAGCTCGCCGAGTCCAAGCCCTTCAACCATTCGATCGGCTACATGGACCGGCTCGACTACGTCTCGATGATGTGCAACGAGCACGCCTACGTGCGCGCCATCGAGCGGCTGCTCGGGGTCGAGGCGCCCGAGCGCGCACAGTACATCCGAACGATGTTCGACGAGATGACGCGCATCCTGAACCACCTGATGTGGATCGGCTCGCACGCCCTCGACATCGGCGCAATGACGGTTTTTCTGTACGCCTTCCGCGAGCGCGAGGACCTCATGGACTGCTACGAGGCGGTCTCGGGCACGCGCATGCATGCAACCTACTACCGCCCGGGGGGCGTCTACCGCGACCTGCCGGAGGCGATGCCGCAGTACAAGGAGGCGAAGGGCCGGAGCGCCGCCGACCTCAAGCGGCGGAACGCCGCGCGCGCGGGGACGCTTCTCGACTTCATATGGGACTTCACCGAGCGCTTCCCGGCCTGCGTCGACGAATACGAGACGCTCCTGACCGACAACCGGATCTGGAAGCAGCGCACGGTGAACATCGGCATCGTCACGCCCGAGCGCGCGCTGCAGCTCGGGTTCACGGGCCCGATGCTGCGCGGATCCGGCATCGCCTGGGACCTGCGCAAGAAGCAGCCGTACGCCGCCTACGACCGCGTCGAGTTCGACGTGCCGGTCGGCGTCAATGGCGACTGCTACGACCGTTACCTCTGCCGCGTCGCGGAGCTCCGGCAGTCGAACCGCATCATCCGCCAGTGCGTCGAGTGGCTGCGCGTCAACCACGGACCCGTGATCCTGGACGACCACAAGGTCACCCCGCCGCGGCGCGGCGAGATGAAGGACGACATGGAATCGCTGATCCACCACTTCAAGCTCTTCACCGAAGGGTATTGCGTGCCGGAGGGCGAGACCTACGCGGCGGTCGAGGCACCGAAGGGCGAATTCGGCGTATGGCTCGTGTCCGACGGCGCCAACAAGCCCTACCGCGTCAAGTGCCGGGCGCCGGGCTTCGCGCACCTCGCGGCGATGGACGAGCTGACGCGCGGCCACATGCTCGCGGACGTCGTCGCGATGATCGGCACGATGGACATCGTTTTCGGGGAGATCGACCGGTGAGCGCCGAGGGACGGGGCGCGGGCGGGCTCAGCGCGCATTCGCGCGAAGAGATCGACCACTGGCTCGCGAAGTTCCCGGCCGACCGGCGCCGCTCCGCGGTCATCGCGGCGCTGCGCGTCGCGCAGCACCAGAACCAGGGCTGGCTCACGACCGAGCTGATGGACGCGGTCGCGGCGTACATCGGCCTGCCGCCGATCCAGGTCTACGAAGTCGCGAGCTTCTACTCGATGTTCGAGACGAAGCCCGCCGGCCGCGTGCACGTCTCGATCTGCACGAACATCAGCTGCATGCTCTGCGGCGCCGACGAGATCGTCGCGGCCGTCGAGGAGCACCTCGGCATCAAGACCGGCGAGACGACGCCGGACGGGAAGTTCTTCCTGAAGCGCGAGGAAGAGTGCCTGGCGGCCTGCAACAACGCGCCGATGATGATGGTGGACCACGTCTACCACGAGAAGCTGACGCCGGAATCGGCGATCCGGGTCCTGGACGGGGTGAAGTGACCGTGGCGCGCGCGATGAACCAGGTGGTGTTCGAGCCGCTCGCGCACGCGGAGAGCTGGACGCTGCCGGTATACGAGAAGCTCGGCGGCTACCAGGCCTGGCGCAAGATCCTCGCCGATAAGACGCCGCGCGAGGCGATCATCGAGGAAGTGAAGGCTTCCGGCCTGAAGGGGCGCGGGGGCGCCGGATTCCCGACGGGCGTGAAGTGGAGCTTCATGCCGCGCAACGCCCCCGGGCAGAAATACGTCGTCTGCAACTCCGACGAGAGCGAGCCCGGGACCTGCCACGACCGCGACATCCTGCGGTTCAATCCGCACTCGGTGATCGAAGGCATGGCGATCGGCGGCTATGCGATGGGCGCGACCGTCGGCTACAACTACATCCGCGGCGAGTTCCTCGCCGAGCCCTATCCCCGGTTCGAGGCGGCGCTCGCGGAGGCCTACTCCGCCGGGCTGCTCGGCAGGAACATCCAGGGCTCCGGGATCGACTTCGATCTCTACGGCGTCGCGGGCGCCGGCGCCTACATCTGCGGCGAGGAGACCGCGCTCCTGGAATCGCTCGAGGGCAAGCCCGGCAAGCCGCGCTTCAAGCCCCCGTTCCCCGCGAACTTCGGACTCTACGGAAAGCCGACGACGATCAACAACACGCTGTCGTTCGCCTCGGTGCCGGCGATCCTGCGCAGGGGCGCCAAGTGGTTCGCCGAGCTCGGCGTGCCGAACGCGGGCGGCACGGTGATCTTCTCGGTGTCCGGGCACGTCGCGAAGCCCGGCAACTACGAGCTGCCGCTCGGCATTCCCTTCAAGGAGCTGCTCGAGATCTGCGGCGGCATGCGCGGCGGCCGCAAGCTCAAGGCGGTCATACCGGGCGGCTCGTCCGTGCCGGTGCTGCCGGCGGCGCTGATCGAGGACTGCACGATGGACTACGACTCGCTGCGCAAGGCCGGTAGCAGCGTCGGCACCGGCGCGATGATCGTGATGGACGAGACGACCTGCATGGTGCGCGTGCTCGAGCGCATCTCGCGCTTCTACATGGCCGAGTCCTGCGGCCAGTGCACGCCCTGCCGCGAGGGGACGGGCTGGCTCACGCGCATGCTGCGGCGGATCCTGGCGGGGCAGGGGCGCATGACGGACCTCGACCTCCTCGTGCAGGTCGCGAACCAGATCGAGGGCCACACGATCTGCGCGCTCGGCGACGCCGCCGCCTGGCCGGTACAGAGCTTCCTGCGCCACTTCCGGCACGAGTTCGCCTACATGGTCGAGCACGGCGGCCGGAGCATCGTCGATGCGCCGGCTCAGGCGGTCGCATGACGGACGACGTCGTCAACGTCGAGGTCGATGGCCGGCCGCTGAAGGCGCGCAAGGGCCAGATGATCATCCAGCTGACCGACCAGGCCGGCGTCTACGTGCCGCGCTTCTGCTACCACGAGAAGCTTTCGATCGCGGCGAACTGCCGGATGTGCCTGGTCGAGGTCGAGAAGGCGCCGAAGCCGATGCCCGCCTGCGCGACGCCGGTTGCCGAGGGCATGAAGATCTTCACGCGCTCCGCGCGCGCGAAGGCCGCGCAGAAGGCGACCATGGAGTTCCTGCTGATCAACCATCCGCTCGATTGCCCCATCTGCGACCAGGGCGGCGAGTGCGAGCTGCAGGACCTGGCGCTCGGATTCGGCGCGGCCGCTTCGCGCTTCGACGAGCGCAAGCGCTCGGTCAAGGACAAGAACCTAGGCCCGCTCGTCTCGACCGACATGACGCGCTGCATCCATTGCACGCGCTGCGTGCGATTCACGGCCGAGGTCGCCGGCCTGCAGGAGCTCGGCGCGACCGGGCGCGGCGAGTGGATGGAGATCGGGACCTGGATCGAGAAGAGCGTGGACCACGAGCTCTCCGGGAACGTCATCGACTTGTGCCCCGTCGGCGCCCTCAATTCCAAGCCATTCCGCCACCGCGCGCGATCGTGGGAGATGACCGAGCACGCGCTCGTCTCCCCGCATGACGGCACGGGAACGAACCTGTGGGGCCACGTGCTGCGCGGGCGGCTCATGCGCGTCGTCCCGCGCGAGAACGAGGCGATCAACGAGACCTGGATCCCGGACCGCGACCGGTTTTCATACGAGGGAATTTACGCGCCCGATCGCCTGCGCGCGCCGATGCTGCGCGTCGAGGGGCAGTGGCGCGAGGTCAGCTGGGAGACGGCGCTCGAAGCCGCTGCGGCGCTGCTGCGCGACGCGGTGAAGGAGAGTGGCGCGGGCCGCACGGGCTTTCTCGCCTCGCCCGGCTCGACGAACGAAGAGGCGTACCTGCTGGCGCGCCTCGCGCGCGGCCTTGGCTCGCACAACGTCGACGCGCGGCTGCGCCAGCTCGACTTTTCGGACCAGACCCACGATCCGCCATATCCCGGCCTTGGCACGTCGCTGCAGGCCATCGAGTCGCTCCAGGCGCTGCTTCTCGTCGGCTGCCACGTGCGTGACGAGGCGCCGATGCTCGCCCACCGCGTGCGCAAGTCGGCGCTCGCCGGCTGCCGCGTGAGCTTCCTGCCGACCGAGCTCCAGCAATGCCACTTTCCGGTTTTGCAGCAGTCGGTGGTGGCGCCATCCGACCTCGCGGCGGAGCTCGCTGGGCTCTCGGGCAACGGCAAGCTTTCCGACGCGCGGCGCTCGATCGTCGAATCACTTGCGGCCGGGCAGAGCGCGATCGTGCTCGGCGGCGTTGCGTTTCGCCACACGCACTTCGCCGACATCCGCGCCGCGGCCGCGGCGCTCGCGGCGAAGACGGGCGCGATGCTCGGATTCCTGCCGGACGGCTGCAATGCCGCAGGCACGGCCCTCGCCGGCGCGCTGCCGCACCGCTTCCCGGGCGGAAGGCCCGATCCACAGGCCGGCCTCGACGTCGGCCGTATGCTGGATGCGCCGCTCGCCGCCTGCGTGCTGCTCGGCGGGATCGAGCCGGCGAAGGACATCGGCCGAGCCGGCGCCGAGGAGGCCCTCGCGGCCTGCCGCCGCGTCATCGCGATCACGGCCTATGCCGATGCGTCGGTGATGGAGCTGGCGCAGGTCCTGCTGCCGATGGGCAGCTTTGCCGAGACCTCGGGCAGCTATGTGAGCGCCGAGGGACGCTGGCAGGAATTCCGCGGCTGCGCGCAGCCCGTCGGCGAAGCCCGGCCGGCCTGGAAGATCCTGCGCGTGCTCGCGAACCAGCTCGGGCTCGAGGGCTTCGACTACGAGACCTCGGCCGACGTGCTCGCCGAGCTCCGCGCACTGGCGGAAGGCGTTTCCTACGACGGCCGCTTCACGTCCGCACGGGCGGCGCCGGCGGAGCGCCGCGGCTCGTCGACGACCGTGCCGATCTATGGCGTCGATGCAATCGTGCGCCGGGCGCCCGCGCTCCAGAAGACGCGCGCCGCGCAGCGCCACAACGGGCGGGGAGGCTGAAGCGTGTCCCTGCCTTTCCCGGCCGGCTGGCTCGAGGAAATCCCGCCGGAGTGGCGCCTCGGCGTCGTTTCTACGCTCTGGATCCTCGTCGTGCTGATCGCGATCGTGGTTTCGGTCGCGATGCTGACCCTGCTCGAGCGCAAGGTGATCGGCTACATGCAGCTGCGCCGAGGGCCGAACCGCATCGAGATCTTCGGCCTGCCGTTCCTCCGCGGGCTCGCCCAGCCGTTTGCCGACGTGATCAAGCTCCTGCTCAAGGAGATCATCGTCCCCGACCGCTCCTCGCGGCTCCTGTTCCTGCTCGCACCGCTCATCGTGCTGGTGCCCGCCATGGCGACCTGGGCGGTGATGCCCCTGTCGCCGGAATTCGTGCTTGCGGACATCGACGCGGGGCTGCTCTATGTGCTCGCACTGACCTCGATGGGCGTGTACGGCGTGATCCTCGCGGGCTGGGCGAGCAACTCGAAGTACGCCTTCCTCGGCGCGATGCGCTCGGCGGCGCAGATGGTCGCCTACGAGATCGCGATGGGCTTTGCGCTCGTCGGCGTCCTGATGGCGGCCGGAAGCCTCAACCTCGGCGCGATCGTGCGCGCGCAGGAAGGCGCGGCCTTCAGCTGGAACTGGTCGTGGCTCTTCCCGCTGTTCCTCGTCTACCTCATCTCCGGGATCGCGGAGACGAACCGCGCGCCTTTCGACGTCGCGGAAGGCGAGTCGGAGATCGTCGCGGGCTTCCATGTCGAGTACTCCGGCGCCGCGTTCGCGACGCTCTTCGCGCTGCCCGAATACGCGAACATGATCCTGATCTCGGGGCTGTGCTCGGTGCTCTTCTTCGGCGGCTGGCTGAGCCCGTTCGACGGCTACCTCGCGGCAGACTCCGCGCTTCGCCAGGTGCCGGTGCTCGGGTTCCTCGTCGGCAACGGCTTCCACTGGCTGTTCCTCAAGATCGCGTTCTTCCTGTTCGTCTTCCTCTGGGTCCGCGCGACGTTTCCGCGCTATCGCTACGACCAGATCATGCGGCTCGGCTGGAAGGTGCTGATTCCGATCACGCTCATCTGG
Organism: Steroidobacteraceae bacterium; assembly: GCA_035495635.1. Taxonomy (GTDB): domain Bacteria; phylum Pseudomonadota; class Gammaproteobacteria; order Steroidobacterales; family Steroidobacteraceae; genus SCUD01. The sequence goes on along the minus strand of DATJFN010000064.1, from coordinate 2,025 downwards.
ATCGCGGTCGAAGGCGTGCTCGCCTGGCTGCGCATCGGGCCCTGGGCGGCATGAGGCGGCCATGAAGCGCATCCGCTCGCTGTTCCAGACACTGCTGCTCGCCGAGCTGGCCCGCGGCCTCTGGGTCACCATGAAGAACTTCTTCCGGCCCAAGGTCACGCTCAACTACCCGGAGGAGAAGACGCCCCAGTCCTCGCGCTTCCGCGGACTGCACGCGCTCCGGCGCTACCCGAACGGGCAGGAGCGCTGCATCGCCTGCAAGCTTTGCGAGGCGGTGTGCCCGGCGCTCGCGATCACGATCGAGTCCGACGTCGGGCCCGACGGCACGCGCCGCACGACGCGCTACGACATCGACCTCTTCAAGTGCATCTACTGCGGCTTCTGCGAGGAAGCCTGCCCGGTCGACGCCATCGTGGAGACCCGGATCCACGAGTATCACATGGAGAACCGCGGCGAGAACATCATGACCAAGGACAAGCTCCTCGCGATCGGGGACAAGTACGAGGCGATGATCGCCGCCGACAAGGCGGCGGACTCGCGCTACCGGTAGGCCCATGCTCGTCGCCGTCCTCTTCTGGGCTTTCGCGGCGGTGCTGGTCGGCGCCGCGGTCGGCGTGATCCTCGCGCGCAATCCCGTGCACTCCGTGCTGTTCCTCGTGCTGTGCTTCTTCAACGCGGCCGTGCTGTGGCTCCTGATCCAGGCGGAGTTCCTCGCGATCGTGCTGGTGCTCGTCTACGTCGGCGCGGTCATGGTGCTGTTCCTGTTCGTCGTCATGATGCTCGACATCAACATCGAGGAGCTGCGCGAGGGATTCGCCCGCAACGCCCCGCTTGGCGCCCTGATCGCGCTCATCATGGTGGTGGAGCTCGCCTATGTCCTCTGGGTCCGGCGGCTCGGCCTGGAGCTCCCGGGCCCGGCCATGCCGGCCGCGGCGGGGGGGAGCAACACCGCCGAGATCGGCGCGGTGCTCTACACGCAGTACGCGTATCCGTTCCAGCTGGCCGCCGTCGTGCTGCTCATCGCGATCGTCGCCGCGATCACGCTGACGATGCGCCGCCGGCCCGGCCTCAAGGTGCAGGACATCTCCGGCCAGGTCGCGGTGAAAGCCGCGGACCGCGTCCGCCTCGTCAGCATGCCACCCGAGCGCGAGCCGTGATCGGGCTGACGCACTACCTGCTGCTCGCCGGCGTGCTGTTCGCCATCGCGGTGGCGGGCATATTCATCAACCGCAAGAACGTGATCCTGCTCCTCATGTGCATCGAGCTGATGCTGCTCGCGGTCAACTTCAACTTCGTCGCGTTCTCGCGCTTCCTCGGAAACCTCGACGGGCAGGTATTCGTGTTCTTCATCCTGACGGTCGCGGCGGCCGAGGCGGCGATCGGCCTCGCGATCCTCGTCGTGCTGTTCCGCCAGCGCCGCAGCATCAACGTCGAGGAACTCGACGCCATGAAGGGTTGACCGTGGACTTCGGCTCTGTCTGCCTCGCCATCGTGCTCGCGCCGCTCGCGGCCTCGGTCGTCACCGGCCTCGGCGGCCGCTTCGTCGGGCGCGCGGGTGCGCACACGCTCTGCATCGCAGGCGTCGCGGTTTCCCTCGCGGGCTCGGCCTGGGTGCTGCAGCAGATGCTCGCCGGCGCGCAAGTCTACAACGAGGCGGTCTACACCTGGGGCGTCAGCGACGGCATCTCGATGCAGGTCGGGTTCCTGATCGACAACCTGAGCGCGCTGATGATGACGGTCGTCAGCTTCGTCTCGCTCGCCGTGCACGTCTACACGATCGGCTACATGCGCGAGGACCCGGGCTACACGCGCTTCTTCGCGTACATCTCGCTGTTCACGTTCTCGATGCTGATGCTCGTGATGTCGAACAACTTCCTCCAGCTGTTTTTCGGCTGGGAAGCGGTCGGGCTCGTGTCCTACCTCCTGATCGGGTTCTGGTATCGCAGGCCCACGGCAATCTTCGCGAATTACAAGGCCTTCATCGTCAACCGCATCGGCGACTTCGGGTTCATCGTCGCAATCGCG
>DATJFN010000063.1:0-12668 GCA_035495635.1 Steroidobacteraceae bacterium | reverse complement strand
ACAATCTCTGGGCAATTCGTCGGGGAGGCCCGGGTCCGGTGGTGTGCTTCGCCGGCCATACCGACGTCGTTCCGCCCGGTCCGGCGGAGAAGTGGCGTTCGGATCCTTTCGAACCGGTCCTGCGCGACGGCATCCTCTTCGGGCGCGGCGCGGCGGACATGAAGAGCGGCATCGCCGCCGCGGTCACGGCGGCGGAGGCCTGCATCGCCGGGCAGCCGGCATACGGCGGCGCCATCGCGTTCGTCATCACGAGCGACGAGGAAGGCATCGCGGTCGACGGGACCCGGCGCGTCGTGGATGCGCTGAAGCAGCGCGGACAAACGATCGACTACTGCCTCGTCGCCGAGCCTTCGAGCCTCGAGGACTTCGGCGACAACGCCCGAATCGGCCGGCGCGGATCGCTCGGCGCGCGGCTCACGGTCCACGGGATCCAGGGCCACGTGGCCTATCCCGACCGCGCCCTCAATCCGATCCACGCCGCCATGCCCGCACTCACCGCGCTAAGCGCTCAGCACTGGGACGCGGGCAACGAGCATTTTCCCCCGACGTCATTCCAGGTCAGCAACATCCAGTCGGGCACGGGCGCGACGAACGTCATACCGGGCGAGCTCTCCGCGCAGTTCAACCTGCGCTGGTCGCCGGTGCAGACGCTGGAAGGGCTCAAATCCGCCGTCGCTGCGATCCTCGACCGCCACGATATCCACTACTCGCTGGACTGGGCCGAGGCGAGCCTGCCTTACTACACGCCACCCGGCGCGTTCTCGTCGATCGTCTCGGACGCGATCGAGGAAGCGTCCGGCCGCCGTCCCGCGCTGACGACGGGCGGCGGAACGTCCGATGGCCGGTTTTTCGCCGCGCTCGGGGCACACGTGGTCGAGTTCGGCGTCATCAACCGAACCATTCACCAGGTCGACGAGTGTTGCGCGGTCGACGACATCGACCGGCTGCACCGCGCGTATCGCGGGATCCTCAGTCGGGCGTTTGCCGCCGTAAGTTGACGGAGAGACCCCACGCCGTCAGCAGGACGGCGAGCAGCAGCACCCAGGCAGGCATCGAGAGGCCCAGGAAAGACCAGTCGATCTTGGCGCATTCGCCGCCGGCCTTGAACACTTTCAGGATCACGTCGTAGAGCGGAAAGAGGTCCAGCATGAAGGACAGGTCTGCCCCGCAGGCGGGCACTGCACCTTCCGGCTGCATCTGGATCCACACGTGGCGGCCCGCGGTTGCGATCGTCGCCGCGCCCGCGAGCCCGATCAGCGTCGCGGCGAGGATTCCCCGCACGCCGGGACGCGAGACGAGCGCGGCCAAGGCGAATGCGACGGCGAGTGCCGCCATCGTGATGCGCTGGAAGATGCACAGGTGGCAGGGAACGAGGCCGAGGCCATATTGCGCGTAGAACGCGAACGCGACAGCGGCGGCGGCGATCCCAGCTCCGAGCCAGTTGGCCGTTGGCCGCGAGGGCATCAGGCTCCTGTCCGCGTGCGCGCCGCATCGCGGATCTGGCGCTCCGCATCCTCGAGCGACAGGTGACGGATGTCCTTGCCATGGACCATGTATACAGTGTACTCGCAGATGTTCTTGGCGTGGTCGCCGATGCGCTCGAGCGCCCGCACCACCCACATGATGTCGAGCGCGCGCCGGATCGAGCGCGGATCCTCCATCATGAACGTGATGCTCTGGCGCTGGACGGCCTCGTATTCCTCGTCGACTTTGCGGTCGCGGCGCGCCACTTCGAAGGCCTCGTCGGTATCGAGCCGCGCGAAGGCGTGCAGAGCATCGTGCACCATCTCCGTCACCAGGCGCCCGAGGTGCCGGATCTCGCGGTAGTTGTCGGCCGGCTTCTCCATCGTCGCGAGGCGCGCCGCGATGTTGCCGACTTTCTCCACCTCGTCGCCGATGCGCTCGAGGTCGGTAATGGTCTTGATGATGGCGACCATTACGCGCAGGTCAGAGGCGGTCGGCTGCCGTGTCGCGATGATGCGGCTGCACTCCTCGTCGATCTCGACCTCCATCTGGTTGACGCGGTAATCCTCGCGCGCCACCTCCTCGCCCAGCGCGCTGTTGCCGTCCACCAAGGCCGCCACCGCCCGCTGCAGCTGCTGCTCGACGAAGCCGCCCATCTGCATGACGCGCGTGGTCACGCGCTCCATGTCCTCGTTGAAGCGTCGCGAGGTGTGCTGGCTGAGTTCCGCGGATTCCATGTCACTCTCCTGCCGGCGGCGGCCTCGCCCCGGCGTCCGTCGATCAAATCAGTGCTGCGATTCCCTGGCCGGCACGCCGCGGCGGGCTGCCGCGTGCCGTACGTCGGCCCCGCTCACGAGGAATACTACGTGCTCGGCGACGTTCTTGGCGTGATCGCCGATGCGCTCGAGGCTCTTGAGCGCGAAGACCGTGTCGAACACCGCCTTCAGCAGCCGGTGCCGCTCCATCGCGACCGTCATGAGCTGGCGGAGCGCGGCCTCGAACTCCTGATCGAGTTCGCGGTCGAGCCGCGCGACGTCGTGCGCCACGGTCGCGTCGCCGCGCTCGAGCGCATCCACCGCGACCCGCATGGCCTCGGACGCGAGCTCCGCCATGTGGCGAAGCGACTTGTGCATGACGCGCGAGGGGCCGTCGGTCACGTGCGCCGCGCTCGAGTGCGCGAACCGGGCGATCTTCTTCGATTCGTCGCCCGCGCGTTCGAGGTCCGTCACAGCGCGCGAGATCGCGAGCACGGTGCGCAGGTCGCTCGCGACCGGCGCCTGCTGGGCAAGCAGGCGGAAGCTCTCGGCCTCGATCTCGGTCTGGTAGGCGTTGACCTGCTGCTCGCGCCGCAGCACGAGCTCCGCGGAGTCCGCGTCGGACTCCAGCAGCGCCAGCACCGCCGTCTGTACCTGCTCGGCGACCAGCGCGCCCATGGCGTGTGCGCGCAGGCGCAGTTCCGACAGCGCGCCGTCGTAAGCCTTGATCGTGTGGCCCTCGCCGCCCTCGCTCACGCGCAACTCCCGCCGCCGGATCAGCCGTAGCGTCCGGTGATGTAGTCTTCCGTCGCCTTCTGCGACGGGTTCGTGAACAGCTTGCTGGTGTTGTCGAATTCGATCAGCTCGCCGATGTACATGAACGCCGTGTAGTCCGAGACCCGCGCCGCCTGCTGCATGTTGTGCGTGACGATGATGACGGTGACCTGGTCGCGGAGCTCGGCGATCAGCTCCTCGATGCGCGCGGTCGCGATCGGGTCGAGCGCGGAAGTCGGCTCGTCGAACAGGAGGATCTCGGGGCTCGTCGCGAGCGCCCGGGCGATGCACAGGCGCTGCTGCTGGCCGCCCGAGAGCGAGAGGCCGGAGCTGTCCAGCCGGTCCTTCACCTCGTCCCAGATCGCGGCCTTGCGCAAGGCCTTCTCGACTTCCTCCTCGACGCGGGCATTCGAGCGCACGCCGCGGACCCGGAGGCCGTACGCCACGTTCTCGAAGATGGATTTCGGGAACGGGTTCGGCTTCTGGAACACCATGCCGATCCGCATGCGCACTTCGATCGGGTCCACGCCCTTCGCAACGAGGTCGAACGCGTCCGGGTACAGCATGATGCTGCCCTCGTAGCGCGTGCCGGGCGTGAGGTCGTGCATGCGGTTGAAGCAGCGCAGGAACGTCGTCTTGCCGCAGCCCGAGGGGCCGATGAGCGCCGTGACGCGTTTCTCGCGGATCTCGATGTTCAGGCCCTTCAGGGCCTTGACGCTGCCGTAATAAAAGGAGAGGTTCTCAGCGCGCGATTTGACCGCGAGTTTCTCGTCGCCGGCCGCGGCTCCCCGCCCGACTTCCACCGACGGCCTCGGAGTCGCGAGCCGGCCGTCGACGGCGTGAGTCGGCGGCGACCCCTGCCGCGTGGTTCCATCGGAGGCGCTGGATCCGGTCTGCATGGTGCTCACCAACTGATTCTCTTGCGGAAGCGGTAGCGTACGTAGATGGCGACGCCATTCATCAACAGCGTCATGCCGAGGAGTATCGCACCTGCGGCCGCTGCGTTGACCTGGAACTTCGGGTCAGGCCGCGACACCCAGTTGAACATCTGGATTGGCATCGCGGTGAAGCCTTCCTTCAGCCATGCGAACGAAAGGAAGGGGAACTCGCTCTTGAACGGCGACTCCGGCAGGAATGCGATGAACGAAAGCGCGCCGATGGTCACGAGCGGCGCGGTCTCGCCGATGGCGCGGGACAGGCCGATGATCATGCCGGTCAGGATGCCGCCGGTCGAGTACGGCAGGACGTGGTGGGCCGTGACTTCCCAGCGCGTCGCGCCGAGGGCATACGCCGCCTCACGGATCGTGCGCGGGACGGCGCGGAGCGACTCGCGCGTCGCGACGATCACGATCGGCAGGATCAGGAGCGACAGCGTTAGGCCCGCCGCCGCGATGCTCTGCCCGAGGTTGAACTGGTAAACGAAGAGGCCGAGCGCCAGCAGGCCATAGATGATCGACGGCACGCCCGCGAGGTTCGTGACGTTGATCTCGATGATCGCCGTGAGCCAGTTCTTCGGCGCGTATTCCTCGAGGTAGATGGCCGCGGCAACGCCCACCGGCATGGCGACGGCAGCCGTCGTCAGCATGATGAGCGAGGTGCCGACCCACGCCGAGAGGATGCCGGCGCGCTCCGCCTTGCGCGACGGGAACTCGCCCAGGAAATCCAGGTTGAGGCGCGGCGCGCCGTCGTGCACTAGGTCCAGGAAGAGCACGACCAGCACAAGCAGGGCCGCAAACATGATGAGGAGGCCGACGATCACGAACAGCTTGTCGAAGAGCTTGCGCCTGCTGACGTCGGCGCGGATCTTCCGGATCGCCGCATCGGCGGTCGCGGCGTTCATGTCAATAAGCCTCGCGGAACTTGCGCGTCAGCGCGAATCCCGCGATGTTGAATACGAGCGTCATGAGCATCAGTACGAGGCCGGCGGCGAAGATCGACTGGTAGCCGATGCTGCCGTGCGGCAGGTCGCCGAGGCTCACCTGGACGATGAAGGCCGTGATCGTCGCGGCCGGCTGTGTCGGGTCGAACGTGAGGCTCGGCTGCAGGCCGGCCGCGATCGCGACGATCATCGTCTCGCCGACGGCGCGCGAGATCCCGAGGATGTAAGCGGCCGCGATGCCGGACAGCGCACCCGGCACGACGACGCGAGTCGCCGTCTGGAAGCGCGTGGAACCCATCGCGTAGCTGCCTTCGCGCATGTAGTTCGGTACGGCCCGCATCGCGTCCTCGCTCACCGACGCGACGTACGGAATGATCATGATGCCGATGACGATGCCGGCGGAGAGCATGTTGAAGCCCGGCAGGCCCGGGATCAGCTTCTGCAACAGTGGCGTGATGATCAGAAGGGCGAAGTAGCCGTAGACGACCGTCGGCACGGCGCCGAGCAGCTCGAGCGCGGGCTTGATGACCTCACGCAGCTTGAAGGGTGCGAATTCGCTCAGGTAGATCGCGATGATCGTGCCGCAGGGAATCGCCACCGCGAGCGCGACCAGCGTCGTGACCAGCGTGCCGGCGACCAGGGGCAGGATCCCGTAGTGCGCGTCCTCGAAGAGCGGAGTCCACATCGTGTCGGTCAGGAAGTCCTTGATCGACACGTGACCGAAGAACGGCAGCGACTCGGTCACCAGCACGACGACGATCGCGATCGTCGTGAACACCGCAACGAGCGCGGCCGCCAGCAGGCCGGCCTCGACGATGCGGTCACGGATCTTGCGGAATCCGAGGCCCGCGGGCGGCCCGATCGCCTGGATGGCAGCCGGTTCTGTCATATGGTCTCGCCGCGCAACCCCGCTTCGCGCCGGCCCTTTGGTGCGCGGGAGCGGGACCTGAATGTCCCGCTCCCGGCTTGGTCTTAAGAGGGCAGGCTAAGTCGAAGGGCCTGCGCTTGGCAAACGCTTCAGAGCTTGGCTTCGCGGGCGAGGAGATCCTCGACCTTGAGGCCGACTTCCGGCACGCCGCCGAAGCCGGTGCCGAGCTTGCCGTCCGCGAAGTGCTTCTGCGCCATCGCGTAGGCCTGGTCCGGCAGCGGCACATACTTCACTTCCTCGATCAGCGGTTTGCTCTGCGAGAGGTAGAACTCGACGAACTTCTTGACCTCCGGCTTCTGCGCCGACTTCTCCGCGACGTAGATGAAGATCGGCCGCGACAGGGGTTCGTAGGTTCCGTTCACGACGTTCTCGCGCGACGGGCCGACGGCCTTGCCGGACTTGCCGACGATCTGGACCGCCTTGAGCTTGCCCGCGTTCGGCTCGTAGTACGCATAGCCGAAGTAGCCGAGGGCGCCCTTGTTGCTCGCGACGCCCTGCACGAGCACGTTGTCGTCCTCGCTGCCGGTGAAGTCGCCGCGGCTCGACTTGGCCTTGCCGACGATCGCCTCGGTGAAGTAGTCGAAGGTCCCGGAGTCGGAGCCCGGGCCGAAAAGCGCCAGCGGCTCGTTCGGGAACTTCGGGTTGATCTCTTTCCAGCTCTTCACCTTGCCCTGTGCCGCCGGCCCCCACATCTTCTTCAGCTCGGGGATCGTCAGCTGATTGGCCCAGGTGTTCTGCGGGTTGACCACGACCGTGAGCGCGTCATACGCGATCGGCAGCTCGTAGTACTTGATGCCGGCCGCGCGGCAGGTTTCCATCTCGGCCGCGAGGATCGGGCGGGACGCATCGGAGATGTCCGTCTCGCCGCGGCAGAACTTCTTGAAGCCGCCGCCCGTGCCGGAGATGCCGACCGTCACGCGGATCTTGCCGCGGTTCTGGATCTGGAACTCTTCGGCCACCGCCTCGGTGATCGGGAATACCGTGCTCGAGCCGTCGATCTTGATCACCTGCGCGTCGGCCGCCCTGGGCGCGAGCGCGAGGCCCGCGAGCGTAATCGTCGCGGCCGTCAACAGTGAAATGGCTTTCATGGGTTTCTCAGCTCCTTGCTGCATTTTCATGCAGCATATTTCAGTTCGATGGCAGTTTCGTGACAGCTGACCGGATCAGAACTTCCAGTTGAGGTCGATCTGGTAGCGGTCGTAGGACTGGTCGCTGAGGCCGGCGGAAGTCGGTACATCGACGAAGCGGCTGTTCATGAAGTAGGTGCCGTTCAGGACCCAGTTCTTGGCCGGCGCGAAGCCGATCTTGAAGATGCCGCCGTCGACGTCCGTGATGCCGCCGCCGAAGTCGGAGTCCACGAACTGGCCGAAAGTGGCGTCCTTCTCGACGACGCCGTAGGCGTAGCCGAACTCCCAGCTCCTCGGGTTGCTGGCCTTGCCCCAGTTGAATCCCGCGAGCCAGCCCGTATCGTGGGCGTCCGCTTCGTTGTTCTGGATGTACTGCGCCCAGATCTGCAGCGGCTGGTTTGCCACCGTAAATTCTGCGTTCGCGATTGCTTCGACCATGTTGAAGTCGTTTGCGAGCACGGTGCAGCCCAGGCCATCCGTAGTGGTGGTGTTGCCGTTAGCCGACCCGAGGAAGAACGCCGGGTTGGCGACGCACCCGGGCAGCGCCAGGTTGGTGGTCACGACCTCGCTTTCCACCGCTCCGACGTCGAAGTAGCCGACGGCGCCGGTGAGCTTGGCCCCGCCCACCTGGCCCGTGAACCCGAACTGGCCGCCGAGAAGCGACGCGTCGCTCGCCGTGCTGCGCTCACCGAGCCACATGCCGAAGGCGTTCGCGAAGAACGGGCCGGTGCCGAACCTGGCCGCGATGCCTTCCGGGTTGATGTCGTTGTCGAAGAAGTAGGTGGAAACCTTGTACCAGGGCTGCGGCATCTTGCCGAAAGTCATGCCGAAGCTGTCCACCGGCTTCCAGTCGACATATGCGAGGTCGAGCGCGATGCCCTTGCGGGTCCAGGAGTCGCCAAGCGTCTGGTTAGTCGAGCGCGGGTCGCCGGTGCCGCCGTTCGTCGCAACGCCGATGGTGCCCGACAGCGTGTCGTTTATCTTCGCCGTCATTGCGAAACGCGCACGGATACGCTGGCGGACCTGGTCGGCGGTCACTTCCTCGGGATCGACGAACTCGTGGCGATAGCGGAAGTCGGCCTTCCAGCTGATGCGCGAGGCCCACTCGGCGCCCTTCGCGATCTTCGCGGCATCCGCGAGCTGCGGCGCCTCCTCCGCGAGCTGCTTGCGCGTCGCGGAGGCGTTGTCCTTCAGGTATTCGGACTCCGCTTGCAGCCTGTCGTTGCTCGTCTTGAGGTCGGCGTTTTCGTTCCGCAGCTGGGCATTGTCCTGCTCCAGCCTGCCGACTCGGCCGCTGAGCGCCTCCAGCTCCTTCATGATCTGGTCCATCGTAGGCTTCTGCTGCGCGAATGCCGGCGACGCGATGAGCATCGCCGCCGCGCCGGGAATCAGGAACTTTTTCACGAGCCGTCTCCGGTTTGTTGGAATGTGCGCGCACTGGGGTGCAGTGCAGGCCGCCGGATTATGGTCGTAGATTATGAAGCTTTTATTGCAGCGACCGAACGCGCCAGGATGCGCCGCGCGGGAAAGTGCGCGGTAAACGCCGAGCCACGTCCCTCTTCGCTCGTGATCTCGAGTCGGCCGCCGTGTCGCTGCAGCGCGTGCTTGACGATGGACAGGCCGAGGCCAGAACCGCCCTTCGCACGCGCACGCGCGCGATCGACGCGGTAGAAACGTTCGGTGAGGCGCGGCAGGTGCTCCGGTGCGATGCCGATTCCCGTGTCGCGCACCACGAGCGCGGCGCCGCCCGTCTCGCGCCCCCAGCGCACGCTGATCATTCCGTCCGCGGGCGTGTATTTCACGGCGTTCGTGATGAGGTTCGACGCGATCGAATGCAGTTCGGTTTCGCTGCCGCGAAGTGCGAGCACATAGTCGACATCGAGCTCGAAGTGCGGCTTCCCGCCGGCTGCCGTTCGCGCCTCGCGCACCAGCCGCTCGAGCAGCGCGGGCACGTCGACCGGCGTCATTTCGGCCTCGTCGGCGCTGGACTCGAGCCGCGAGAGCTCGATGAGGTCTTCGACGATCTCGCGCATGCGCTGGGCCTGCCGGCGCATGTCGGCGACCGGCTCGCGCCACTCCGGCCCCAGGCTCCGGTCTTCCGCGAGCTCGTCGACGTAGCCGGAGACCACGGTGAGCGGCGAGCGGAGTTCGTGCGAGGCGTTCGCGACGAAGTCCTTGCGCATCTGCTCGAGGCGGGCCTCGCGCGTCACGTCACGGACGAGCATCAGGTACTGGTCACCGGCCGGGATCACGAAGAGCGCTAGCCAGGCTTCGCCGCTCTGCACGCGTATCACGACGCCGTGGCCCGTGTGCGGCCGCTGCAGGTAGGCGGCAAACTCGGGATCGCGCACGAGGTTGGCGATCGGGATGCCGACGTCAACCTTGCGGCGCAGGCCGAGAAGCTCCGCGGCGGTCCGGTTGAACCAGCGGATCTCGCGATGCGCCGTGAGCAGCAGCACGCCGTCCGGCAGCGCCGCCGAAAGCCGGCGGAACTCGCGGAACTGCTGGGTGACTCGACGCTTGTGGAACTGCTTGCGGCGGTAGATGCGGTTGATCACCGCGATCACGTCGCCCCACACGCCGCCGATGTCGGGCGGGTCCTCGTGCGCGCGGTGCCGCAGCCAGCGCTGCAGGCGGAACAGGTTGACGAACTGCCAGGCGAGAATGCCGCCCAGGACAACCGTGAGCCAGAGCGCCATGCGCCCCGTGATTAGGCCGAGCAGGACTGCGATCCCGACCGCCGCCGCCAGGCGGACGAGCGCGAACGACCAGGCCGGCCACATCGCTCAGTCCTGCTGGGCCGAAAACCGGTAGCCGGCCCCGCGGACGGTCTGCACGAAGCGGTCGAAACCGGACGGCTCGAGCGACTTGCGCAGGCGCCGGATGTGGACGTCGACCGTCCGCTCCTCGACGTAGACGTTCCCGCCCCAGACGCGATCGAGCAGCTGCCCCCTCGAGTAGACCCGATCCGGGTGCGTCATGAGGAATGCGAGAAGGCGGTATTCCGTCGGGCCGAGCGGCACGGTCTTGCCTTCCGCGACGAGCCGGTGTCCCGCCTGGTCGAGAGTCAGTCCTTCGACGTTGACGCGGTCGGCATCGCCGGCCGGGGCACTGCGGCGAAGGATCGCCTGGATCCGCGCCAGGAGCTCACGCGCCGAGAACGGCTTCGTGAGGTAGTCGTCCGCGCCGCTGTCGAGACCCGCCACGCGGTCGGCCTCCTCGGCCCTTGCGGTCAGCATCATGATGGGAATGTCGCGCGTATTGCTGTCGCGGCGCAACTGGCGGACGAGCTCGAGCCCGCTCATGTCCGGCAGCATCCAGTCGACGAGCACGAGGTCCGGGCGGCGGTCGCCGATGCTCGCGAGCGCCGCCTGGCTGTGCTCGGCGAGCGCGACGTCACAGCCGGCGCGGCGCAACCCGAACGCGATCAGGTCGCGGATTGGCTGCTCGTCCTCGACCACCAGGATACGGGTGTCCGCCATGCGTAGTCGGTTAGCGTGACGGCTCATTGTTGAGGAATTATGACATTGCCGGCGTCAGCGCCTGTGCACCACGTCGTCGCGCAGGTAGACCGGAATCCCGCACTTGGCGGCGAGTTGTCTGCCTGCGGCAAATTCGGCAAACGCGATGCGCGCGATGTCCCGGGCCCGCGGCAAGCGCGCGTCGTCGATCCCGGCGAGCGAGCTCCCAAGTCGCCGGGCGATCCCGGGATAAGCGGAAAATCCGTGGCCCGCGCCGACCCAGTTCGTGCCTTCAGGCAGGCTGACCGCGGCAGGCTCGGCGAGGCGTTCTTCCGTGACCGCGAACGGAGCTTCTCCTTCGCAATCGAACGCAGCCCAGTACACCTGTCCCATCCGCGCATCCATGCAGACGAGGACCCGCCTGGCCTGTGTTTCCCGCGCCACGCCTGCGGCCACGGCGGCGAGGTTGCTGACGGGCACGATCGGTCGCCCGCTCCCGGCGGCAAGCCCTTGTGCGAGTCCCGCAGCGATTCGTATTCCAGTGAATCCGCCCGGCCCGCGGCCGAATGCGACCGCGTCTAGGTCGCGTGGCGCGAGGCCCTCGGCTCGCAGCAGCTCGTCCGCCATCGGCAGCAGCCGGTCGGCGTGACCGCGCCCGATCACCTCGAATCGTTCGTCCATCGAATCGCCGGAAAGGAGCGCCGCGGAGCACGCCTCGGTCGCCGCGTCGAGCGCGAGGATTTTCATGCCTCGAGAACCGCGGGAAGCGAGAGGCCCGCGCGCGCGAGCCGGCGTCGCAGGAAGGACGCCGCTTCTTTGCCGTCCGTCACCACGGGCGCGGGCGGCAGGGACGCGAGGAAGAGCTGCCCATAGCCGCGTGAGCGCAGCCGCGGGTCGCAGAGCACGACGACGCCGAAGTCCTCGCGGTCGCGGATCAGGCGGCCAAATCCCTGCTTGAGCGACAGCACGGCCTGCGGAAGCTGGAATTCATGGAATGGATTGCCGCCGCGCCGCCGAATGCCCTCGAGACGCGCCTTGAGGAGCGGGTCCTCCGGCGCCGCGAACGGCAGCTTGTCGATCACGACGACCGCGAGCGCGTGCCCGCGGACGTCCACGCCTTCCCAGAAGCTCGCCGTCCCGAGTAGCACGGCATTGCCGAGCTCGCGGAAACGGGCGAGCAGCGACTCGCGGGGCGCTTCGCCCTGCACGAGCATCGGGTAGCGATCGCGAAATCCTTCGCGCTCGCGGAGGAGGCGCGCCGCTTCGGTCAATGCGCGGTGACTCGTGAACAGGAGGAAGCTGCGCCCGCCCGCGGCCTCGACGAGCGGCAGCGCCGCCTCGACGACGCGGGCTGTGTAACTGGGACTTGCCGGGTCGGGCAAGCCCTGCGGCAGGTAGATCTGCGCCTGGCTCTCGAAGTCGAACGGGCTCTCGATCCGGACGGAGTGCGCGGTCGGCGCCCCGATGCGACCGAGAAAATGCGAGAAGTCTTCGCCGACGGCCAGCGTCGCGGACGTGAAGATCCAGGCGCCGCCCTGGGCGCGCATCAGCTCGCCGAGCCGTGCCGCGACTTCGAACGGCGTAAACGCCAGCGTGAAGGCACCACGCGTCGCCTCGACCCAGCGCAGGCCCGCTTCCGGGCCCGCGTCGATAATCGACTCCAGCGTGTCCGCAAGCTTTGCCGCGCGCCGTGCCGCCTGGCGCAGGCCCGCATCCTCCGGATCGGCAGCTTGCAGCTCTTGGCCCACCGCATCCAAGGCCTCGTGCAATCGCTCGAGCGCCACGATGAAGGACTCCGGCGCCTCCGGCCAGTCGATCCGGCCGGCCGTCCCGGCCACGGTCGCCCCGGCCTCGGACACCGCGCCCTCGAGCGATGCGAGACGCTCGCGCAATGAGCTGACCGCGAGGCCGACCCTCGACAGTTCGGCCAGCGCATCGCGCACGAAGAGCGCCGCCTGGCGTGCCGAGAACTCGCGGCCGAAGAACTGTGCGGCGATCTCCGGCACCTGGTGCGCCTCGTCGAGGATCACGGCCTCGGCGCCCGGCAGGAGCTCGCCGAAGCCCTCGTCCTTCATCGCGAGATCTGCGAGCAACAGGTGATGGTTGACGACGACGATATCGGCGGCCTGCGCTTCGCGGCGCGCCGCGACCACGTGGCAGCGGCCATACGCCGGGCAGGTTGTGCCGAGGCAATTCTCGCGCGTCGACGTAACCGCCGTGCGCGCCGGATCCGTATCGCGGAGGCTCCGCACTTCCGAGAGGTCGCCCGTCGAAGTCTCG
>DATJFN010000062.1:0-30839 GCA_035495635.1 Steroidobacteraceae bacterium | reverse complement strand
AGCTTGCGCTTCACGAGGTCGAGCCAGCCGCCCTCGCTCGTGATGCGTGCGGTGAGCTTGCCGTCGCCGTTCAGGATCTCGTTGCGGAGGCGAAAGCGCGACCCGTCGGCCGCGAGGCCGGCGAGCTCGAGCGTCACGGTGATCGGCTCCAGCAGCCCGATCTCGCGGAAGTACTCGAGCTCATCGCGGCGCACGACCGGGCCGATGCGCCGCTTCGCGAACTCGGTCACCGGGAAGCCGTGCTCCTTGAAGAAGCCCATGCGCGCGTCCACGCACTTCGTGAGGTAAGCGAAGTTCGCCATGTGGGCGTTCGCGTCCATGTCCGCCCACGAGGCGAACGTCGAGATCGAGAACGCCTTCCGCGTCATGTCCAGCAATGGAAGTTGAGCTTGTTGCCGTCGAGGTCGCGGAAGTAGGCGCCATAGTAGTTGTCGCCGCGGTCGCCGGGCGGGCCCTCGTCTGTCGCGCCGAGCGATATCGCCTTCTTGTAAAGCGAGTCAACCTGTGCCGGGCTCTTCACCTCGAACGCGACCATGCAGCCATTGCCGACCGTCGCCGGCTGCTTGTTGTACGGCTGCACCAGCGCAAAGCCCGGCTTCCCTTCAGCCTGTTTCCAGGCGACGAAGGTCCCGTAGTCCATGACGCGCCTGGCGCCGAGGTCAGTCATCAGCGCGTCATAGAACCCCAGCGCGCGATTCCAGTCGTTCGTGCCCACGCATGCATACCCGATCATGGTGTCTCCCCCATCAGTGGAGTGCGTTGAAAAAGCCGCGGAGCCTGTCCGCGTCCAGGCGGCCATTGGGCCTCAATCCGCTGCAGACGTCGAGGCCTGCGGGCCGGACTCGCTCGAAGGCCTCGCGTGCGTTGCCAGGATTGAGCCCGCCTGCTAGCAGCACGCGCACGCCGACGCTATCGACGATGCGGCGGCTCGTGTTCCAGTCGTGGACGCGGCCCGTGCCGCCCAGTTCCTTGACCGCCAGCCGCGGGTTGCCGGAGTCCAGCAGGAGCGTGTCGACGAGCGGCGCCAAGGCCCGCGCTTCGTCGACGGACTCCGGGCCGGTCACTTGGATTACCTGCACGAGCCGCGTGTCGGGAAGCAGTTTCCGCAGTCGCCGGAGCTCCGGCTCGGCAACCGCATCGACGAGCTGCACGGCCGTCGTACCGCAGCGGCGCTGCTGTGCGGCGATTTCCTCGGCGTCGACCAGGCACGTGAGCAGGAAAGTCTCGGTCGGTCGCGGCACAGCGGCCGCGATGGCGGTGATCGCCGCCTCCGGGATCGGCCCGGGGCCGCTCGGCATCGCCGAGACCAGCCCGATCGCGGATGCGCCCGCGCCGACTGCGAGGCGCGCCTCGCCGAGATCCGCGATGCAGCAGACCTTCACGAAAGGAACGGCCATGTCAGTCCCAGCGGTTGGAGTTCTGGTCGAAGTCCTTGTTCTGGGGACGCACGACGCAGAAGCGCTGGCCAGTCGGCGCTTCCATGACCACCCAGGTCTGGACCTTCTTGATGCGCTTCGCGCCGAGCTGCTCGAGACGCCGAACTTCAGCCTCGATGTCGTCGGCCTCGATGTCGAGGTGCACGCGGCTGTCATGGTCGACGGTCTGCACTTCGATGTGCAGCCGCTCGTCCGGGACTTTCAGCTTGACGTAGCTGTCGCCCTCCTGGCCCGGCAGGATCTCGGTCGCCATGCCGAGCGCCTTCGACCAGAAGCGCGCCGCACCGTGGAGGTCTTCCGTGCGGCAGTCGATGATGAATCCCGCGAGCCGGCTCTTGTGCATGGCTTACTTAACCTCGGCCCGCCGGGATTGGCAATTCCATGTAGATGTCACAGCGCGCGTATTCCGTATGGTCGGGATCGACCGCGCGACGGAATCCCAAGCGCTCGTAAAGGCGCAGCGCATTGTCAAGCTTGGTGTTCGACTGGAGGAAAACCGAGCGTCCGCCCTGCTTCGCGACCCACTGAACTCCGGCCGCGCCGAGCATCTCGCCGATGCCGCGCCGCTGGTGCGTCGTTGCAACCGCCATCTTGGCGAGCTCATATCGCTCGTCCGACACGCGCACCATGGCGACCGTGCCGACGACAGCCTCCCCGTCGAGAGCGAAGAAGATCATGCCGCCCTTCGCGATGATCGCTCGCTCGGGGTCATCGAGCACCTTGAGATCTGCCGCCTCGACCTTGAACAGGCGCTCGATCCAGGCGAAGTTGAGCCGGCGAAAATCTGCGGCATATTCACGCTGGAACGGCACGATTTGGATTGCGCTCATGCGCGCCGGGCCTTCCACTCGCGGCTCAGCAGTCCGAGGAACACCGAGTCCTGGATGTCGCCCTCGACGTCCCAGCGCTCGCGCAGCAATCCCTCGTGCCGGAAGCCGAGCTTGCCGAGGATCGCCAGCGAGGCGGCATTCCGCGGATCGACGTCCGCCTCGAGGCGGCGGAGGTTCATCGGGCCGAACACATAGTCGAGGAGCGATTGGAGCGCCTCGCCCATGTAGCCTTTTCTCCAGTGCTCGCTCCTGAGCGCGTAGCCGATCTCGCCACAGCGGTTCTTCGCGTGGATGTGGAAGATCGTGCAGGTGCCGAGGAGCCGGCCATCCTTCTTGCGCTCGACGCCCCATTGGAAGCCGGACTTCTCCGCGAACTGCCGGTAAACCCGCATGAGCAGGGCTTCCGCCTCCCCGCGATCCGTCATGGCGGGCGATGACCAGTAACGCATCATCTCGCGGTCCGAGAAGACTTCGAACAGGCCTTCAACGTCCGCCTCCACGAGCTGGCGCAGCCGCAAGCGTGGCGCGTCGATCGTCGGCACCCCGTCTCCATCGATCATGCGCGAAGCACCTCTTCGTAGACCGCGAGATCGGCGGCCGAGAAGCAGCAGAAGATCACCTCGCGGAGGCGCCGGGCGTAGTGGAGGAACTCCCGCGTGGTCTCGACCGCAATCCGCGCCGCCGGCTTCACGGGATAGCCATAGACGCCGGTGCTGATCGACGGAAATGCGATGGTCGTGCAGACGGCCACCTCCGCGATCTCGAGCGAACGGCGATAGCACGACGCAAGCAGCTCCGGCTCGTTGCGGTCGCCGCCGCGCCAAATCGGCCCGACGGTGTGAATCACGTGCCGCGCTGGCAGGCGGTAGGCCGAAGTCATCTTTGCATCGCCGGTCGCGCAGCCGCCGATGCGGCGGCACTCGGCGAGGAGCTCCGGTCCCGCCGCGCGGTGGATGGCACCATCGACGCCGCCGCCGCCGAGCAGCGACTCATTGGCGGCGTTGACGATCGCGTCGACCGCAAGCGTCGTAATGTCGGCTCGGATGGCGCGCAGGGTGGGCGGATCGACGATCATTCAGGCGACCCGCGCTTCGAGGTCGTACTCCGACGCCGCCATGATCACGACGTCGGCGAACTCGCCGACCGGCAGCGCAGCGGCCCCGCGGCCTCGGATACGGACGACGCCGTCGATCTCCGGCGCATCCGCCTCGCTTCGCGCGATCGCGGTCTTGTCCTCGACAGCGTCGACAAGCACGCGCATCGTCCTGCCGACGCGGGCCGCCAGGCGGCGCGCGCTGATCTTCTGCTGAGCCTGCATGAAGCGGTGCCAGCGCTCTTCCTTCACCTCGTCCGGCACCGGGTCCGGCAGCGCATTCGCGGCGGCGCCTTCGACCGGCGAGTAGCGGAAGCAGCCGACCCGATCGAGCTCGGCGGCCTCGAGCCAGTCAAGCATGACCTGGAAGTCATCCTCGGTCTCGCCCGGGAAGCCAACGATGAAGGTGCTGCGGATCGTCAGCTGCGGGAGCTGTTCGCGCCAGCGCCGGATGCGCGCGAGCGTGTTCACCGCGTGTGCGGGCCGACGCATCAGCTTCAGGATGCGCGGGCTCCCATGCTGGAACGGCACGTCGAGGTAGGGCAGCACCTTGCCCTCCGCCATGAGCGGGATGACCTCGTCCACGTGCGGATACGGATAGACGTAATGCAGGCGTACCCAGGGACCGAGCTCGCCGAGCTCGCGCGCGAGGTCGATGAAGCGGCTCTTGATCTCGCGGCTTCCCCAAGGCTCGGCCCGGTACTTGAGATCGGCACCGTAGGCGCTCGTGTCCTGCGAGATCACGAGGAGCTCCCGCACGCCGGCGTTCTTGAGGCGAATCGCCTCGTTCAGCACCTGACCGATCGGGCGACTCGCGAGGTCGCCGCGCATCGAGGGAATGATGCAGAAGCGGCAGCGGTGATTGCAGCCCTCGGAAATCTTGAGATAGGCGTAGTGCCGCGGCGTGAGACGCACGCCCTGCGGCGGCACGAGGTCCATGAACGGGTCGTGCTTCGGCGGCAGGTGCTCGTGCACCGCGCCGACGACTTCCTCGTAGGCGTGAGGGCCGGTGACCTTGAGCACCGCCGGGTGGCGTTCGGTGATCTTCTCGGGCTTCGCGCCGAGGCAGCCGGTGACAATCACGCGCCCGTTCTGCGCGAGCGCCTCGCCAATGGCGTCGAGCGACTCGTGCACGGCGTCGTCGATGAATCCGCAGGTGTTGACGACGACGAGGTCGGCCGCGTCGTAGGTGGGCGCGACCTCATAGCCCTCGGCGCGAAGCTGCGTGAGGATGCGCTCGGAGTCCACGAGTGCCTTGGGGCACCCGAGGCTCACGAAACCCACGCGGGGACTCCTGCTGGCCACGCTGTATTTTACCGGTAGAATCAGGGGCATGCGCTTCACGAAGATGCATGGGCTTGGAAACGACTTCATCATCTTCGACGCACCCGCCGGTGGCGCTCCGTCAGCCGACGTCTTCCGCCGCCTCGCCGACCGCTATACGGGCATCGGCTTCGACCAGGCCCTGATGCTGGAGCCGGCGCGCAAGCCCGGCACCGCGGTCTTCTACCGAATCTTCAACGCCGACGGGCGCGAGGTCGAGCAGTGCGGCAACGGCGCGCGCTGCATCGCCCGGTTCATCCGCGAACGTGACGGCAAATCCGGCGGCGAGCTCGTACTCGACAGCACCGGCGGCCTCGTCCAGACCCGGATGAAGGGCGAGCAGGTCTCCGTCACGATGGGCGTGCCCAACTTCGATCCCGCCTCGCTCCCCTTCGAGGCGAGCGGGGAAGCTTATGTCTATCCGCTGTCCGTCGGCGCGAGCGAGGTCGAGATTGGCGCCGTCTCGGTCGGCAACCCGCACGCCGTGATGCGCGTGCCCGCCGTCGCCGACGCGCCGGTTGCCCGCCTCGGGCCGGCAATCGAGCACCATCCGCGCTTTCCGAAGCGCACGAATGTCGGATTCATGGAAGTCGTGGACCGGGGTCACGTTCGGCTCCGGGTGCACGAGCGGGGCACGGGCGAGACCCGCGCCTGCGGCACCGGCGCCTGCGCCGCGGTCGCGGTCGGACGCCGGCACGGCCTCCTCGACGAAAATGTGCGAGTGGACCTCCCGGGCGGCCGTCTCGACATACAATGGGCTGGACCAGGGGAGCCGATCTGGATGACCGGGCCGGCGGAACGAGCATTCGAGGGAGAAGTGAAGATATGACGACAAGACCGGTGCGCGGCGTCGAGATCGCAGAGATCGACGAGTCCGCCGTCGCCTCTTACCTGTCCGCGACACCCGAGTTCTTCGATCGCCACGCGCAGCTGCTCGCGAAAATCCGGCTTCCGGATTCGCGTGGCGGCCCGTCCACCGTCTCCCTGCTCGAGCGCCAGGCTGAGGTGCTGCGCGAGCGCAACCGGCAGCTCGAGCACAAGGTGAAGGATTTCGTCGACGTCGCGCGCGAGAACGACGCGCTCGGCAGCCGCGTGCTCGCCATGGCGCGCCGCCTGATCAGCGCGCGCGACAACGCGGCCCGGATCGCGGCGATCGAGTCGGCGCTGCGCGAGGATTTCGGGGCCGGCCAGTCGGTGCTGGTGCTGACGACGGCGCGGGCGCCGCAGGGTCTCGCCGAGAGCCGGTTCCTGCGCATCGTCCCGGCCGAAACGCCGGAGCTGCGCTCCTTCGAGACGCTGTTCAGTGCCGGCAAGCCGCGCTGCGGCCAGCTCCGGGACTCGCAGCGCGAGTTCCTGTTCGGCGCGGACGCGCCGGAGGTCGGTTCGGTCGCGCTCGTGCCGCTCGGCGTCAAGGGGAGCCTCGGCCTCCTCGCTTGCGGGTCGCACGACACCCACCGCTTCAACCCGACCATGAGCACGGACTTCCTCGCGCACGTCGGAGAGCTGATCGCCGCCGCACTCGCCGGGGACTGATGCAGTCGAAGGCGGCCGCATGGATCGGGCGCTACCTGGCCCACCTCAGGACCGAGCGTCGCCTGTCGCCCCATACGGAAGCCGCCTACCAGCGTGACCTCGCCGCGCTCGTCGCGTACTGCGATGGCGAGAAGATTCCCGCCTGGAAGCAGCTCGACAATTTCCACATCCGCACCTTCGCCGCGCGCGAGCACCGCGACGGCCTGAATCCGCGCAGCGTGCAGCGGCGCCTGTCGGCGCTCCGCGGATTCTTCAACTACCTGATCCGCGAACAGGTGCTGGACTCGAACCCGGCCGCTGACATCCGCGCGCCGAAGGCGGCCAAGCGCCTGCCGAAGACGCTGGACGTCGACCAGGTCGCGACGCTCCTCGCGCGCAAGCCGACCGATGCGCTCTCCTGCCGCGACCTCGCGATTCTGGAGCTGCTCTATTCATCGGGCCTGCGCCTTTCGGAGCTCGCGGGACTCGACGTCACCGACCTCGACCTGGCCGACCGCACCGTGCGCGTGCTCGGCAAGGGCTCGAAGACGCGCGTGCTTCCGGTCGGCGGCAAGGCCGTTGCGGCGCTCCGCGCCTGGCTCGGCGAACGCAAGTCGCTCGTGAAGGACGGCGCCGGCGCCCTGTTCGTCGGCCAGAACGGCCGGCGCCTCGGCACGCGCGCGATCCAGCGCCGCATCGGCCGCTGGGCCGCGGGCAGCGACCTCAACGTGCCGGTGCATCCGCACCTGCTGCGGCATTCGTTTGCGACCCACCTGCTCGAATCGAGCCGCGACCTGCGCGGCGTCCAGGAACTTCTTGGCCACGCCGACATCAGTACGACACAGGTGTACACGCACCTTGATTTCCAGCACCTGGCCCGCATCTACGACGAATCTCATCCGCGGGCGAAAAGGCGCAAGTAGCTGATCCCATGAACAAATCCGAGTTCGATCCGCACGGCACGACGATCCTGTCGGTGCGCCGCGGCGGGACCGTCGCCATGGGCGGCGACGGCCAGGTGACGGTCGGCAACACCGTCATGAAAGGCAACGCGAAGAAGGTTCGCCGCCTCTACGGCGACAAGGTCCTCGCGGGCTTCGCCGGCGGCACGGCGGATGCCTTCACGCTGTTCGAGCGCTTCGAGGGCAAGCTCGAGAAGTACGGGAACCTGACGCGCGCCGCGATCGAGCTCGCGAAGGATTGGCGCACCGACCGCGCGCTCCGGCGCCTCGAGGCCCTCCTCTGCGTCGCCGACAAGCAGGCCTCCTTCATCATTTCCGGCAACGGCGACGTCATCGAGCCCGAGGACGCGGTCATGGCCATCGGTTCCGGCGGCTCGTACGCACTCGCCGCCGCCCGCGCACTCGCCGCAAACACGCAGCTCTCCGCCCGCGAGATCGTCGAGCGCTCGCTCGGAATCGCCGCCGACATCTGCATCCACACGAACCGCAATTTCGTCATCGACGAGCTGGCGACGGGCTGACATGGAGACGATGACCCCCCGCGAGATCGTCCAGGAACTGGACAAGCACATCATCGGCCAGGCCGCAGCGAAGCGCTCCGTCGCAATCGCGCTCCGCAACCGCTGGCGGCGCATGCAGGTCGAGGAGCCGCTCCGCCAGGAGATCACGCCGAAGAACATCCTGATGATCGGGCCGACCGGCGTCGGCAAGACCGAGATCGCGCGCCGGCTCGCGAAGCTCGCGCGCGCGCCCTTCATCAAGGTCGAGGCCACGAAGTTCACCGAGGTCGGCTACGTCGGCCGCGAGGTGGACTCGATCATGAAGGAGCTGGTCGACGTCTCCGTCAAGCTGACGCGCGAGGAGGAGATGTCCAAGGTCCGCCCGCGCGCGATCGACGCCGCCGAGGAGCGCATCCTCGACGCGATGCTGCCGAAGCTCTCGAACGGCGACGAGACGCGCCAGAAATTCCGCAAGATGTTGCGCGAGGGCCAACTCGACGATCGCGAGATCGAGATCGAGCTGCGCGCGATGCCGACCAGCCTCGAGATCATGGGCCCGCCGGGCATGGAGGAGATGACCCAGCAGCTCCACCAGGTGTTCCAGAACATGGGCGGCGGCCGCACCAAGAGCCGCAAGCTCCGCATCCGCGACGCGCTCAAGGCGCTCACGGACGAGGAAGCCGCCAAGATGGTCAACGAGGAGGAGCTGAAGACTCGCGCGCTCGCGAACGCCGAGCAGAACGGCATCGTCTTCATCGATGAGATCGACAAGATCTGCCGCCGCACGGAGACGATGGGCGCGGACGTCTCGCGCGAGGGCGTGCAGCGCGACCTCCTGCCGCTCGTCGAGGGCTGCACGATCACCACCAAGTACGGGATGGTGAAGACCGACCACGTGCTCTTCATCGCGTCCGGCGCCTTCCACATGGCGAAGCCTTCGGACCTCATCCCGGAGCTCCAGGGGCGACTGCCGATCCGCGTCGAGCTGGACGCGCTCACCGTCGGCGACTTCGAGCGCATCCTGTCCGAGCCCGATGCCTCGCTCTGCGCGCAATACACGGCGCTGCTCGCGACCGAAGGCGTGAGCGTGAAGTTCTCGAAGGATGGCATCCGCCGCATTGCGGAGATTGCCTGGTCGGTCAATGAGAGGACCGAGAACATCGGCGCGCGCCGCCTGCACACCGTGATGGAGCGCTTGCTCGAACAGGTCTCGTACGAGGCCGCGGACAAGGACGGCACGACCATCGCGGTCGACGCCGAGTTCGTGGATCGCCACCTCGGTGCGCTCGCGAAGGACGAAGATCTTTCGCGCTACATCCTCTGATGCATGCGCCGACGGACATCACGGTCAGGCCGAAAGTCCGCGCCGTCGAGGTGAGCTGGCCGGACGGCGCGACGCATGCCCTGCCCTTCGAGTACCTCCGCGTCTACTCGCCCTCGGCCGAGGTGCGGGGGCACGGCGGCGGCGAAGGCAAGCTCGAGCTCGCCAAGGAAGCCGTCCGCATCACGCAGGTAGAGCCGGTCGGCGTGTACGCCGTCCGACTGCACTTCGACGACGGCCACAACACGGGCCTCTACACCTGGGCGTACCTGCGCGAGCTCGGCGAGCAATATGACCGCAAGTGGGCGCGCTACCTCGAACGCTGCGAGAAACTCGGCTACGAGCGAAAGCCTCCCGACTGACCTGCACGAGCAGGCGTATATTGCCTATTGATGGTGGCACGCTGGCAGGTCGTTTTACTGTGCGTGACCGGAGTCGTCACTGGGTCCGCGGTGGCGCAGAACAAGGCTGCCTGTCCACTCGATTTCAAGCAGCAAACGGATTCGATTCACGCATTCGAGCCGATCGCGTCGTTCCTGACGCGGGAACCACGCTGCGCAAATTGCCATGGCGGAGTCAATCCCTTCATTGATGGGACTGGCCCCGATCCGGAGGATGAAAACGTTCCGGCATCCACAAGCGCCCACGGTGGTGGACGTATTCAGCGACAGCGTGACCGGGCACCGGATGGCACGCTACTGATCGAGAACGAATGCGCGGATTGTCACAACAACCTGGCCCCACGGCGAGACGGTTCCAAGTCCGTGTGGATGACGGCGCCGGGATTTCTGTCGTTCGTCGGCAAGGATGCGCCGACGTTGTGCAAGCAGATCAAGCGATCAACCCAGACCGCCGAGCATTTCGTTGGTCATCTGGAAGACGACAATGGCGGCAATAATTTCGGCGGAACGGCGTTCAAGGGCGATCGTGGACTGGACCCGGATGTCTACGACACGGCGCCCGCACCTCCCTCCATATCGCACGCGGCATTGATGGGGCTGGGTCACGACTGGATAAATGCGATGGGAGGGGCGTTTCAAGGCGATGAAACCTGCGGATGCGAACTGACGCTGGAGGGCGAGTTCGCACAAGACGGGGTCACAGCGGTGACAGGTGCCGCTTACGGCGTCGGCATGAATGCAAACTACCGGATAACGGGCCGCGTGTTGTGGGCGCCAAAGCAGGACTCGCCACACGACGGTACGTTCGGCGACATGTCATCGACGATCCTGGTGCCCAAGGACGGTGAAATTGCGGTGCAGGCGGTTTCCGCCGGCAAAAGCATCGCGGGCAGTTGCAAAGTCGAGGGTTCCAAGACATTCCAAATCAAGGGACTTCCACCCGAAGCGCTGCAATATTTGACTCTCGAGATCGCCGCGGACGGGCGTTATCGCCTGATGCTCGGGATGATCAGCATGTATCTCCAATTTCAGGCCACCCAGAATTGCTCCATCCATGCGGCGCCCGGCTTTCCGATGCCCGTTCCGGGAGGGGGAAAGCAGGCCGTCGTCGTGAATGACGCTGGCATCGTAATCGGACGTCAGGAAGGACAGATCACGAATGATGGAGTCGTCGGTCGCACCGCCACGCCCATCGTCATGGGAGTGCACTCCTTTACGGGATCCTGGGACTTCAAGGCAGCCCACTGACCCCAGAGTTCGGCGAATGACGGCCGGACCCCGTAAAATCGGGTTCCCGTGAAAACCGTCGATTTCGGCTTCGAGAAGGTCACCCCGGCGGAAAAGACCGCGCGGGTGCGCGGCGTATTCGACTCGGTCGCCTCGAACTACGACCTGATGAACGACCTCATGTCGGGCGGCCTGCACCGGCTCTGGAAGCGGTTCGCGCTTGCGCAGACCGGGCTGCGGCCGGGACAGCGCGCGCTGGATGTCGCCTCGGGCACCGGCGACCTCGGCGCGGGACTCGCACGCCAGGTCGGGCGCGAGGGGCTCGCCGTCCTCACGGACATCAACCGCGAGATGCTCGCGCGCGGCCGCGACCGGCTCATCGACCGCGGCATCGCGCGCGAGGTCGCCTTCGTCATCGCGAACGCCGAGAGCCTACCGTTCGCCGACCGCAGCTTCGACTGCGTGACGATCGGGTTTGGGCTACGCAATGTTACTGACAAGGCCGCGGCGCTCGCCTCGATGCGGCGCGTCCTGCGTCCCGGTGGCAGGCTGCTCGTGCTGGAGTTCTCGAAGCCGACGATCGACGCGCTCCGCCCCGCCTACGACGCCTACTCCTTCAACATCCTGCCGCGGCTCGGCGCGATGGTCGCCGACGACGCGGCGAGCTACCGCTACCTCGCGGAGTCGATCCGCTTGCACCCGGACCAGGAAACGCTCGCCGCGATGATCCGCGACGCCGGCTTCGACGAGTGCCGCTGGCACAACCTCGCGGCCGGCATCGTCGCGCTGCACGTCGGCATCGTGCACTAGGCCCGGCATGAATCCCGAGCTCCTGCGCCCCTTCGAGCGCGCACTCAACCGCCAGATCGCGGCCTCCGGCCGCGCGCGCGCGCTGCTCGCGGAGCTCGACGGCCGCTCGATGGAACTCCGGTTCGCGGCGACCCCGTTCCGCGTGCGGCTTGCGGCGACCACCGACACGCTCTCCCTGCGACCGGCCGCCGACGAAGCGGCCGAGGCCGTGATCGAGGGCACGCCGCTTTCGTTCCTGCGCCTCGCGACCGGCGAGGCGACGCAGTCGATTCGCGCAGGCGGGATGGACGTGCGCGGCGATGCGGAGATCGCGGAAGGCTTCCGTCGCCTGCTCCGCGCCGCAAGGCCGGACTTCGAGGAGGAGCTGTCGCGCGTCACCGGCGACGTCGCCGCGCACTACCTCGCGGGATTCGCCCGCGACGCCCTCGATTTCGGCCGCCGCGCCGGCGACGCCTTTGCGAGAAACCTCGGCGAGTACCTCACCGAGGAGAGCCGCGACCTGCCCGTGCGCCTCGAGGTCGACGAATTCCTGGAAGGCGTCGATCGACTGCGTGAGGCGGTCGACCGCCTCGAGACGCGGATCTCGGCCGCCGAACGCACGCAGGGCGCCCGGTGATCTCTTCGCGCGTGGCCGGGCGTCTCCTCACGATCCATCGCGTGCTGGTGCGCTACGGGCTCGACGACTACGTCCGCGCGACCCATCTCTACCGGCCGCTGCGCTTCGTGTTCTGGCTCTCGCCCTGGACCTGGTTCCAGCGGCGACGCGGCTCGCGCGGCGAGCGGCTGCGTCGCGCGCTCGAGGACCTCGGACCCATCTTTGTGAAGTTCGGCCAGGTCGTCTCGACGCGCCGCGACCTCCTACCGCCCGACATCGCAGACGAACTCGCGAAGCTCCAGGACCGCGTGCCGCCCTTCGACGGCGAGCGGGCCAAGGCGCGCATCGAGGCCTCGCTCGGCCGGCCCGTCTCGGCGCTCTTCCGGAGCTTCGAAGTCACGCCGCTCGCGGCCGCGTCGATCGCGCAGGTGCATGCCGCCGCGCTCCCCGACGGGCGCGAGGTCGTCGTCAAGGTGCTGCGCCCGGGCATGCGAGCCGCGATCGACCTCGACCTCCAAGTGCTGCACGCGCTCGCCGGCCTCGCCGAGGAGTACTGGCCCGAGTCGCGGCGCCTCCGCCCGCGCGAGGTCGTCGCCGAGTACGAAAAGACGATCCTGAACGAGCTCGACCTCATGCGCGAGGCCGGCAACGCCTCGCAGCTCAAGCGCAATTTCGCCGGCAGCGCGATGCTGCACGTGCCCGAGGTCTACTGGGACCTCTGCCGCCAGGACGTCATGGTGATGGAGCGCATCCGCGGCGTGCAGATCTCCGAGGTCGCGCGCCTCAGGGAGCTCGGCACGGACATCCCGAAGCTCGCCGAGAACGGCGTCGAGATCTTCTTCACGCAGGTGTTCCGGCACAACTTCTTCCACGCCGACATGCATCCCGGCAACATCTTCGTGGACGTCAGCGACCCGAAGAACCCGCGCTACGCGGCCGTCGATTTCGGCATCGTCGGCACGCTCGACCCGCGCGACCAGCTCTACCTCGCCGGCAACTTCCTCGCTTTCTTCGAGCGCGACTACCGCAAGGTGGCTGTCCTGCACCTCGAGAGCGGCTGGGTGCCGGCCGGCACGCGCGTGGACGAGCTCGAGTCGGCCGTGCGCACCGTCTGCGAGCCCATCTTCGACAAGCCGCTCAAGGACATCTCGTTCGGCGTCGTGCTGCTGCACCTCTTCGAGATCGCGCGCCGCTACCAGATGCAGGTGCAGCCGCAGCTCATCCTGCTGCAGAAGACACTGCTCAACATCGAGGGGCTCGGACGCCAGCTCTACCCGGAGCTCGACCTCTGGAAGACGGCGCTGCCGATCCTGCGCGACTGGATGCGCGAGCGCGCAAGCCCACGCACCCTGATCGGGAGCCTTCGCGACCACTGGCCGGACATTGCCGAGGCCATCAAGGTCCTGCCCGTGATCGCGCGGCGCGCGATCCGGCGCGCCTATGACGACGAGCTCGTCGTGCGGACGGAGACGGAATCGCTCGACCGGCTCCGCGCGGAGCTGCGGCGCGATCGGCGCCGGAGCGACTCGCTCTTCGCCGCAGGCGTCATCTTCCTCGGCGGCGTAATGTGGCTCTCGTTCGCCATGCGCCCGACCTGGCTCGGCTGGCTGCTGGCGGCCGGCGGCGCGGTGTGGCTCGCGCGCCGCGTCACTCGACGCTGAAGGCGATACGCTTCGGGCCCTTGCCGACCGGGATGCGCGCGACCTCGCGCACGCCCTCGATGTCGATCACTGACACGGAATCGTCCTTGGGATTCGTCACGTAGGCGAACTTGCCTTCGGGGTCGCAGACCACCCAATTCGGGCTCCCGCCCACCGGCACGATGCCCTTCAGTTTGAACTCCGGCAGCGCATAGATCGCGACGTAGTTCGCGACCGTCGCCACCGCGACGAGGTGCCGGCCGTCCCTCGTCATCGCGAGTCCGTGGTTGTAGGTGTAAGGCCAGGCCGCGGCTCCCTCCATGTCGGCGAGGCGTGCAGCGAGGTTGGCACCCGGCTTCGGAACACCCTTCTCGAGCGGCGGCAGCTCGACCCGTCGCACGAACGACCCGTCCGCCAGCTTTCGCACCTCGAATCCGTGCAGGCGTGACAGCTGGTAATAGAGAAGCCCGCGCGGCTCGTCGAGTACGACCGGCCGCACGGACTCGCCGGTGTCGATCGACATGGCCACTTTCCCGGTCGCGGTGTCATAGACGTAGATCGCGTCGCTCACCATGTTGCCTACGTAGAGGCGCGTGCCGTCCTTCGAGACCTCGGTCACGTGGTTGCCGATGGTCGCGGGCCACCACTGCTCGATGCTGCCGTCCGCGGCATTCAGGACGAGCAGCCAATCGCGCGTATAGAGCGGCACGTAGATGCGCTTGCCGTCCGGCGAGCGCGAAACGTGGTTGGGCGAGCCGTCGACCGCGACCGACCAGATGGGCGCCAGCGTCGCGCTGTCGAAAGCCATCACCTTGCCGCTCTCGTTGGTCTGGTAGCCGAAGGGGCTGCGCATGTCGTCCTGGGCCACGACGTAGAAGACACGTCCATCCGGCGAGCCCATGACGTCATCCGTGTGATCGCGGATATCGATAGTCTTCACGACCTTGCGGGTCGCGGTTTCGACGACCTGCACGTCCTGCGAGAGCGGGCTTTCCACGAGCAGCCAGTTGCGCGGCTCGTCGGCCAGCGCCGACACCGCGAACAGGCACAGCCATGCGGCGCTAACGCGAATATTCGGCTCCCAGCCGGCCGATGAGCTGAACGAGGTGCTCGACGTCGCTTTCGTCGTTCTCGTAGTGCAGGAAGCAGGCGCGTAGCGATGTCTTCCCGCGCACGCGCGTCGTCGGCATGTGCGCTTCGCCGCTCTCGCTCACGGCTTTCGAGATCCTGTCGTTGAGCGCATTGAGCGTCGCCTCGTCGAGTCCCCGTCCTGCCGGCCGGTAGCGGAAATTCACGACCGAGAGCGACGCCGGCGCAAGCAGCTCGAAGTCCGGCAGCGCCCGCAAACGTGCTTCCAGCAGGTTTGCAAGCCGGTTGCAGCGGGTGACCAGCTCCGCGACGCCGCTCCGGCCGAGGCGCGCGATGGACGCCCAGACCTTCATCGCGCGGTCGCCGAAGGTCAGCTCGAACATGTAGTCCATCGGCCAGGGCGCTTCGCTTTCGCCGTGCGCGAGGTAGTCGGGCGTCAGCGAGAAGGCCGCGCGGTGCACGGCTGGATGGCGCGTGAGCATCGCGCCGCAGTCCACCGGGACGTGCAGCCACTTGTGCGGATTGAGCGTCAACGAATCGGCGCGCGCGAGCGCCTTGAAGCGATCGGCGTAGTCGGGATCGAGCGCCGCCCAGGCGCCGAAGGCGCCGTCGACGTGCAGCCAGACGTCCTCGCCGGCGGCAATGTCCGCGATCTCGTCGAGCGGGTCGATGGCGCCGGTGTTCGTCGCGCCGCCGCAGGCGACGATCGCGAACGGCAGGTGGCCGGCCTTGCGGTCGTCCTCGATGGCGCGACGGAGCGCGTCGGGCCGCATGCGGAACTGCTCGTCCGCCGCGATCGTGCGGAGCTGCTTCGTGCCGATGCCAAGCTGCTCTACGCACTTCTGGATCGAGGAATGGCTTTCCTCGCTCGCATAGAGGATGAGCTTCGGATGGCCGCCCTGCAGGCCCTCCGCGCGCATGTCCCAGCCGGCGCGAGCGGCCGTGCGATGCCGCGCAGCGGTCAGGGCGTTCAGCGTTGCCGCGGAGCCGCCGGTCAGCAGGAGGCACTGGCTGCCTTCGACCGGAAAGCCGACCAGCTCCATGATCCAGCGCCCGACGCTGACAAACAGGAAGATACCCGAGCTGTCATAGCCGTCGAGGCCGGAATTCATCGTGTGGGCAACCGAGTCGGCGAGCAGCGAGATGGGTGCCGGCGGCGAGTTCACCCAGGCGTACGAGCGCCTGTGACCGATCGCGACGGGCCAGGGCATGATCTCCTTCTTCAGGAAATCCAGGATTTCCTCGGGCGACCTCCCTTTCTCCGGCAACGGCTGGCTCATGAGGCGACGGCGAACGTCGGCCGGCACGACCCGGTCGACCGGCTGCACGGGAAGGTTTCGGAGGTATTCGCCGATCATCGCGGCGGTGCGCGCGCCGAGTCGATCGAAATCCCTGCGGTCTTCTGTAAAGGGATGCATGGACGTCTGAGTCATTGGCGAAGCTGCCCGGCATATGGAGACGCGCCATACTAACCGCAGCGGGGCCACGGAACCCGAGGCGTCAGGGGGAGTCACTCATGTGGAGAGGACTGGGAGTCGTGCTCGCAATCAACCTGGCATACGCTCCCATCGCGGAGGCCCGAGATCCGCCCAGCCGCCCGGCCATCGATGCGCCCGAGCTCGCGGCGCTCGGCCCGTTCAAGGTCGGCGTCAGGACGATCTCACTAGTGGATGCGGCACAGGCCGACGTGCTCGCATTTGATCCCGCGACAGGCAAGGCACCGACGCGTGACCGCACGCTGAAAGTCGATCTCTGGTATCCCGCGACCGTCCCTGCGGGCGCGCAGCGCGAAACCTATTCCGGAAGTCTGCCGGCGGAACCGCCGGCGCCGCCGACGAAGTTCACCATTCCCGGCATCGCCGTGCGCGACGCCGATCCCGCGGGCGGCCGCTATCCCCTCGTGATCCTCTCCCACGGCTACAGCAACGAGACCGTCGCGCTAAGCTGGCTGACCGAAAACCTTGCGTCGAAAGGCTACGTGGTTG
The DNA here is from genome assembly GCA_035495635.1 of Steroidobacteraceae bacterium. GTDB lineage: Bacteria > Pseudomonadota > Gammaproteobacteria > Steroidobacterales > Steroidobacteraceae > SCUD01. The sequence continues at coordinate 14,115 of DATJFN010000062.1, read as the reverse complement.
CGGCGATCCGGCACGCGGATCCACCCATCACCGATCGCGAAAAATTCGTCGAGCCGCTCCTGCGCCGCCCGCTCGACATCGCCTTCGTCGCACGCCAGCTGCAATCGAAGACATCCGAAGCGACGGGCATCGACGGCTCGCGCGTCGCGCTCATCGGCTACTCGATGGGAGGCTATGGCGTCCTGACGGCGGCCGGCGGCGAGCTGGACCCGGCGAGTGCGATCACGCAGCTGATTCCCGGCGGGTTGTTCACGCCCTATGTGCGCGGCGGCGCTTCGAGCAAGTCGCTCGCCGTCACGGGCGTCAAGGCGGTCGTCGCGATCTCGCCCGCGGGCGGTTCCCTGAATTCCTGGGGCACCGACGGGCTGCGTGCGATCACGGCGCCTATGCTTCTCATCGCGGGCGATCGCGACCAGACCGTCGACTACGCGAGCGGCGCCAAGTCGTTCTTCAGCATGGCGACGCGCTCGAACCGCTACCTCCTCACGTACAAGGGCGGCGGCCACCGGATCGGCCTTGGCCCCGCGCCCGACGAGATGCGCGCGCGGCTCTGGGACCTCGATTGGTTCGAGGATCCCGTCTGGCGCTCGGACCGCGTCGTCGGCATCAACCTGCACTTCATCACCGCCTTCCTCGACCTCTACGTGAAGGAAGACGCGACGCGCGAGGACTACCTCAAGGGCATGACGCAGGAATCGACCGATGGCGATTGGCCGGCGACCGCCGGGCTCGCCTATGACGCGTACAGCCCGGGCGGCGGAAACGTCACTGTGTGGAAGGGATTCCAGCGCGGGCACGCGGAGGGGCTGGAACTTATTCGCGCGACGCCGCGCTAAGCCGGCCGCCTAGGCTCGATCCACGTCGCGAGAGCGCGGCCGCAAAGCTCGCCGAAGTTGTCGAAGACGGCGGTGCCTACGACGTGCTTGCGCCCGTCGTGCCTGATCGACCAGCCGATGACGACGCTCGGCGCGTCGAGGTGCACGCGGCGATCGATGCGCGCGGCATAGGTGCCGAGCAGCGGCCCCTTCACGGCGGCTCCCGTGGCAAAGAAGCCGGGACAGTCGAGCGCCGCCCACATGAACTCCGGCAGCACCTTGCCATCTGCGCCGACGAGCGAGCGGTCCGGCAGCCACGCGGCGGCAACGAGGTTCATGCCAGGGATCGGCGAGGCGAAGATCCGCATTCCGTCGCCGCGATGACGCACGGGCCCGCAGACGAAGCAGTCCGAGTACGCGTGCTCCTGGAATCCCTCGTAGTTGCTCACGGCGGCTAGCGCCTGCGCGTATGTGGGCGGCCGCGGTACGTCGAGCTCGAACGTCTTCGGCGTCGCGGTCGCGACGAGACCCGCGCTGTCCTTGAGCTGAAGCCCGCCCGTCGCGGCGTCATCCGTGATCTCGAGCGGCTCATCGAGCGGCGGCGGACTGACGAGCCGCACTTCGACCGGCTTCGAGGCGGCCGCGGCGAGCATGCCGCAGGTGTAGCCGCCGTTGCCCGACGTCGGCGGGCCACGGAACCGTCGGCTGATCACCACGAGGCGGCTTCCGCTCATCGTGCACGGAATCCTAGCCCAACGGGGTGGATGCGGGCGCTCCCGGCCGCTAAAGTGGCCGTCCCCACGCCACGGCAGCGGAATTCCAGATGAAAAAAGCGGCATTGATCCTCGGCTTTTCGCTCCTCGCGCCCGCGCTTCAGGCCGCGGATTCCGGCGACGGATTGCGGCAATTCCTCGCGGCGCGCGCCACGCGAGACGCCGAGATCGCGCACTCGATCTGGACCTGGGCTGAGGTCGGCTACCAGGAGACGAAGAGCTCCGCGCTGCTGCAGGAAGAGCTGACGAAGGCCGGTTTCAAGGTCGACGCGGGCGTCGCCGGCATCCCGACCGCATTCGTCGCGACGGCTGGCAGCGGCAAACCGGTGATCGGCATCCTCGCCGAGTTCGATGCGCTGCCCGGCATCAACCAGGACGCCGTCCCGGACCGCCAGCCGATTGCGGGCAAGCAGGCGGGGCATGCCTGCGGGCATCACCTCTTCGGCACCGCATCCACTTCCGCAGGCCTCGCCCTCGCCGATTGGTTGAGGAAGAGCGGGACGAAGGGCACGATCCGCGTCTACGGCACGCCCGCCGAGGAAGGTGGCTCCGGCAAGGTATACATGGTGCGCGCCGGCCTCTTCAACGACGTGGATGTCGTCATGCACTGGCACCCGTCGGACGCGAACGCCGCCGGTCTCGATAAGGCGCTCGCCAACAAGTCGGCGAAGTTCCGCTTCCATGGCCTCTCGGCGCATGCGTCGGGCGCGCCGGAGAAGGGCCGCTCGGCACTCGATGCCGTGGAAGCAATGGACTACATGGCGAACATGATGCGCGAGCACATCCCGTCGGATGCGCGCATGCACTACATCATCACGAGCGGCGGCTCGGCGCCCAACGTGGTGCCGGACTTCGCCGAGTCCTACTACTACGTGCGCCACATCGATGCCGCGACGGTCGAGTCGATTTTCGACCGACTGGTGAAGACCGCGGAAGGTGCGGCTCTCGGCACCGGTACGACCATGGATTATGAGGTCATCGGCGGCACGCATAACCTGCTCGCCAACGAGACGCTCGCACGCGTGATGTACAAGTCGCTCACCGAGGTCGGCGGCATCACCTACACGCCCGAGGAACAGGCATTCGCGCAGAAGATCTATGCGACGCTGATCAGCCCTTCCGACGAGCTCGGCTCGCAGTCGAAGGTGCGACCGTTCGACTACGAGCGGCCGGGCCTCGGCTCGACCGACGTCGGCGACGTGAGCTGGACGGTGCCGACCGTGGGCCTCCGCACCGCGACCTGGGTGCCGGGCACGCCCGCCCACAGCTGGCAGGCGACTGCCGCCGGCGGCATGAGCATCGGCTACAAGGGCATGAACGTCGCATCGCAGACGCTCGCGCTCACGGGCCGCGAGCTGTTCACGCACCCCGACACCATCGCCAAGGCCAAGGCCGAGTTCGACAAGCGCCGCGGCCCTGATTTCAAGTACCGCGCCCTGCTCGGCGACCGCCCGCCCGCACTCGACTACCGCAAGGGCGTACCGGGAGGCGGCCAGGAGTGAACGCGGCTGGTCGCGCCTTCGGGGCGCTTCGTCGTGCGAACGGCGCGAGCTGTCGCAACGGGGACTAGAGTTCAGTCAAAGCCAGCCATTTCTGGCCGGGAGAACACCATGCATCGATATGCCCTCTTATTCGCCAGCCTCCTCCTCGCGGCGTCGCCGCTGCAGGCCGCTGACATCCCCGCCAACATCGCCGCAGCCGTGGCCGCGCCCGAGCGCAGTGCCAAGGACCGTGAGCGCGATGCGCACGACAAGCCCGCAGAGCTCCTCGCCTTTGCCGGCGTCAAGCCCGGCATGAAGGTCGCCGACGTTTTCGGCGGCGGCGGGTACTGGAGCGAGATCTTCTCGCACGCGGTCGGCCCGACGGGCAGCGTGACTCTCGTCAACAACGAGGGCTATGCGGCCTTCGCCAAGGATGCCATCAAGGCGCGCTTCGCCGGCGACCGGCTCAAGTCCGTGAAGCAGGTGGTCGCTCCGACGAACAACCTCGGGCTGGGCAAGGACCAGTACGACCTCATCGAGATCTTCATGTCGTACCACGACATCTACTGGGTGGACGAGAAGGAAGGCTGGCCGAAGATCGACGCCGATAACTTCGTGAAGCAGCTGCACGCCGCACTGAAGCCGGGCGGCAAGCTCCTGATCGTGGATCACGCGGCCAAGGCCGGCACCGGCAGCTCCGCCGCGCAGGACCTGCACCGCATCGACGAGGAGTTCGCGAAGAAGGACTTCACGAGCCACGGATTCAAGCTCCAGAAGACCTGGGACGGACTCCGGAACCCTGCCGACGACCACACGAAGCCGGTTTTCGACGACTCGATCCGCGGCAAGACGGACCGCTTTACGCAGCTCTACGTGAAGGGCTGACGCCGTTTCAGGCGGCGCGGAGTGACGTGAGGAACGCGGCGGCGTCGCCGCCGCGTTCCAGCGCCTCGACGAGCGCGGACCCGACGATCACGCCATCCACGTGCCCGGCGAGCCGCGCGACCTGCGCGGCGCTCCGGACACCGAATCCTGCGCACAGCGGCACCCTGGCCTCCCGGCGCAAGCCGTCGAGCCAGCCGAGCAGCGCGTCCGGCACCGCCACGGCGCCCCCGGTCGTTCCCGTCATCGTGACGGCATAGACGAAGCCTTCCGACTCGCGCGCGAGAATTGCGGCGCGGGCCGGCGGCGTCACCGGCGTCACCATCTGCACGAGCGCGAGTCCCTCGGGGCGCAGCGCGTCACGCAGCTCGGCGCATTCCTCGAGTGGCAGGTCCGGCACGATGAAGCCCGCGATGCCGGCCGCGCGGGCGTCGCGCGCGAGTCGCCCGTATCCGTATGCGAGCAGCGGGTTCAGGTAACTCATCAGCACCAGCGGCGGTCCGTCCGTCGTGCCGCGCGCCGCGAGCGACTCGAGGATCCAGGCGAGCGTCACGCCCTGCGCAAGCGCGCGCGCGCTCGAGCGCTGGATCGTCACGCCGTCCGCCATCGGGTCCGAGAACGGCACGCCGATCTCGACGACGTCCGCCGCCGATGACACGGCGGCGAGCTGCGCCGCGAATCCCGCGCGGTCCGGGTAGCCCGCCGTCACGAAGGCGACGAGCGCCGGCGCCTCGCCGGCCCGGCGGTGCAGCGCCCGCACGATCTCCTCGCCGGGCCGCATCAGGCGCCCTCTTCGGCGAGCGTCGAGAGGTCCTTGTCGCCGCGACCGGAAAGGCCAATGAGGATGCGCTGCCCGGGATGGCGCGCTGCATACTGGCGCGCGCCCGCGAGCGCGTGCGCGCTCTCGAGTGCGGGCAGGATGCCCTCGAGCTCGGCGCATTCGCGCACGGCGGAGAGCGCTTCCGCGTCGCGCGCGAGGCCGTACTCGACACGCCCGATCGCCTGCAGCAGCGCGTGCTCCGGCCCGACCGCGGAGTAGTCGAGGCCCGCGGAAACGGAATGCGTCTCCAGCACCTGGCCGTGCGCATCCTGCAGCAGCATCGTGTAGCAGCCGTGCAGGACGCCGGGGCGGCCGCAAGCGAGCGTCGCGGCGTTCTCGCCGGGCCCGTCGCCGCACCCGCCGGCCTCGACGCCGATGAGACGCACGCCGGCGTCGCCGAGGAAGGGATGGAAGAGCCCGATCGCGTTGGATCCGCCACCGACGCAGGCGATGGCGGCATGCGGCAGCGCGCCGGCCGATTCGAGCATCTGCGCGCGCGACTCGCGCCCGATGACCGACTGGAGCTCGCGCACCAGCCAGGGATAAGGATGCGGGCCGACCGCCGAGCCCAGCAGGTAGTAGCCGTGCTCGGGATCGGAGACCCAGTCGCGGATCGCCGCGTCGATCGCGGCGCGAAGCGTCCGGTCGCCGGCAGTGACCGGCACGACCTCTGCGCCGAGGAGGCGCATGCGCCCGACGTTCGGCGCCTGCCGCGCCATGTCCACCTCGCCCATGTAGACGACGCAGGGCAGGCCGAGGCGCGCGCAGGCTGCCGCGCTCGCGACGCCGTGCTGACCGGCGCCCGTCTCCGCGATCACGCGCCGAGCGCCGAGCCGCTTCGCGATCAGCGCCTGGCCGAGCGCATTGTTGATCTTGTGCGCGCCCGTGTGCGCGAGGTCCTCGCGCTTGAGCCAGATTTCGGCCTTCCAGGCGCGCGAAAGCGCTACAGCCTTCGTGAGCGCGGTCGGCCGCCCGGCGAACTCGGCGAGCTCGCGCGCGAGCTCCGAACGGAACTCCGGGTCGCGCAGCAGGCGCTCCGCGCCCGCCGTCAGGCGCTCGAGCGCCGGCACGAGCGTCTCCGGGACGTAGCGGCCTCCGAAGGGGCCGAAGCGGCCGCGCGCATCGGGCAGCTCGCCCGCGAGCGCCGCGGCACGGAGCCGCTCGAGGTCGCCGGGGATCGGCTGCGCGCTCATGCGGCCAAACTTGCGCGCGCCGCGGCGAGGAACGCGCGGATGCGCGCGGGGTCCTTCTCGCCCGGCACGCTTTCAACGCCACTCGAGACGTCGACGCCGAACGGGTGCACGGTCGCGATCGCCGCTGCCACGTTGCCCGCATCGAGACCGCCGCCGAGGATCAGCTCCGAGCGGCGTGCGATCACCGCCGCTTCGCGCCAGTTCGCGAGCCGCCCCTGCCCGCTCTGCGCCGCGTCGAAGAGGACGCGACCGGAGAAAGGCGGCGGAATCGCGCCGTCGCGCAGCACCGGCCAGTGTTGGATGAATTCCGGCAACCGGATGGTTTCGAAGTCCGCCGCGTCCGTCTGCCAGGCGTCTGGCGAGAAATCCTCGAGGATCCGGTTGACGAGCTCGAGGGATGGATGCCGCGTCACCGCGACCGCGAGCACACCCCCGGGCAGCCGCCCCGCGAGCTCTTCGGCGCGGTGCGGCGCGAGGTTCCGCGGTGAAGCCGGATAAAAGACGAAGCCGACGGCATCGGCGCCCGCCTCGACCGCGGCATCGAGCGAGGCCTCGTCGGTGACGCCGCAGATCTTCACGAAGACTGTCATGCGGCCGCCCGCCCCGCCTCCAGCATGCGGCGGACAGTAGCTTCCGGGTCCGGCGACGTCATCAACGCGCCGCCGACCAAGGCGAGCCGGTAGCCCGCGCGCGCCGCGCTGGCGCAGTCTTCGGGCGTTACGAGCCCGCTCTCGGCGACGGAGTGGCTCCCGGCCGGCAGGAGCGGCGCAAGATCCGCGAGGCGCGAGGGATCCACGGCGAGCGTTTCGAGGTCGCGGCAGTTGATGCCGAGGAGCACGGCCATGCCGTCGGCGTGCACCGCAGCCCGCGCAATGTCCACCGCGTCGAAGCATTCGAGAAGCGCGAAGAGCGAGAGCTCGCGCGCGCAGGCGATGAGCTCGGCAAGCGCGTCGTCGTTCAGCATCCGCACGATGAGGAGCGCGCCCCCGGCGCCCGCGGCACGCGCCTCGTGGAGTTGGTACGCGTCCACGATGAAATCCTTGCGCATGACCGGGACGCGGAGCGGTGCGAGCGACGCGGCGCACTCCGCGAGCGCAGCGAGCGAGCCGTCGAATTGCGATGGCTCGGTCAGCACCGAGACTGCCGCCGCGCCGCCGCGGGCGTAGGCCGAGACGCGATCGAGGTGCGTGTCATGCGCCGCCGCGAGGCGGCCGAGCGCCGGCGAGCGGCGCTTGTATTCGGCGATCAGCTCGAAGGCATGGCCGTTCCGGAGCGGCGGTGGGAGCGGCGCATCGAGGGCGCGGCGACGCAGCGCTTCGAGGGGCTCGCGTCCGGCCGCCAGGGCGATGCGCTTTCGGCTCGACGCCGCCATGCGAATGAGGAAACCGTTCATGCGCGCCGCTCCGTGGCCGGCGCGGCGATGCCGTCCAGGATGCGCGCGGCGCGGCCCTCGTCGATCCCGGCCTCCGCCATGCGCGCGCCCTCGAACGCGGGCGAGGCGAGGCCCGTCACCTCGCCGACGAGCGCCGCGCCCATGACGAGCGCGTCGCGGTGCCCGCCGTGCTCGGCGCCCCGCAGCACCGCCTCGAGGCGGCGCGCATTGTAGGCGGCGTCGCCGCCGACGAGGACATCCGCCGCGCAGTCCGGCAACCCGAAATCCGGCGCAGAGCGTCGCGACGCCTCGACGGAGCCCGGCCGCACGTCGAAGAGCGTGAACGGCGCCGAGGGCGTCGGCTCGTCCCAGCCCGTGTCGCCGCAGACGACGAACATCCGCTCGATCGGCATGCCCGCGAGCGTGTCGGCCATGAGCCGCGCGACGTCGAGGCTCCAGGCGCCGACCAGCGCATAGGGCGCCTGCGCCGGATTCGAAAGCGGGCCCAACAGGTTGAAGATCGTGCGCACGCCGAGCGCCGCCCGGACCGGCGCGATCGCCTTCATCGCGGGGTGGTAGTGCGGCGCGAACAGGAAGGTGAAGCCCGTGCGTTCGAGGCAGGCGCCCGCCGCGTGCTCGTCGAGCGGCAGCGGCAGGCCGAGCGCCTCCAGCACGTCCGCACTGCCGCAGCGCGAGGACACCGAGCGGTTGCCGTGCTTGGCGATGCGCACGCCGCAGGCTGCAGCGAGGAGCGCCGCGCCCGTCGAGAGGTTGAGGCTGTGCGAGCCGTCGCCGCCCGTGCCTACCACATCGGCGACCGGCGCGCCGGCGGCGATGCCGGGCCGGCGCGCCAGCGAGCGCATCGCGAGCGCGAATCCACGCACCTCCGCCGCGGTCGCCCCCTTGATGCGAAGCGCGGCGAGCAGCGCGCCCGTCATCGCCGGCGCCATCGAAGGATCGGTGAGAGAAACCATCAGCTCGTAGGCCGCGACCTCCGAGAGATCGCGCCGCTCGAGCAGCGCATCGAGCGCCTCGCGTCCGGGCTTGCTCATGCGTGGCCGTCCGCGCCGAGGAAGGCCGCGAGGAGCCGCGGACCTTCCGGCGTCAGGACGCTCTCCGGATGGAACTGCACGCCCTCGATCCCGAGCCCGCGATGGCGGACGCCCATGATCTCGCCCTCCTCCGTCCAGGCCGTGACCTCGAGTTCCGCGGGCAGGCGCTCGCGCTCGGCGATCAGCGAGTGGTAGCGACCTGCGGCGAAGGACTGCGGCACGCCTTCGAAGAGGCCGCGCCCGTCGTGCCGCATGGATGACGCCTTGCCGTGCATCAGCCGCGGCGCGCGCACGACGGCGCCGCCGAAGACCTCGACGATCGCCTGGTGGCCGAGGCACACGCCGAGCACCGGAATGCGCCCGGCGAAGCGCTCGATCATGCGCATCGAGACGCCCGAGTCGGCCGGCGTGCCGGGCCCGGGCGAGATGCACAGGTGCGTCGGATCGATCGCCTCAGCCTCGTCGAGGTCAATGCGGTCGTTGCGGTGCACGCGCACGTCGGCACCGAGCACGAGGAAGGCCTGCACCAGGTTGTAGGTGAACGAGTCGTAGTTGTCGATCAGGAGGAGCTTCGTGCTCACAGTCCGGCCTCCGCCATCTGCAGCGCCCGTCGCATCGCGGCGCTCTTCGCGATCACCTCGTCGTGTTCCCGCTCGGGCCGGCTGTCCGCCACGATGCCCGCGCCGGCCTGGTAACTGTATCGGCCGTCGCCGAACACCATGCTGCGGATGGTGATTGCCTGGTCCATGTCGCCGCCGCGGCCGAAATAGCCGACCGTTCCGCCATAGAGGCCGCGCCCGGCCGGCTCCAGCTCGTCGATAATGCGCATCGCGCTCGACTTCGGGGCGCCGACCAGCGTGCCGGCCGGGAACGCGGCGGCGAATAGGTCGAATGCATCGCGACCCGGCGCGAGGTCGCCCTCCACGCCGCTCACGAGATGCATGACATGGCTGTATCTTTCGACCTGGCGCCACGGGTCGACGCGTACGCTGCCGGCGCGCGCGACCCGGCCCAGGTCGTTGCGCGCGAGGTCGACGAGCATCACATGCTCGGCGCTTTCCTTCGGGTCGGCGAGCAATCGGCGCGCCTGGGCATCGTCCTCGGCGTCGTCAGATCCGCGCGGCAGCGTGCCCGCGATCGGCCGAAGCATCGCCCGCCCGCCCGAGAGGCGGACGAGCGCCTCGGGCGATGAGCCGACGACCGTGAGCCCGCCCGCCTCGACGTAGTACATGTAAGGCGAGGGATTGAGCAGCCTGAGCGCGCGATAGACCTCGAAGGGCTCGAGGTCGCACTCGCCGCCGAAACCGACCGACAGCACGAGCTGGTACACGTCTCCGGCAGCAATGTGCGACTGCACGCGCTCGACCGATTGACAGAAGTCGCCGCGCTCCAGGCTCGGCCGGGCTGGCTGATAGTGGAAAGCCGCGCGGCGAAGGGGGAGCGGGCCGCGGAGCGCGGCGACGATCTCGCGTGTGAGGGCCTCGCGCTCGGCGTCGCTGCCGTCGTGCAGGACGGTGACGCCGCGCGTCAGGTGATCGAAGACGAGGAGCGAGCGCGGCGCCAGATAGCAGGCGTCAGGTGACGTCTGCCGGCTGGCCGCAGCCCGCGGCGGCGGGTCGAGCGCACGGGCGAGGTCATACGAGGCGTATCCGACGAGTCCGCCCGCGAGCGGCGGCAGCCCGTTGCGACCGCGGGGCCGCGGAGCTTGAGCGAGCGCCTCACGCAGGGCGCCGAGCAGCGCCGTGCCATCCGAAGGCGGCGGCTGGCACCGGCCGCCGACGAAGAGGCCCGCGCGATCCAGCCGGAACTCCGTGCAGTCGCCGAACCCGATGTACGAGTAGCGCGCGATGCGATGGCCCTGCTCCACGCTCTCCAGAAGGAATCGCGGATGGAACGGCCGCAGCTTCAGGAAAGCCGAGACCGGCGTGTCGAGATCCGCGGCGATGTCGTAGCTCAGGTTCATCTTTCAGTCGCGCAAAACAGAAAACCCACCCCCGGTATGTCCGGAGATGGGTTCTGGTGTGTGTACGTTTAGCGGTTGAAAACGATTCGTGTACTACGCAACCAGCGCCCACTCCGGAGAGTGGCGCCACCACCAGCGAAAGCCGTAGGCCTTGTGGGTTGCGGACATCGAGGTCGAGTATCTGCCGAGCCCCGACCTCGGGTCAAGCTTTCCTGGGTTTACATCAATTTGCCGCGATCCCCTGCACTCCGACCGGGAGTCCGGCCTTGCTGGGTTGCCGAACCAGCTTTCCGTCCGCCTGCACGCGGAAGATCGCGATCGACTGCAGGGCGGCCTGGATCACGTACAGGAACTGGCCGTCGCGGCTCAAGGCCATGTCTGTCAAGCCGCTGGTTGGGGCCGTGTCGCTCGCCGTCGAATCCAGCAGGGTGAGGCCGCCACCGACGCCCAGGCTATAGCTGGACACCTTGCCGCTGGCCGTATTCGCGGTGTACACGAACTTCGCGTCGCGCGTCGCGACGACCCAGCACGGCGAAGTCTGCGAATCCGCGACCGAGTTGCTGACCGCTGTCAGTCCTCCATCCGATCCGATGCGGTACGACGAAACGCTGCCCGCCAGCTGCGCTCCGCCCTGGGCTTCGGACACGATCACGTGGCCATGACCGTCGTAGGCAACGCCGCATGGAGTGGTGCCTCCGGACGGCGTGACGACCGCCTCATTCAGCACGCCGGTGTCCAGGACCTTGAACGTCGTGATCTCGTTGAAGTGCTTGTCCGTAATCGTCAGCAATCGTCCGTCGCGGTCGAGTGCCGCCTGGCCGCCGTCGAATGCGGGATCGCTCGCGACGACCCGGCCCCCATCCGGCAACTCACGGAGACGCCCGAAGGGACCGAGAATGAAGCCCTTGACGGTGGCGAGGCCATCGGCACTGCTTTCGTTCAAGACGTAAATGAGGTTCGAGAAGTTCGCGATGCTGATCGGCCGCTTGCCACTGGTCGAGGCGACCGATACCTGCGTCAGGCCCACCCTCCCGATCCTGAGGGTTGAAAGAGAATTGCTTTTCGCGTTGACCGCCAGGATGTACCGGCCATCTTCGCTGACGACCAGCGAGCCCTGCGACGCCAGCGGAGTCGTGATCGGGTCGCTGCCCTGGGGGAAGGGATCCCCGCGCCCACCCGTCGAAAAACGCCCGACCTCGACCAGGGAGCCGTCCGCGTTGCGGTCGTAAGCGATGACCTGGTTGGCCGTCGACTGGTTGGTCATCACGAACACCGCGCCGGTGCGGAGGTCGCCGTCGGTGGCAAAGGCGGGTGTGGAAACGGCCGCGGCAAGCAGCGTCGCCGCGAAGACGTGGCGGGCAATATCCATGGTGCTCTCCCTGTAAGACACGGAAAGCATTTGGGCCGCGCCGGCGGCCGGACACCATCGGACGCCGGCGCGAGGCGGGTCAGATCCCGTCTGACGCATGCGCCATATTCTTCGCCGCTCCCCGAAGGACGTCCGCGTCGACAGCAATAATGGACATCCGCGACCCGCGGGCGTATACGGGTCCTGTCGCTCCCGCCGACCGGATAGGGCTGCTGGAATGCAGCTTTGGCGTGGTCGGTGACTCTCCTCCCGCATTCGCCGGGACACCGCGACACCATGGACGAGGTTCCGCACCAGGACGTCTGTCGGGTAAGTGTCTGTCTCGTGACAAAAGAATGTGCGACAGACGCACACGGAACGCGGCGCGGTAGCAGGGGGATGCGATATGAAAAAGCCAGATACAAGATTCACGTTGCGGATCGACCAGGCAATGCGACCCGCGGCAGCCATTGGTGCGGCACTCGCAGTCCCATGGGCACTCGCTAACACGGGCGACTTCGACCCGGGCTTCGGCAGCCTGGGCCGCCTGGTGTCCATTCCCGACGCGGTCGGGTCGGCACGTTCAGTGGAACTGCTGGATGATGGAAGCGCCTTTGTCGCCGGTGGCGATCTCCAGCTCGAATGCGACTTTTTTTGCTACTACTACTACGACTTCGACTATCAAGCCTTCAATTTCATTGATCACATCTCGACAGACGGTACGATCGACCCGAATTTCAACGCCGCACAGCTCACGGACACCGAAGTCTTCGACGCAATTCTGCAGCCGGACCATAAGCTGGTTGCGGTCGGTCGCGAGATCTCATTCTCGAATTTCGACCCGCACCTTGCTGTATTTCGTCTCGAATCCAGCGGAGCCCTCGACACCACTTTCGGTGCAGGCGGAAAAGTCGTCCTCAGGGACGCGACTTTTGGGAATGTCAATGAGGCGCATGCGGTTACGATCGATTCCAAGAATCGCATCGTCGTGACCGGAGACCGCGACGGCGCGCTATTTGTCGTTCGTTTCCTTGCCGATGGAACGCTGGACGACTCCTTTGGAAATGGTGGCGCGTACTTTGACGCTGCTACCGCTTTCGACCCGGGCTGGAAGATCCTGCCTGCACCAAGCGGCGGGTATCGTGTCCTTACCGCCGGTCAGAGCTGTCAGATTGTTGGATTAACCGGAAGCGGCGGCCTTGATGCGGCGTTCGGCGTCAGCGGAATTGTTACGCTGGCCGACTTGCCGGGCGGCGGAGGTGGCTGCGGTTCGCTGGCGCTCGACGCAACGGGCCGACTGTTGGTGACCGGCGGGTCAGAGAGTGGCGGATTTGTGCTTCGCTTGCTTGCCAGTGGCGCGATCGACGGAAGCTTCGCAGCTGATCCGGCCGTTGCGAGTTCCGTCTTTCAGGCGGCAGCTATCAGCGCGGCAGATGACGGAAAAATTCTCCTGGCAGGAACTGGAGTCAACGGCTCTGTCATCATGCGATTGCAAGCCAACGGGACGCTGGATCCTGTGTTCGGCAACAATGGACGGACATGGATAGACCTTCCGTCCCAGGAAGGCTCGTATCCGTACATCGAAGACCTTGCCACGGATGCCAATGGCGCAGTCGTCGCAGCTGGCCGCAACGTCAGCAAACCTTTTCTCATCAAATTGGTGGGTGATGCCGGGGGTGATAGCCCCGGCGTTCTCGGCGTTTCCCGACCGTACTACGAAGTTTCGGAACAGGACGGCAATGCTGTCATCAATGTTCGGCGCACCGGCGGCAGTGCCGGCCAAGTCAGCGTTCATTACACGACAAGCACAGGCGATTCAGCGACGAGCGATCAGGATTTTGGGGCGGTTCACGGTGTGTTGACCTGGGACGACGGCGACACTGCCGAAAAGCAGGTGGTCGTGCCAATCGTCGCTGACTCGGAGCCCCCGGAAGAGGCTGAGAGCTTTCGGCTTTTGCTCAACACATTCCAGGGCGGTGCTGGGTTCGGGACGCGCAGCGCGCTCGTCGGCATCCAGCCTGACGGCAGCCCGGCGGGACAATTTGCCTTGTACGACGCGAGTCAGGTATCTGAACCCAGTGTCCTGGAATTTTATGTGCACCGAAATTTCTATTATTCGGGCGCCGTTTCCGTAACCGTAACGCCGGTTTCCGGGACAGCAATTGCCGGTGAGGACTTCACGGCAACGCCCGTTACCCTGAATTGGGGCGACCAGGACTCGGAAGCCAAACTGGTACAGATTCCGATTCTTGATGACGGTAGCGAGGAAGATGACGAGACTTTCAGTGTGATTCTTTCGAACCCGACAGGCGGCGCAATCGTCGGTCCAAATGCAAGCGCGAGCTTTACAATTCAGGCCAATGACCTGCCTGTAATCCCACCACCACCACCGCCGCCGCCGTCGCAACGAGGTGGC
>DATJFN010000061.1:0-6086 GCA_035495635.1 Steroidobacteraceae bacterium | reverse complement strand
GTGCTCTCGGGCACGGAGCTCGATGCCATCGCGGGACTCTGGCGCCGGACCGACCGCGGCGACACGTTCAGAATCGTGCGGAATGGCATGGCGCTGCAGCGGCCGGACGGCGTTGCGGTCGTCGCGCTGACGCACAAGCGCCTCACGGACGGTGAGGGCAACATCGTCAGTCTCGAGGCCGCCGGCCGCGGCACGCTCGACATCGGCGACGGCTGGGCGGCGCCGATCGAGCGCGTTGCGCCTGCGAAGCCCACGGCCGCGGAGCTGGACGCGCTGGCCGGCGTATATTCCAGCCGCGATGCGGAGACGATTCTGACCGTGCGCGTGCGCGACGGCACGCTCGAGATCACGCGCCGGCCGGATGCCGTCTTCCCGCTGGTGCCGCTCTATGCCGACGCCTTCGACAGCGGGCTCGGGACGATCATCTTCCGCCGCGACGATGCGGGACATCCGGCCGAGCTCAGCATCGTGCAGGACCGGATGTGGGACCTGCGCTTCCAGCGGCAGCTCACGCAGGCTGCGACGAAGCATGTGCTCGTCTACGGCGACTCGAATACCTGGGGCTGGATGCCGATCTCGCGCGGAATCCCTACGACACGCTATCCGGCGAACAAGCGTTGGCCCGGCGTCGCCGGCGCCGCGCTTGGGCCCGGATACGACGTCGTGGAAGAGGGACTGAGCGGACGCACGACCGACCTGCCGGATCCCAGCTGGCCGCAGATATCAGGCGCCGGCCTGGACGGTGTCGCCTATCTCTCGTCGGCCATCGCTTCGCACCTGCCGCTCGACCTCGTCGTGATCATGCTGGGCACCAACGACTTCAAGGCGATGTTCGAGCGCTCGCCGGAGCGGGCGGCCGAGGGCCTGCGCAAGCTGATCGATGTCGTTAGGACGACCGACGGCGGTGTCCTGACGGAATACCAGCCGGCCCGCGTGCTCGTGCTCGCGCCGCCGCCGCTTGTCGTGACCGAGAAGTTTCCGGCCGAGGTGTACGCCGGCGGCATCGAAAAATCGCGGCTGCTCGCCGGCCTTTACGCATCGGTCGCGCGCGAGACCGGCACGGACTTTCTCGACATCGGCGCGATCACGCCGACAGACGGCATGGACGGCCTGCACCTCAGCGAGGCGGCGCATCGGAAGATCGGGCTCGCGGTGGCCGCCAAGATCGAGTCGATCCTCGGCACAGGTCCGGCGGCAGGCGCAAGCGAGGACGCTACGACGATCGCCGCGCTCACTGCGCAGGCCGACGCCTGGGACAAGGCCATCGTGCGCAAGGACCGGGCCGCGGTCGAGTCGAACATGGCCTATGACTTCCGCCAGATTGACGGCTACGGCAACCTCGAAACGAAAACCTCTTTCGTCGAGGGGGTCGTGTCGGCCAAGCTCACGATCGACCCCTATACCGTCGAGGACTTCGAAGTGCGGCTCTATGGCGATGTCGCACTCCTGAGCGGGCGCACGCGCATGACCGGCCGCTATGACGGCAAGGATTTCACGAGCCACTACCGCTACATCGACACTTACGTCCGGCGGAATGGCGAATGGAAGGTCGTGAGCGTGCAGATCACGAAGATGCCGCCGTGATCGCCCGCTTCATCGCATACGCCTGGGCCAGTCCCAATTCACTGATCGGGCTCGCGTTCGGGTTTCTCATGAGCCTGTCCGGCGCCAGCGTCCGTGCGGTCCTCGGCGCCCTCGAATTCTCCGGTGGATGGATCGGGGCGCGGCTCTGCCAGCCGGCAAGCCGCTTTCCATTCCGGGCGATCACCTTCGGCCACGTGATCCTCGGCACGGATGCCGCGGCGCTCGACGCCGCGCGCGATCACGAGCACGTCCACGTGCGCCAGTACGAAGCCTGGGGTCCCTTCTTCCTTCCGGCGTACCTGGCCTCGAGCGCCTGGCAGCTTGTATGCGGCCGCCGCTGCTATCGCGACAACTGGTTCGAACGGCAGGCGTATGGTGGCCGCTAGCCTTGACCGGCGGCGTTTCCTTCAGCTCGTGGCGGCGACCGCGCTCGCGCCGAAGGTCCGCGCCGCCAGCGGGCTGCGGGTCGTCGTGGCTGGCGCGGGCATCATCGGCGCCTCGATTGCCTGGCATCTCGCCAAGGCCGGTGCGAGCGTGACGGTTATCGACCGGCAGGGCCCGGCGACGCATGCCAGCCGCGCGTCCTTTGCGTGGATCAACGCAACCTGGTCGAAGCAGCCGCAGGCTTATCACGCCCTGAACCAGGCGGGCGTCGCGCGCTGGAAACTGCTCCAGCCCGAGCTCGGCCTGCCGGTGCACTGGGGTGGTTCGCTGGAGGGCAACGCGGACCCGAGAAAGGAGAAGGAGCTCGCATCCCGCGTCGCGGAACAGATGGCGTGGGGCGAGCCGGCGAGGATTCTCGCGGGCAGCGACCTCGCGGAGCTCGAACCGAACGTCGACTTCACTTCGCTCCGGCAAGTGGTCTATTCCGCGAACGACGGCGCCACGAATCCGATCGCCTCGACGCAAGCCTTCCTGGATGCCGCGATCGTGCTCGGCGCGAAGCTGCTCTATCCATGCACGCTGACCGGCGTGAACCTGGCGAGCGGCCGGCTCCGGTCGGTCGCCACGAGCGGCGGCGACATCGCGGCGGATCGCCTCGTGCTCGCGACAGGCGCCGCGGCGGATACCGCCAAGCGCTTCGCGGACTGGGACGTCCCGCAGCGCGACGCGCCCGGCGCCACCGCGGTGACGGCGCCGCTGCCGCCCATCATCAATCGCGTGCTGTGGATGCCGAAGGTGCACCTGCACCAGCGTGACGACGGGCGCATCGTGCTCGGCGAGGATGATGGCCCGCCCCCGAGCCATTCGGACCGGCTCGCGGGACACCCGAATGATTTTCCCACGCGCGAAATCGCGGTCCAGCACGCCGAGCGCATGCTCAAGGACGCGCAGCTCTACGTGCCGGACCTCACGAACGTGACGTTCGAGAACATCGTGATTGGCTGGCGGCCAATGCCGCTCGACGGCTACCCGGTGCTCGGCGCATCGCCTGCGCGGCCGGACGTCTATCTCACGGTAATGCACAGCGGCGTGACGCTCGCGCCGCACGTGGGCCTGCTGGCGGCGCAAGAAGTTACCCAAGGCACGCTCGCTCAAGAATTGAAGCCGTTCCGGCCCGACCGTCACTTCGAACCGACCACCGGCCACTGATAAAAGGGGACGGTCACTTTTAAATGTGACCGCCCCCTTTAAAAGTGACCGTCCCATTTAAGGCATCAGGTCCCGGAGGCGGAACCAGGTCATCGCCATGACGAGCGTCGGGCGGCGGAAATGCCGGCCGCCCGGGAAGTCGTGGTGCTTGAGGCGTGCCATGACGTCGAAGCGCTCCGCCTGTCCGGCGATCGCCTCGGCGAGCATCCGGCCGGCGATCGTGGTCGCGACCATTCCGTGCCCCGAGTAGCCCTGCAGGTAATACGCATTCGGCTCGAGCCGGCCGAAGTTCGGCAAACGGCTCATCGTGATGTCGATCATCCCGCCCCAGGCATAGTCGATCTCGGTGTCGGCGAGCTGCGGAAACACGTTGAGCATGCGCTGGCGCGTCGCTCGCTCGGTGCCGAGCGGATCGAGTCCCGAATAGCTGACGCGCCCGCCGAACAGCAACCGGTAATCCGCCGTCAGCCGGTAATAGTCGATGATCCAGTTGAGGTCGGCGACCGCGATATTGTCCTTGAGGAGCGCCTTCGCGCGCGCCTCGCCGAGCGGCTTCGTCGCGACGATGTAGGAGGCGACGCCGATCAGCTTTTTCGCGAGCCGATCGGAAAGGTCGACGTGGCCGACGTTGGCGCAGAGCGCGACGAATTTCGCGCGCACGCTGCCTTTCGCCGTTTTCACCGTGACTGTCGGGCCGTATTTGATGTCGGTGACGGCGCTTTTCTCGTAGATGCGCGCGCCGGAGGCGAGCGCGGCCTTGCCGACGCCGATGGTGTAGCGCAGCGGATGCAGGTGCCCGGCGCCCGAGTCGTGCAGGCCCGCGATGTACCGCTTGCTCGCGATCCAGGAGCCGGTCTCCTCGCGCTCCATGAAGCGGAGCTTCCCGTAGCCGAAGTCCTCCACCTGCTCGCGCTGCATGTCGAGCAGCTCCTGGCGCTGGCGCGGCTTCAGCGCGACGTGCATGTGGCCCCAGGCAAGCTCGCAGTCGATGCGATTCTTCTCGATCAGCTCGCGCGTCAGCTCGATGCCCTCGATGCCGAAGTCCCAGATGCGCTTCGCGTCGGCCTTGCCGAGCTGCGCTTCGATCTTGTCCATGCCACCGGCCCAGCCGGGGATGATCTGGCCGCCCGAGCGGCCCGAGGCGCCGTAGCCGATGCGCTCTGCCTCCAGCACGACGACCTTAAAGCCGCGCTCGGCGAGGTGCATCGCGGTCGAGCAGCCGGAGAGGCCGGCGCCGACGACGCAGACGTCCGCTTCGACGTCGCCCTCGAGGGCCGGCAGGGGCGCATCGCGCCGCGCGGTCGCCTCGTACCAGCTGTCCGCGGGCTTCAGGCTCATACCTGCTCCAGGTACCAGCTGTAGTCGAGCGCCGTGAGCCGCGAGTTGAAGTCGTGCATCTCGCCGCGGCGCGTGCGCTCGTAGAGCGTCACGAATGGCCCGCCGAAATACTCGCGCAGGAATTCGCTCTCGCCGAAGCGCGTAAGCGCGGTCGGCCAGTCGCCGGGCAGCTTCGGCGCGGTGAGCCGCTGCGCGTAGGCATTGCCGACGAGCGGGGGAGGCGGCGACAGCTTCCTCTCCATGCCGTGCAGCATGCCGGCGAGCACGGCGGCCGCGACCAGGTAGGGGTTTGCATCCGCGCCTGCAACGCGGTGTTCGAGGCGCCGGTCGGCAGGTCCCGAGACCGGCACGCGCACGGCGACGCCGCGGTTGTTGTAGCCCCAGGTCGCGTTCATCGGCACGTACAACTCCGGCCGGAGGCGCCGGTAGCTGTTCGCGTTCGGCGCGAAGATCGCCATGCCGTCGGCCATGGTCTCGAGCAGGCCCGCCGCGGCCTGCTTCAGCGTGTCGTTGCCGAGCGCGTCCTCGGAGCCGAAGACATTCCGGGCGTTGCGGTCGAGGACGCTCACGTGCAGGTGCATGCCGCTGCCCGGCGCATCGGCGTAGGGCTTCGCCATGAAGGTCGCTTCCACGCCGTTCCGGTGCGCGACGCCTTTCACGATGCGCTTGAAGCGAATCGCCTGGTCGCAGGCCTGGCGCACGTCGCCGACGTGGCGAAGGTTCACCTCCCACTGGTTCGGCCCGCATTCGGCGAGCGCCGCGCCGGTCGGCACGCCCTGCTCTTCGCAGGCGGCCGTGATCTCGGCGAGGATGTCGGAGACGGACTCGAGGTCCGTCATCGAGTTGACCTGCGTGCGGTTCTCGCGCCGGCCGGTGTAGCGCGAGCGCGGCGGCTGCGCGTGGCCGGCCGCGGTTCGCTCAACGTCGACGAGGTAGAACTCGAGCTCGACCGCGACGACCGGCGTGAAGCCCCGCGCGGTGTAGCGATCGAGAACGGCATCGAGGAGGTGCCGCGGGTCACCGTAGAAAGGACCGCCATCGTGGTCCAGCATCTGCACCTGGAGCTGCGCGACGCTCGGACCCATCCACGGGGACGGGTAGAGGCTGTTCGGTACCGGGACGCAGGCGCGGTCGGCGTCGCCCTCGTCAAACCCGAGGCCGGTCGCCTGGATCGTGCCGCCGAGTACGTCGAGCGCGAACATCGAGCCGGGCAGGAACATGCCGCGCTGATACACGCCGGCGAGGTCCGACTTGTCCACGCGCTTGCCGCGCAGCACGCCGCAGAGGTCCGGCAGCAGGAGGTCCACGACCCGCACTGCGGGACGCGCGGCGAGGAAGGCCTCGGCATTGGAAAACTCGTCGCGGAGCAGTGCCATTCTTCACCGGCCGTTTAAGATCTTATATCGCGTGCCGGGAATGGCCGCGAGGCAGGATAACCAGCCGCGCAGGCCCCGGGCAAGGTTCCCGCGATGCAACATAAATGGACCAAAAAAGGCCCTTGCGGCCTGACAGAACGCGGCTTCGGCTTGGGATCCGCGGGGCGCTTCACCCCGGCTTTGTGAGACAATGCA
>DATJFN010000060.1:0-35511 GCA_035495635.1 Steroidobacteraceae bacterium | reverse complement strand
ACGACCGATACCGAGGAGCAGGCTTTCGACCGCGCCGGGGGGGCCGAAGGCAACAGGGGCGCAGACGCCGCGCGCGCGGCCATCGAGCTCGCGAGCCTGATGCGAAAGCTGGGAGCCTGACCGTGGCCTCCCGCGATCGCGAGGCAGTGCAGGCGCGCGCCGCTGCGCGGAGGCTCCTCGTGCAGGCCCTCTACCAGTGGCAGATCGCCAGGCCGCCCGCCGCGGAGCTGCTCGAACAGTACGCGGCGAGGCCCGAGTTCGCGCGCGCCGACCGCGACTATTTCAACTCCGCGCTCAGCGCGATCTGCGGCGAGAGCTCCGCCATCGACGAAGAGCTTGCGCGCCACTCGGAGATCGCACCCGCGCGCCTCGACCCCATCGAGCACGCGATCCTCGCGCTCGGCACCTGGGAACTCATGGCCCGGCCCGACGTTCCATACCGCGTGGTGATCAACGAGGGCATCCAGCTCGCCAAGCGCTTCGGCGCGACGGACGGGTACCGCTACGTCAATGCAGTGCTCGATCGCGCCTCGCGCGCGCATCGCGGCGCGGAGCGCGGCGAGGTCGCCTAATGCCGGCGGGCGAGTTCGAGCTCATCGAGCGCTATTTCACCCGGCGCGGCGCGCACCGCGAGGACGTCCTCGCCGGCGTCGGCGACGATGGCGCGCTCGTCGCCGCGCCCGCTCATGCGACGCTCGTCCTCGTGTCCGACACGATCGTCGAGGGCGGGCACTTCCCGGCGGGATTCGACGCGCGCTTCGTCGGCCACCGGGCGCTCGCCGTCAACCTCTCGGACCTCGCGGCGATGGGCGCGGAGCCCGCGTGGGCCCTGCTTGCCATCACGCTGCCCGCGGCGGACGAGCACTGGCTGTCGGGATTCGCTGCGGGCCTCGACACGCTCGCGCGCCGGCACGGCGTATCGCTCGTCGGGGGCGACACCACGCGCGGGCCGCTGACCGTGACGGTGACCGCCGCGGGCACGGTGCCGCCGGGCGCTGCGCTGATGCGGGAGGGAGCGCGGCCGGGCGACGACCTGTGGGTCAGCGGTACGCCGGGTGACGCCGCGGCGGGACTCGCGATCCTCGAGGGCCGGCTTCCGGCCCAGGGTCGCGCCCGCGACGCGCTGCTCGCGCGCTTCCAGCTGCCGCAGCCGCGGGTGGCGCTCGGCCTCGCACTCCGCGGCATCGCAACCGCGTGCATCGACGTTTCGGACGGCCTCGCGGGCGACCTCGGCAAGCTCTGCGCCGCGAGCGGGGTCGGCGCCGACGTCGAGAGCCGCGAGCTGCCTCTGTCCGCCGGGCTCTGCTCCGTCGCGCCGCCCGGCGCGCGGATTGGCTACGCACTCGGCGGCGGCGACGACTACGAGCTCCTCTTCAGCGCCCCTCCCGGCGAGCGGGCGCGAATCTCGGCGCTTGACGCGGGCGTGGTGCTGCGGCGGATCGGGACGATCGCCGAGACCGAGGGCGTGCGCATCGACGGCGAGCCGCCCGGGCGAGATGCGGGTCACGGTTTCGACCACTTCGGAGGGACCGCGCCGGGCCCCCGGTGAAGCGCGAAGCCGTTCACGGTTCCGCCGGTTTTGACGAAATATCCTCACGCGGTATCCGGTGACCCTGCGCGCCGGAAAGTCCCGAGAGGAGCCCGCCATCGCTACCGCAACCGTGCCGACCATCGTTCGGCCCACCGAAGGCGGAGCCGGCCTCGGCGAGCGCATCGGCAAATACGAGGTGATCCGCGAGGTCGGCCGCGGCTCGACCGGGACCGTCTACCTCTCCCACGACCCGTACTACGGCCGCGACGTCGCGATCAAGGCCTACCGCATCGCGGGCGACGATGATCCCGCGCGCGCCAAGGTCGCGCGCAAGATGTTCCTCTCCGAGGCGCACATGGTCGGGATGCTGCAGCACCCGAACATCATGCCGATCTACGACGCCGGCGAGGAGAACAGCCACTACTACGTCGTCACCGAGTTCATCCACGGCGCGCGCACGCTCGCCGCGTACACGCGGCCCGACAACCTGCTGCCGCTCGATGACGTGCTGACGCTGATGTACAAGTGCGCGAAGGCGCTGCACTATGCGCACACGCGCGGCGTGATCCACCGCGACATCAAGCCAAGCAACCTGATGCTGACGACCGACAGCGACCTCCGGCTGATCGACTTCGGAATCGCGCTGCACAACGACGCCGACTTCTCGCGCATCGAGGGCATCGCCGGAAGCCCGAGCTACATGTCGCCGGAGCAGGTGCAGTCGCTCGAACTCACGAACCATTCGGACATCTACTCGCTCGGGGCCGTCATGTACGAGCTGCTGACGGGACACCGGCCATTCCGCGCCGGCGCTCTCGCAAAGCTCCTGCACCAGATCGTCTATGCGACGCCGCCGCCGCTGCTCTCGATCCGGTCGGACCTGCCGGCCGAGCTCGAGAACGTGGTCGCGATGGCGATGCACAAGGAGCCCGACAAGCGCTACCCGAACGGCAACGAGTTCGCGAACGCGATCGCGCGGGTGCACGCCCAACTGCGCAAGGGCAGCGACCGCACCGACCGCCAGGAGCACTTCAACCTCCTGCGGCGCCTCAAGTTCTTCCACGACTTTTCGTCGGGCGAGATCTGGGAGGTCCTCCGCGCGGGCACCTGGCAGGCGCACGCGCCGGGCGACGAGATCGTCCGCGCGGGCGGCATCGACGACCGCTTCTACGTGATCGTGACCGGGAAGTGCACAGTCGAGCGCAATGGGCGCATGGTCGGCCGGCTCGAGGCCGGCGACTGCTTCGGCGAGACGAGCTACCTGCGGGGCGCCAAGCGGCAGGCTGCCGTGCTCGCGGGCGACGACGTCACCATCCTGCGCGTCAGCTCCACGCTGCTTGAGCAGGCCTCGTCTGCCTGCCAGCTGCGCTTCAACAAAGTCTTCCTCAAGGCGCTGATCTCGCGCCTCCAGAACGGCGAATCCCGCGGCGTCAGCTGACGGTGCGCCCTATCGGCGCGCGCCAGTCATCGCATCCTCGCTCACGATGCGGTCCGTCGCTCGCGCCGGGCGGCACGCCGCCTTTGGCGGCGCGCGCGTGGTGGCGGGGTACTCGCGAGCGAACTCGTAAGTTCCGGCGGAGTTCGCGAGCGAGTAACCCCGCCGGACCCCGCGCGCGCCGCTCAAGCCGGCGTCAAGTCTTTATCGCGCTCGATGCGCGCGTACGCGGAGTGGTTGTGGATGGACTCGAAGTTCTCCGCCTCGATGACGTAGGCCCGGATCCGCTCGTCGCCGTTGAGCCGCGTCGCGATGTCGCGGACGATGTCCTCGACGAACTTCGGGTTGTCGTAGGCGCGCTCGGTCACGAACTTCTCGTCCGGGCGCTTCAGGATTCCGTACAGCTCGCAGCTGCCTTCGTCCTCGGCGACGTCGATCAGCTCCTCGAGCCACACATGCTCCGCGATCTTCGCCGAGATCGTCAGGTGCGAGCGCTGGTTGTGTGCGCCGTAGTCCGAGATCTGCTTCGAGCAGGGGCACAGGCTCGTCACCGGTACGAGGACCTTGAGCCAGGTCTCGACCTTTCCGTCCTTCAGCTCGGCGGCGAGCGTTGCCCGGTAGTCGAGCAGGCTCTGCACGCCGGTGACCGGCGCCTTCTTCATGACGAAGTAGGGGAAGGTCATCTCGAGGTGGCCGGCCTCCGAGCTGAGCCGCGTCGTCATCTCGGCCAGCATCCGGTTGAACGACTCGACCGAGATCTCGCGCTCGTGCTCGTTCAGGATCTCGACGAAACGTGACATGTGCGTGCCCTTGAAGTTATGGGGCAGGTGCACGTACATGTTGAAGTTCGCAATCGTGTGCTGATCGCCGCCCGAGCGGTCCTTGACGCGAACCGGGTGGAAGATGTCCTTGATGCCGACGCGGTCGATGGGGATGCGGCGAGTGTCCGCGCGCCCCTGCACGTCCTCGATGATCGGCGTGACCGTCACGCCTGCGGGTTTCGCATTCATGGCGAAATCATACCATATTGGTCCTGATTAGCCGGCCGGGCGGGCGCACACCGCATCTTCGGCCTTCCAGAAGCGGTCGATGGCGGCGCGTACGGCGAGGGCGTCGAGGCCCGCTGCCGCCAGGTTGTCCTCTCGCGACCCGTGCTCCACGAAACCGTCGGGCACACCGAGCTGCAGCACGGGGAGCGTGCTCCCGAGCCGCTGCAGCACCTCGAGCACCGCGGAACCCGCGCCGCCCGAGACGACGTTCTCCTCGAGGGTCACGACGGCGCGGTGCGTCGAGGCGATTTCCGCCACGAGCGTTTCATCGAGCGGCTTCACGAACCGCGTGTTGACGAGGGTCGCGTCGAGCGCCTCGGCGGCGGCCGCCGCCGGCTCCAGCATCGCCCCGAACGCGAGCAGGGCGAGGCCGCCGCCGCCGCGACGCCGCGTCTCGGCCCGGCCGACGGGCAGCGGCCGCATCGTCTTCTCGACCGCGACGCCCGGGCCCCGGCCGCGCGGATAGCGCACGGCGGCGGGCTGGTCGAGAGTCGCGGCCGTGTAGAGCATCTGGCGGCACTCGTTCTCGTCGGCCGGCGCCATCACGACCATGTTCGGCACGCAGCGCAGGTAAGTGAGGTCGAAAGCGCCCTGGTGCGTCGCGCCGTCGCCCCCGACGAGGCCGGCGCGGTCGATCGCAAACACGACGGGCAGGCGCTGCAGCGCAACGTCGTGGATCAGCTGGTCGTAGGCGCGCTGCAGGAACGTCGAATAGATGGCGACCACGGGACGCTGCCCGTCGCAGGCAAGGCCGGCCGCCAGCGTGACGGCGTGCTGCTCCGCGATCGCGACGTCGAAATAGCGATCCGGAAAGCGCTTCTCGAACTCGACGAGGCCCGACCCCTCGCGCATGGCCGGCGTGATGCCGACGATGCGCGGATCCTGTTCGGCGACGTCGCAAAGCCACTCCCCGAAAACCTGCGAATAGGTGGGGCCCGCCGCCTTTTCCTTGATCATCATCCCGCTCGCCGGGTCGTACGGGCCGGGCCCGTGCCACTTGATCGGGTCGGCCTCGGCCGGCGCGTAACCCTTCCCCTTTTGCGTGACGATGTGCAGCAGCTGCGGTCCCGGGAGCGAGCGCATGTTGCCGAGCGTCGCGACGAGCGCATCGATGTCGTGGCCGTCGATCGGGCCGATCGTGTTGAATCCCATCTCCTCGAACAGCGTGCCCGGAAGGACCATGCCTTTCGCATGTACTTCCGAGCGGCGCGCGAGCTCCCAGGCTGCCGGCATCTTGCGGAGCACTTTCTTGCCGCCCTCGCGCAGGTGCGTGTACGTGCGGCTCGACAGCACGCGCGCGAAGTACTTGGAGAGCGCGCCGACGTTCTGCGAGATCGACATGTCGTTGTCGTTCAGGACGACGAGGAGGTCGACGTCCATGCTGCCCGCGTGGTTCAGCGCCTCCCAGGCGAGCCCGGCGCTCATGGCGCCGTCGCCGATCACGGCGACCACGCGCCGGTCGCTGCCGCTCAGGCGGTTTGCGATCGCCATGCCGAGCGCCGCGCTGATCGAAGTGCTCGAATGTCCGACGCCGAAGCTGTCGTAGACGCTCTCGGCGCGCGACGGAAACGGCGCGAGCCCGCCACGCTGCTTGATGCTCGACAGGCGGCGGCGCCGGCCGGTGAGCACCTTGTGCGGGTAGGCCTGGTGCCCGACGTCCCAGATCAGCCGGTCATAGGGCGTATCGAAGACATAATGCAGGGCGACCGCCAGCTCGACCGCGCCGAGGCCCGCCGCGAGGTGGCCGCCCATCTGGCCCACGGTCTCGATGAGGTAGCGCCGGAGCTCGTTCGACAGCGCCTTGAGCTCGGTTCGCTGGAGGGCGCGAAGGTCAGCCGGCGTCTCGATGCTCTCGAGCAGGCCGCCCTTCGGTTCGTCAGTCATTCGCGGAGTCTACTGGAGCGGCGCCGGCCAGGCATGGCGGGCTGCCAAACGACTAGCGTCCGCGGCGCACGAGTTCGCCGGCGAACTGGCGAAGCAGGTCCGCTTCAGGGCCGAATGCGTCGAGGGCCGCGATGCCTTCCCCGGCGAGCTCCGCCGCGCGCGCGCGCGCCGCGGCGACGCCCGCGATCGCCGGATAAGTCGGCTTCCCGCGAAGCGCGTCGACTCCCGCGACCTTGCCGGTCACCGCGGGATCTCCGAGAACGTCGAGAAGGTCGTCGACGATCTGGAACGAGAGGCCGACCGTCCGGCCGTAGCGATCGAGTGCCTTGCGCTGCGCGGCGCCCGGCGATGGCGATGCAGCGCAGGCAATGAGCACGGCTGCATGGATCAGCGCGCCCGTCTTGAGCGCGTGCATCTCCTCGATCTGCGCCGGCGTGAGCCGACGGCCCGTCGCCGCAAGGTCCATCGCCTGGCCGCCGGCCATGCCGGCGGTGCCGCTCGCGCGTGCGAGCAGCCGGATCATCGCGATGCGGCCGGCATCGTCGACGCCCGGCATCTTCCCGTTGGCGAGAAGGTCGAAGGCGAGCACCTGGAGCGCGTCTCCGGCGAGGATCGCGGTCGCTTCATCATAGGCGCGGTGCGTCGTCGGCCGGCCGCGGCGCAGGTCGTCGTCGTCCATCGCGGGCAGGTCATCATGGACGAGCGAATAGGCGTGGATCAGCTCGACGGCGGCGGCCGGCGCATCGAGCGCATCGCGCCCGACGCCGAGTGACTCGCCCGCCGCATAGACGAGGAGGGGACGAATGCGCTTGCCCTCGCCGAGCGCGGCGTAGCGCATCGCCTGGTGCAGCCGGGCCGGCTCGCTCCCTTCGTCCGGCAGCACGCGGCGCAGCACGGCCTCGACGCGCTCGCGGCAGTCAACCTGCCAGTCGACGGGCTCGGCGCGCGCCTGCATCGGGTTTTGGTCAGTCCTCTTCCGGCGCGTCGAAGTCCTGCTCGACGAGCTCGCCGTCGGCGCCTTTCGAGAGTACGCGGATCTTCTGCTCGGCCTGGCGCAGCGCCTTCTGGCAGCTGCGCGTCAGCGCGACGCCGCGTTCGAACTGCCGGAGCGACTCGTCGAGCGGCAGCTCGCCATGCTCGAGACGCTGCACGATCGACTCGAGCTCGGCGAGCGACGCCTCGAAATCCGGGATGGACTGCTTCTTCTGGGTCACGCGATGCGTCCGACAGCGGGCGACGGCCCGGAGTGTACTTCAATTGCGCGGGCGCGCGCGGCTGCTAGAATCGCCGCGCCCGGCGGCCCCGCCGCCCCACCGAAGGCCTGCATGGCGCAGTCGTACACCGCATCGGACATCGAAGTCCTCGAGGGGCTCGAGCCTGTCCGCCGCCGTCCCGGCATGTACACCGACACGAGGAGTCCCAACCACCTCGTGCACGAGGTCGTCGACAACAGCGTCGACGAGGCGCTCTCCGGGCACTGCGAGCACATCGCGGTCACGATCCACAAGGACGGGTCGGTGTCGGTCGAGGACGACGGCCGCGGGATGCCGGTGGACATCCATCCGAAGGAGAAGGTGAGCGGCGTCGAGCTGATCCTCACCCGTCTGCACGCGGGCGGGAAGTTCTCCGACAAGAATTACGAGAGCGCCGGCGGCCTGCACGGCGTCGGCGTCTCGGTGGTGAACGCGCTCTCGAAGCACCTCGAATGCAACGTGCTGCGCGACGGCAAGGAATGGAACATCGGCTTCAAGAACGGCAAGGTGTTCTCGAAGCTCGAGGCGGTCGGCACCGCCAAGCGCGGCCGCACCGGCACCACGGTCCATTTCTGGCCGGACCCCGGTTTCTTCGACTCGCCGAACATCTCGATACCGCGCCTCAAGCACGTCCTCAAGGCGAAGGCGGTGCTGTGCCCCGGCCTTCGCGTGGCGCTCGCCGTGGAGGCGACAGGAGAGAAAGAGGAGTGGTACTTCACCGGCGACCTCGGTGCCTACCTCGTCGAGCAGCTCGGAAAATCCGGACGCCTCCCCGAGGAGCCCTATGCCGGCCAGGTCAAGGGCGGCAATGAGAGTGCGGACTGGGCATTTTGCTGGGCGCCGGATGCGGAGTCGCCGGTCGCCGAGAGCTACGTCAACCTGATCCCGACGCCGGAGGGCGGCACGCACGTCAACGGCCTGCGCTCGGGCGTGACCGATGCCGTGCGCGAGTTCTGCGAGTTCCGGAGCCTCGTGCCGCGCGGCCTCAAGCTGGCGCCAGAAGACGTCTGGAACGGGGTCGCCTTCGTGCTCTCGGTGCGCATGCAGAACCCGCAGTTCGCCGGGCAGACGAAGGAAAAGCTGTCTTCGCGCGAGTCCGCGGCCTTCGTGTCGGGCGTCGTGAAGGACGCCTTCGCGCTCTGGCTCAACCAGCACCCGGAGGCGGGTGAGAAGATCGCGCAGTTCGCGATCAGCAACGCGCAGGAGCGCACCAAGGCCGCTGCGCGCGTCACGCGCAAGCGCATCACGAGCGGTCCCGCGCTGCCCGGCAAGCTCGCGGACTGCACGCTGCAGGAGCCGGAGCGCTGCGAGCTTTTCCTGGTCGAGGGCGACTCGGCGGGCGGGTCGGCCAAGCAGGCGAGGGATCGCTCGTTCCAGGCGGTCATGCCGCTGCGCGGCAAGATCCTGAACACCTGGGAAGTCGAGGCCGCGGACGTCCTCGCCTCGCAGGAAGTGCACGACATCACGACGGCGCTCGGCGTCGACGCCGGCTCGGCGGACCTCTCGGGCCTGCGCTACCACAAGGTCTGCATCCTCGCCGACGCGGACTCCGATGGCGCCCACATCGCGACGCTCCTGTGCGCGCTGTTCCTGCGCCACTTCCGCCCGCTCGTGCTCGCGGGCCACGTGTTCGTCGCAATGCCGCCGCTCTTCCGCATCGACGTCGGCAAGAACGTCTACTACGCGCTCGGCGAACACGACAAGTCGGGAGTCCTCGATCGCATCCAGGCCGAAGGCATCCGCGGCAAGCCTGTCATCACGCGCTTCAAGGGCCTCGGCGAGATGAGCCCGCTGCAGCTGCGCGAGACGACGATGGCTCCCGACACGCGGCGCCTCGTCCAGCTCACCGTCGAGGCGAAGGACGGCGCCGACCAGCTGCTCGACATGCTGCTCGCCAAGAAGCGCGCGGCCGACCGGCGCGAATGGCTCGAGACCAAGGGCAACCTGGCGAGCGTCGAATGAAAGGCCAGCCCAAGCTCGACTTCGAGGGCATCGAGAAGCAGCCGCTCCGCGCGTTCACGGAGAAGGCCTACCTCGACTACTCGATGTACGTGATCCTCGACCGCGCGCTGCCGCAGCTCGCGGACGGCCTGAAGCCGGTGCAGCGCCGGATCATCTACGCGATGAGCGAGCTCGGCCTCTCCGCCGGGTCCAAGCACAAGAAGTCGGCTCGCACGGTTGGCGACGTCATCGGCAAGTACCACCCGCACGGAGACTCCGCCTGCTACGAGGCGATGGTGCTGATGGCCCAGGACTTCTCGTACCGCTATCCCGTAGTGGACGGGCAGGGCAACTGGGGCTCGACCGACGACCCGAAGTCATTCGCCGCGATGCGTTACACCGAGTCGCGGCTGCGCCCCTACGCGCAGGTGCTGCTCGCGGAGCTCGGCCAGGGCACGGCCGACTGGCAGCCGAACTTCGACGGCACGATGGAGGAGCCGAAGCTCCTGCCTGCGCGGCTGCCGAACGTGCTTCTGAACGGCACCCAGGGCATCGCGGTCGGCATGGCGACCGACATCCCGCCGCACAACCTGCGCGAGGTGACCGCGGCCTGCATCGAGTTGCTGGACGACGCGGACGCGTCGATTGCGACGCTTTGCAAGCACGTGCAGGGTCCGGACTTGCCGACGGGAGGCGAGATCGTGACGCCGAAGTCGGAGCTGCGCGCGATATACAAGAGCGGCAACGGCACGTTCCGCGCGCGCGCAACCTACGAGGTCGAGGAGGGCGAGGTCGTCGTGACGGCGCTGCCCTACCAGGCGTCCGGCGCCAAGGTGCTCGAGCAGATCGCGGGGCAGATGCGCGCGAAGAAGCTGCCCATGGTTGAAGACCTGCGCGACGAGAGCGACCACGAGCACCCGACGCGACTCGTCATCACGCCGCGCTCGAACCGCGTGGACGTCGAGCAGCTGATGGCGCACCTCTTCGCGACCACGGACCTCGAGCGCAGCTATCGCGTGAACCTCAACGTCATCGCGCTCGACGGCCGGCCGAAAGTGCTGGGCCTGAAGGAGCTGCTCGGGGAATGGCTCGGCTATCGCAAGGCGACGGTCAGGCGCCGGCTGCAGTACCGGCTCGAGAAGGTGACCGCGCGCCTGCACATCCTGGACGGACTCCTGATCGCGTTCCTGAACCTCGACGAGGTGATCCGGATCGTCCGGCGCGAGGACGAGCCGAAGCCCGTGCTGATGAAGCGCTTCAAACTCACGGACGCGCAGGCGGAAGCGATCCTCGAGACGAAGCTGCGCCACCTCGCGAAGCTCGAGGAGATGAAGATCCGCGGCGAGCAGAGGGAGCTGGCCGAGGAGCAGGATGCGCTCGAGAAGACGCTGAAGAGCTCCGCCAAGCTCAACAAGCTCATCCGCGACGAGCTGGAGGCGGACGCGAAGGAATTCGGCGACGCCCGGCGCACGAAGCTCGTCGAGCGCGCCGCCGCGCAGGCGATCGCGGAGGAGGAGCTCGTCACCGCGGAGCCGGTGACCGTCGTGCTGTCGACGCTCGGCTGGGTGCGCCAGGCGCGCGGCCAGGACGTCGATCCCGTTCAGCTCTCGTACAAGACCGGCGACGCGTTCCAGGCCGCAGCCCGCGGGCGCAGCACGCAGCAGGCGGTTTTCATCGACTCGACGGGGCGCGCCTATTCGCTGCCGGCGCACACGCTGGCGTCGGCGCGCGGCCAGGGCGAGCCGCTCTCCGGCCGCCTCGACCCGCCCGAAGGCGCGACCTTTGCGGCGGTCGCGATCGGAGAGCCGGGCGACAAGTGGCTGCTCGCCTGCGACGCGGGCCACGGCTTCATTGCGCGCCTCGAGGCGCTCACCGGGCGCAACCGCGCTGGCAAGACGGTCTTCCGGCTGCCCGAGAACGCCAAGGTACTGCCGGCCTCGCCGGTGCCGGCGGCGGAAGGCGCGCTCGTCGCCGCCGTCAACAGCGACGGCCGGCTGCTCGCATTCCCGGTCGCCGACCTTCCGGAGATGGAAAAGGGCCGCGGCAACCTGATCTTCGGGATCCCCGGCAAGAAATCGCGCGCGGGCGAGGAGCTCATGGTCGGCGCGATCGTCGTCGCACCGGACCAAGCGCTCGCGGTGCACTGCGGGGACCGCAAGATGACGCTCACCTGGAAGGAGCTCGCGGATTACCGCGGGGAACGCAGCCAGCGCGGCGCGGTGCTGCCCCGGAACTGGCGGAAGGTGACCCGGCTCGGGATCGAGTGATCAGCCGAGGACGACTTCCTCGGGGGCGTTGACGAAATAGCCCTGGATGAACTCGACGCCGAGCTGCCACAGCACGGCCATCGTATTCGCGTCCTGCACACGCTCGCCGATCGTCACGGACTTGGACTTGCGCGCGAGCTCCACCGTCGCCTTCACGCGCGCCTGCTTGTCCTGGTCCGCGGAGAGGCCCTGCATCAGCGCGCCGTGGATCTTCACGAAGTCCGGCTTCAGGTGGGTGAGCAGCAGCTCCGTGTCGCGGCCCATGCCGAAACCCTCGAGCGCGAAGCGGAAACCGCGCTCGACCAGCACCTTGTGCAGCGCGACTGCCTCCTTGATGTGATTCGCCGCGATTTCCTCGCGCAGCTGGAACACGATCCGGGCCGGCTCGATCTTCACGGATTTCAGCTGGTTCGCGAGCCAGGCCGACAGCGCGGGATCGGAGAGCGTGTCCTCGGAAACGCGGACGAAGAGGGCGCCGGGCTTGCGGGCCGCGCAGAAGGACATCGCCGCGCCGATCACCCAGCGGTCGATGTTCTTCATGAGGTCGTTGCGCTCGGCCGCCGGCATGAAGACCGACGGCAGCACTTCCTGGCCCTGCTCGTCGAGCATGCGCACGAGCACGTCGAACATGCCGAGGTCCTCGCCGACGAGGCTCGCGATCGGCTGCTGCACCAGGCGGAAGCGGTTCTCCATGAGCGCCGCCTTGATCTGCTTCACCCACAGGCGATCCTGGTCCTGCAGCCGCAGCATCATGCCGGTGTGCTCGAGGAGCTGAACACGGTTGCCGCCCGTTTCGCGGCCCTGGCGGTGCGCCTTGTAGGCGTCGGTCGCCGGCCCCTCCGGCGCGCGGACTTCCGCCGGCACCGGGCCGAGCCCGATGGTGCAGGTCGTCGACATCGACTTGGCGCCGGCCTGGAACACCTCGGTCGCGACCTTGTGGACGACGTGCTCCGACCAGGCCTCGACGTCCTGCGTATTGCCGCGCTCGACCAGCAGCATGAATCCCTGGCCGCCGAAGCGGCCGGCGAGGTCGCCCGGCTGCAACTGCTCGCGCAGCAGTCGCGAGAAGTCGGTGAGGAACTCCTCGCCCGCCAGCACGCCGAGTTCCTCGTTGAGCGCCTCGTACTTGTCCGGCTCGATGTAGGCGAGGCAGCGCACGCCGCCCTTCGCCGGCTCGGCGAGGCGCGCGCGCAGCTTCTCGATGAAGTGACGCCGGTGCAGGAAGCCCGTGGCCGGGTCGCTCTGCACCGCCTCCGCGAGCTTCTTCTCGTACTCGCCCGCGTCGGCGACCTTGGCCGGCACGCAGACCTGCACGCAGGGCTCGCCGTCGTACTCGGCGCGGACCAGCTGGAATTCGAGCGAAGGATGGTGGCCGCTCACGACCAGGGCGGAAGCATGCAGCGTGTGCCCGGACCACTTGCCCTGCAGGCACGCGACCAGCGCGCCCTTGATCGCGGCGTGGTCGTCCGGGTCGAAGGCGTCCATCAGCGGCGTGCCGACGACTTCCTCTGCGTTCGAATAGCCGAAGAGTGCGAGCCAGGCGGGATTCGCGTCGACGATGATGCCTTCCTGGACCTGCGCGATCGCGTCGGTCGAGCCCTCGACGATGTGCTGGAGCTGCTTCTTGGCCTCGCGCGCGGAGGCGAGCGTCGAGGAAAGCGCGCGATCGAGCCGGTAGGTGCGCAGCTCCCTGCCGACGACGAGCTGCAAGCGCGGCACGTTCGAGAGCGTCACCGCGTCCTGGGCGCCGAGCGCGAGCGCCTTCGCGATGATGTCCTCGTCGACCTTGTCGCGGACGATGAGCACGGGAACGTCCGGCGCGAAGCGCGCGCGGAAGTCCATCGCGCTCGTGAGGTCGACGATGCCCTCGTCGGCGAACAGCATCAGCATCTCGGCGGAGGCCTGGGTGAGGGCATCGCCGAGGTCGCGCGCATCCGGCAGCCAGGTGACATGGACGGGGTGGCCCGCGTTCCTGAGTGCCTTGTTGATCGCCTCGACGTTGTCCTGGCTTCGCGTCAGGGCAATCATCGGAACCGCTGAAATGGGCTTCAAAGGGGCTCCGGGGACGTCCAGCCTCGGGGTGGCGCGGGGATAGTAACACCCTGAAAACCCGCAATTTCGCGATCCGCGTCAAGCTCCGGGGCAGGGTGGCCGGTGGCGCGGGCAGCGGCTATGATACGCGGCCCTCAAAGCACCACCCGCCCGGCCTCGCCGGGCCGCGGGCCACGACGATGTCCAGCTACAACACCAGCGAATTCCGTTCCGGCCTCAAGATCCTGCTCGACAGCGATCCGTTCACGATCGTCGAGAACGAGTTCGTGAAGCCCGGCAAGGGCCAGGCTTTCAACCGCGTGCGCATCCGCAACCTGCGCACCGGGCGCGTCATCGAGCGCACTTTCAAGTCGGGAGATTCGGTCGAGGCGGCGGACGTCGTCGACACGGACATGCAGTTCCTCTATGCGGACGGCCAGTTCTGGCATTTCATGAACCCGGAATCCTTCGAGCAGCTGGCGGCCGGCGAGACGGCGGTCGGCGAGGCCGCGCAATGGCTCAAGGACGGCACGGTCTGCATCGTGACGCTGTGGAACGGCCAGCCGCTCACCGTCACGCCCCCACCCCACGTCGAACTCAAGATCGTCGAGACGGACCCGGGCATGCGCGGAGACACGGTGACGGGCGGGACCAAGCCGGCGAAGCTCGAGACCGGCGCCATCGTCAAGGTTCCGCTCTTCCTCAACGAGGGAGAGACCATCCGGGTCGACACCCGCAGCGCCGCCTACATCGCGCGCGCGAAGTAGCGGGATCCTAGAGCCCGTCGATGCCGGCGAGCCGCCAGTCACAGGCGGCGACGAATTTCGCCGCCAGCGCCTCGAGCAACCGTGCGTCCTCCGGGGTGAAGCGGTCGAGGCGCGGACTGTCGAGATCGAGGACGCCGATGAGGCGGCCCTGCGTCACGAGCGGCACGACGATCTCCGAATTGGACGCGGCGTCACAGGCGATGTGCCCGGGGAATGCATGGACGTCGGGCACGATGAGCGTCTCCCGTTTCGCCGCGGCCGTGCCGCACACGCCCGCACCGAGCGCGATCCTCACGCAGGCGACGCGACCCTGGAACGGGCCGACGACGAGCTCTCCGCCGCGCAGGAAATAGAAGCCGGCCCAGTTGACGTCCGGCATGGACTCAAAGACGAGGGCGGCCGCATTCGCCGCGTTGGCCCAGGGATCGCTTTCGCCGGCGAACGCGCCTTCGGCGAGTTGCAGGAGATCTCCGGCGTCGCTGTTGGCTGACTGCATTCGGATCCTCAGGCCCGCGCGACCGGAAACGCCATCGCCGCCTCAAGGGAGGGCAGGCGATGCGCCGCCATGACGAGCCGGTCAAAACCGAGCGCGACGCCGGCCGAGTCCGGCAACCCGTGCTCGAGCGCCGCCAGCAGCCGTTCGTCGATCGGGCGCACGGGGAGCCCGCGCTTCCGCCGCACCGCCTGATCTTGCGTGAAGCGGCCGCGCTGTTCCACCACATCACCCAGCTCGCGGAATCCGTTGGCGAGTTCGAGGCCGTCCACGTAGAGCTCGAACCGCTCCGCGACCTGCGTGCCGTCCGGGAGTGTCTTCAGCCGCGCGAGCGCCGCCTGGCTGGGCGGATAGTCCTCCACGAACACCGGCGATTCGTGCCCGAGCGACGGACCCGCAACCGCGCCCATCAGGAGATCCAGCCAGTCGTCGCGCTCCCAACCGTCCGCGCGTGCGGGCTCGATGCCGCGCTCGGCCGCAGCCGCGCGCATCTGTGCGAGGCTCGATCTGACGCAATCGATCCCGCATGCATCCCGCAGCGCCGACCGATAGCTCACCGAGCGCGACGCCGGAAAATTCCGCACGTCCGCACAGGCGACACGCAGCACGCGATCGACGTCGTGCTGCATTTCAGCCATGCCGAAGTCCAGGCGATACCACTCGATCATCGTGAACTCGGGGTTATGCGACCGTCCCGCCTCGCCGTCGCGGAAAACCGGGCAAACCTGGTAGCAGTCGCCGATTCCGGCGCAGAGCAGGCGCTTCATCGGATATTCCGGGGAGGTGTGCAGGAAGAGGCGCGGACCGTGCGCCGCCGATGCCCCAATCGACTCGATCTGCGGGTCGCTGACGGCCGCCGGGGACAGCACGGGCGTCTGGACCTCGAGCACGCCCTGCGCGCCAAAGTAGGCGCGCATTCGCGCGAGCATCTCGCCGCGTGCGCGCAGGATGCCGATGGGGGCGGTCGGCGCCCAGTCGTCGGCGCTCATCGCGGCAACGCGAGCCGCTCGCCGACGCGCACGGCACTGCCGGCTCCGAGGCCCGACACGAGTGTCGGCCCTTGCGGGCTGAAAAGGACCACGACGGTCGAGCCCACGTTGAACCAGCCGAGCTCGGCGCCACGGTCGAGCGCCACGATCGGGTCGTGGACCGGCAGTTCGAGCGGACGCCGGGTCCCCTCGCGCCGGATGCGGCCCGCCCAGGCGAGGCTCATGCTCCCGACGACCAGCGCGCCGACGAGGACAACCGCCATGGGTCCCGTCGCCGTGTCGAAGACGCAGGCAATCCGCTCGTTGCGCGCGAACAGATTGGGGACGCTTGACGAAGTCGACTCGTTGACGCTGAAGAGGTCGCCCGGGATGAAGCACGCGCGGCGCAGCGTTCCCGGGAGCGGCATGTGCACGCGATGGTAGTCGTGCGGCGCGAGGTAGACAGTCGCGAAGTCGCCGCCTGCGAACTCCGAGGCGAGCGCCGCGTCGCCGCCGAGGAGCGTCGCGGCGGAGTATTCGATGCCCTTGGCCTGCAGCAGCGTGTCGCCTGTGACACGGCCGCATTGGCTCAGCGTGCCGTCGGCGGGACAGAGCGCCGCGCGCGGGTCCGCATCGAGCGGCCGCGTGCCCGCGCGAAGCCGCCGCGTGAAGAAGTCGTTGAAGCTGTCGTAACGGCGCGCGTCCGGCTGGGCGGCTTCCGAAAGATCGACGCGGTACCGGTTGAGGAACATGCGGATGAGCGCCGCGCGGACGAAGCCGATGCGGCTGTCGGCGAGGAAGCCCAGCAATCGCGATAGCGCGTGCTGAGGCAACAGGTACTGCAAGCCGATGAAGGCCCGCTCGCCGGAGCTCCGCCCGCCCACCGCCCGCTACCCCGCCTGGCGCGCCGCCAGGATGCGGCGAAAGTCGCGCGCGATGGCGCCGGCTTCGTGCGGCGTGCCGAACAGCGCGGCGACACGTGAGTCGGGATCAACCAGGAAAATCGCGGCCGAATGGTCGACCGAGTAACTGCCGTCTGCGGCAGGAGGGCCGACGATGACCGCGACTCCGAGCGACCGAGCCCAAGCCTCGATCGCGGCCGCGCTCCCGGTCACGCCCTCGAAGGCGGGGTCAAAGTGGGCGACGTAGCGCGCCAGAATCTCGGGCGTGTCGCGCGCAGGGTCGACGCTCACGAATGCGACCGTGGGCCGCTCGGCGGGCGGCAGGTCGGCGAGGGATTTCTCGACGGTCGCGAGCGTCGCGAGCGTAGTCGGGCAGATGTCAGGGCAATTCACGAAGCCGAAGAACAGGAAGGTCCAGTGACCGGCGAGGCTCGTGGCCCCGAATCGGGCGCCGCCTGCACGGGTGAGCGCCGCATCCGGCAGCGGCCGCCGTTCCTGGAAGAGAACGGCCCGCTCGAGCGGCAGCACGCCGTCGCCGGCGCGCCGGACGAAATGCGCGGCCACGCCACCCGCCAGGATTCCCGCGAGGATGATGACGGCGATGAGCGCGCGCGACATGGCCCCGGATTATTCCACGAGCGCCCGCACTTCGGGCGCGGCCGGTTAGACTGCCCGGCATGCCGGCCACGGATCGTCTGAATCGTTCGACTACGAGCGTCGGCGAGCTGCTCGATCGTGCCGCCGGCCGACTCGCCCGGGCCCGGCTGCACTACGGCCACGGGACGGACAACCCGCGCGACGACGCCGCGGCGCTCGTATTCCATGCGCTCGGTCTTGCGCACGAGTCCGCGCCCGGCAGCTACGCCAATCCGGTGTCGCCCGCGGACGCCGCCCGGGCGATGTCGCTCGTCGAGCGCCGTGCCCGCGAGCGGCTCCCCTCGGCCTATCTCACCGGCATCAGCTGGTTCGCCGGCTATCCGATCCGGGTGACCCGCGACGTGCTCGTGCCGCGCTCGCCCATCGCAGAACTCTGCGCGGCGGGCTTCGCGCCCTGGGTCGATTCGGCGAGCGTGCGCCACGTACTCGACATCGGCACCGGCTCCGGCTGCATCGCGATCGCCGCGGCGCATGCGTTGCCGCAGGCGCGCGTCGATGCCACGGACGTCTCGGCCGCCGCGCTCGCCGTCGCACGCGGCAACGTCCGCCGTCATCGCCTGGGGCGCCGCGTGCGCGTTCGTCGCGCGGACGTCTATGAAGGCCTCGGACGGCGGCGCTACGATATCGTCGTGAGCAATCCACCGTATGTATCGGTCGCCGAAATGCGTCGCCTGCCGCGCGAGCATCGCGCGGAGCCGGCGAAGAGCCTCCGTGCCGCGCGCGCTGGCCTCGCCGTGATCGAGCGCATCGTCGCCGGAGCGCGGCGCCACCTGACGCCCCGCGGCATCCTCGTGGTCGAGGTCGGGAACGCAGCGCCCCGCGTGCGACGTCGCTTCCGCGACCTTCCGCTAACCTGGCTCGAATTCGAGCAGGGCGACGCCGAGGTATTCCTGCTGCGCGCCGCCGACGCGCCGGGCTGAACCATGTCCGGCAACACCATTGGGCGCTCCTTCTGCGTGACAACCTTCGGCGAGAGCCACGGTCCGGCGATCGGCGCGGTCGTCGACGGATGCCCTCCGGGACTTGCGCTCGAGGAATCCGACATCCAGGCCGACCTCGAGCCACGACGCACCGGCACCTCGCGACATACGAGCCAGCGCCAGGAGCCCGACCGGGTGCGAATCCTCTCCGGCGTATTCGAGGGCCGCACGACGGGCACGCCGATCGGACTCCTGGTCGAGAACGTGGATGCGCGCTCGCGCGACTACGAGAAAATCAAGGATCGCTTCCGGCCGGGTCACGCGGACTATACGTACCAGCAGAAGTACGGCTTTCGCGACTATCGCGGGGGAGGGCGCTCGTCGGCGCGCATCACGGTTGCGACGGTTGCCGCCGGCGCGGTCGCGCGCAAATACCTGCGCGAGAAACTGGGCCTCGAAGTCTCGGGATGGCTCTCGCGACTCGGGCCCTTCGAGCTTGCCTGCCTCGACGAGGCGGCTGCGCGCGGCAACCCGTTCTTCTGCGCGGATCCGGAAAAGCTCCCGCACCTCGAGGACTATCTCCGCCAGCTGCGCCGGGACGGCGACTCCGCAGGAGCGCGGGTCTCGGTGCGTGCCCGCCGCGTGCCTCCCGGGCTCGGCGAGCCCATGTTCGAGCGCCTCGATGCGGACATCGCCTTTGCCATGATGGGCATCAATGCTGCCAAGGCCGTCGAGATCGGCGACGGCGTCGCCGTCGCCGGTCAGCGAGGTTCGGAGCATCGTGACGAGCTCCGGCCCGACGGTTTCGCGTCGAACCATTCGGGCGGAACGCTCGGGGGCATCAGCTCGGGACAGGATGTCCTCGTGCACGTGTCGTTCAAGCCGACTTCGAGCATCCAGGTGCCGGGTCAGACGATTGACGTCGAGGGCCAGCCGGCCGAGATCGTGACGACCGGCCGCCACGATCCGTGCGTCGGCTTGCGGGCCGTGCCCATCGTCGAGGCGATGCTTCTGATCGTTCTGATGGACCACGTCCTGCGACATCGCGCTCAGTGCGCCGACGTGGTCTCGGCCACCCCGGTCATCACACGCTGAATGCCAGCGAATCAACGCATTGCGAACCACATCCGAAGAGGGTCTGAGGCCCCGTCATTGCGTGACGCGGAGCAAGATTTTGGTAAATACGGCGTGTAAGCTATAGTCCCAAAGGATCAGGGACTTGTGATCGGTTTCAAACCCATTTCGCAAGCTCGCGGCCACTGTTGCGCCTGCCGCGGCCTTGGGGAGTCACGATGAGCGGCAAATTGCGCGTCCTCATTTCGGCGATCTTGTTGGCGCCGGCGGCGGCCTTCGGCCTCGGCCTCGGCGAGATCCGCCTCAGCTCCGCGCTCAATGAACCGTTCTCCGCCGAGATCGACCTCGTCGCCGCGGCACCGGACGAGCTTTCCGCACTCGAAGCTCACCTGGCTGCGCCGGAAGTCTTCGCCCGCTACGGACTCGACCGGCCCGCGTTCCTGAGCTCCCTCGAGTTCACGGTCGGCCACGGCCAGGATGGCCGCAGCGTGCTGCTCGTGCGTTCCCGCGACGCCATCAGCGAGCCCTTCGTTTCGTTCCTGATCGACGTGAACTGGCCGCGCGGCCGCTTGCTGCGCGAGTACACGGTATTGCTCGACCCGCCGGCGATGCTATCGGCCGAGGCGAGTCCGGCGCCTGCACCGGTCGCCGCACCGAGCACGGCCCCGTCCGCCGCCGTCAGCCCGCCGCCCGCGCCGGCGACCCCCCAGGAACCGCCCGCTCCGGCAGCGCCGGCGCCGCAGGCCCAGTCCGCGCCGCCCGTCGCCACGGCCGGTGGTTCCAGCTACCAGGTCGCGCGCGGAGATACG
This sequence comes from Steroidobacteraceae bacterium, assembly GCA_035495635.1. Lineage (GTDB taxonomy): Bacteria > Pseudomonadota > Gammaproteobacteria > Steroidobacterales > Steroidobacteraceae > SCUD01. Next base: position 15,530 of record DATJFN010000060.1, on the reverse strand, counting down.
CTTTACGGGATTGCGGGCTCGATGGCCGGCAGCGACCGCCAGGAAATCCAGCGCACGATGATTGCGCTGTTCCGCGCCAACCCCGAAGCCTTCGACGGCAATATCAACCAGTTGCGCGCCGGCGCGATCCTGCGAGTGCCCTCGTCGAACGAAGTCGCCGGAATCGCGGCCGCGGAGGCGGCGAGCGAAGTCCGCCAGCAGAACGCCGCATGGCGTGCCGCCACCGGCAGCGAGTCCGGGCGCCTGAAGCTCGTGACACCGCCGGAAGGGGAGGCCGAGGCCGCGGATGCCGCCGAGTCGAGTGGGCAGGTGCAGTCGCAGATCTCGAACCTGCAGAAGGACATCGACGAGCAAAAGCGCCTGCTCCAGCTCCGTAACCAGGAGCTATCCGAGCTGCAGAAAAAGCTCGGCGAGACGCGCGGCAAGGAGACCGCGCCGCCCGCCGAGCCAGCGCCCGCACCGGAGCCTCTGCCGGCGGCGCCGGCCGAGCCCACGGGCGAGGCGGCCGTCGCTCCCGAGGACGACACCGCCCATGCCGCCACACCCGCGCCGGCCCCGAAGCCAAAGCCGAAGCCTGTCAAGGCCAAGCCTGCGCCGAAGGTCGACACCGGCCCGACTTTCCTCGACACGCTGACGGACAACTGGACCATTCTCGTCGGCGCCGCGGCGCTGCTGCTCCTCGGCACGCTCGGATTCAACTTCATCCGCCGCCGCCGCGACGAAGACGTCGATGGCGCGCTCAGGAATTTCGACCTGCCGCCGAGTGCACCGGTCCCGACCGAAACGATGCGTCTGCGCGCCGTCGCGACGGGCGACCGCACCGCGGAGATGCCGCGCCTGCCCGTCTTCGAGGGACAGGACGACGACGACGAGGACATCATCGTCGAGGAACGCCCCATTGCGCGGCCAAAGACCGAGGCGCCGCAGCCGGGCATCGCACACGACGAGACGATCAGCTCGGAGGCCGCCCTCGACCTCGACCAGGCCGACCCGCTCGCGGAAGCCGACTTCCACATGGCCTATGGCCTTTATGACCAGGCGGTGGACCTCGTGCGCATGGCCCTGCAGAGGGAGCCGCAGCGCAATGACCTCAAGCTGAAGCTCGCCGAGATCCACTTCGTCGCGGGAGACACCAACCAGTTCCTGACCGTTGCGCGCGATCTCAAGCGCTCGCTCGGCAGCGGTGCCGACTGGGACCGCATCGTGATCATGGGCCGGCAGCTCGCGCCGGACGAGCCGATGTTCGCGGGCGCGGTGCAGGGCGCGGGCATCGACCTTTCGCTGGAGGGCGGCGACAACCTCGTGGACCTCGACCTCCTGTCGGCGCCGGAAGGCGACGAAGGGCTCGACATCGACCTCGGCAAGGTCGCAGCCGCCTCCGAAGGTTCCGAAGAGACCGGCGAGAATACCGCGCTCGAGTTCGACCTGACCGAGACAGCGGCACCCTTCACCGCAACCCTCGAAATCCCGGGCCGCGAAAAGGGCGGCACGGTCGAGATGCCGACGCTCGAGCTGCCGTCGACCGAGACCCCGACGATCGAGACGCCGGGCCTCAAGGCCAGCCAGGCGGCAGCGCGCGACCGCATGCAGCCGGCGACGCCCGATTCGACCGCCGAGATGGCGATCGACGATCTCGGGCTCGACCTCGGCAACCTTGACAACTTGCCCGACATCGACGATGCGACGGCGATCGCGAGCGGCGCGCACGAAGACGTCACGCAGATCGCCCGGCGCGACGAGGAGACGGCGGTGCTGCCCCGTGCGGAAGACGGCACGGCAGAGATGCCCGCCGGCACGAGCGCGACGTCGGTCCTGCCGAAGTTCGACTTCGGCGACATCGATCTCGACATCGGCGCGCCCTCGGACGCGGCGGACAGCTCTCCGACGGAGCGCGATACGCGCAAGTCCGAGCAGATGTCGCAGCTCGAGCCGGTCACGATGAGCGAGGTCGGCACGAAGCTCGACCTTGCGCGCGCGTACATGGACATGGGCGACCCGGACGGCGCCCGTAACATCCTCCAGGAAGTGCTGGCCGAGGGCAGCGCGTCCCAGAAGCAGGAAGCGCGCCGGCTGATCGACTCACTGCCGGGAGCGTGAGCAGCCGGACGCGACGGCTGGCCGTCGGCATCGAGTACGACGGCACGCGATACGCGGGCTGGCAGCAGCAGCCGGGCCTGCTCACGATCCAGGACGCCGTACAGAAGGCGCTTTCCACGGTCGCGGACCATCCGGTCACGGTGGCGGCCGCGGGCCGCACCGACGCCGGCGTCCACGCCTTCGCCCAAGTCGCGCATTTCGATACGCAGGCGGAACGGCCCGCGCGGGGCTGGGTGCTCGGCGCCAACAGTTACCTGCCGCCGGACATCGCGATCAACTGGGCGATGGAAGTCGAGACGTCGTTCCACGCACGGCACACGGCGCAGGGCCGCAGCTATCGCTATTGCATGCTTCGGCGTGCCACCCGGCCCGCGATACTCCGGGACCGCGTGTGTTGGACACGCGCCGAGCTCGACGCCCCGGCGATGCACGAGGCCGCCCAGGCGCTCGTCGGCGAGCACGACTTCTCGTCATTCCGGGCCGTGGAATGCCAGTCCACAACCGCCATGCGGCACGTCGACGCGATCGCGGTCCGAAGCGACGGGCCGCTCGTCGTACTCGAGATCAGCGCCAATTCCTACCTCCAGCACATGGTGAGGAACATCGCCGGCTCGCTCATGATGGTGGGCGCCGGGGAGAAGCCGTCAGGCTGGATCGCAGAAACTTTGGCCGCCCGTGACCGCACCCTCGCCGGTATCACGGCACCGCCCAGCGGCCTTTACCTCTGGCGCGTGCGGTATCCGCGGTCGCTGCAGGTCCCCGAGCCCGTCGCCAACCGGCCTTGGGCTATGATCGCCGGGCTGGACGGGGAGTGAGATGACCTGGTTCGAGAAGATCATCCCCTCGCGCATCAAGACGGAGCGCCGCACGCGCTCCGTGCCTGAGGGCCTCTGGATGAAGTGCCCGGCCTGCGACTCGGTGCTTTACCGCCCGGAGGTCGAGCGCAACCTGCAGGTCTGTCCGAAGTGCGCGCACCACATGCGCATCGGCGCGCGCGAGCGCCTCACGCAGTTCCTGGATCCCGAGAGCGTGGCCGAGATCGGGGCCGACATCGCGCCCGAGGATCCGCTCCGTTTCCGCGACACCAAGCGCTACCGCGACCGCCTCGCGGCCGCACAGAAGGCCGTGGGCGAGCGCGACGCACTCGTCGTCATGAGCGGCACGCTCGAGGGCATCGACATCGTCGCGGGCGCCTTCGAGTTCTCGTTCATGGGCGGATCGATGGGCTCGGTGGTCGGCGAGCGCTTCGTTCGCGGCGTCGAGCACGCCATCCTGCATCGCATGCCCGTCGTGTGCTTCTCCGCGAGCGGCGGCGCACGCATGCAGGAGGGGTTGCTGTCCTTGCTGCAGATGGCCAAGACGAGCGCCGCGCTCGCCGCGCTCGCCGCGGAGCGGCTGCCGTTCATCTCGATCCAGACCGACCCGACGACGGGCGGCGTCTCCGCGAGCCTCGCCATGCTCGGCGACGTCAACATCGCCGAGCCGAAAGCGCTGATCGGGTTCGCGGGGCCGCGCGTGATCCAGCAGACGGTCCGGGAGACCCTCCCAGAGGGCTTCCAGCGCAGCGAATTCCTGCTGGACCACGGCGCCATCGACATGATCCTCGACCGCCGCGACCTGCGCGAGCGCATCGCCTCATTGCTCAGGATCCTGCTGCGCCGGCCCGCGGCTTCCGGCTGACGCCGTCCGCATGCGGTTTGCGTCCGTCGCGGACTGGCTCGCCTGGCAGCAGGCGGCCCACCCCGTCGAAGTGGACCCGGGCCTCGAGCGGGTCGGCGCGGTGTGGAGAAATCTCGCGCTGCCGTTCTCCGCGACCGTGCTCACCGTGGGAGGCACGAACGGCAAGGGCTCGGTCACGGCATACCTCGACGCGATGCTGACTGCGGGAGGATACGAGACCGGTCTTTTCACCTCGCCGCATCTCCTGCGCTACAACGAGCGAATCCGCGTCCACGGCCGCGAAGTCGCGGACCGCGGGCTGCTCGCGGCATTCGCCGAGATCGACGCCGCGCGCGACGGCATCTCGCTGACCTTCTTCGAGTGGAACGCGCTCGCGGCCCTCGTCGTCTTTGCGCGCGAGAGAGTGGACGTCGCGGTGCTCGAGGTCGGCATGGGCGGGCGGCTGGATGCCGTCAACATCCTGGATGCCGACGTCGCCGCCGTCGTGTCGGTAGGGCTCGACCATCGCGAATGGCTCGGTGACACGATCGAGGCGATCGCTGCGGAAAAGGCGGGCATCTTCCGCGGCGGCCGGCCGGCGATTTTCGGAGGGCGGCAGGCCCCGCGCAGCCTCGTCGCGCAGGCGGCGGCGGTCGGCGCGAGGCTGCGGCGGCTCGGCACGGATTTCGACTTTGTGGAGCGCGCCGATGGATGGGACTACGTCGGATTCGGATCGCGGCGGCGCGAGCTGCCGCTGCCCGCGCTTGCCGGCACGAGCCAGCTCGGCAACGCGGCGGTCGCGCTCGCGGTATTGGAGGCCACGGAGCCTCGATTGCTCGTGCCCGACCAGGCGGTGCGCGCCGGCCTTCAGGGCGTGCGCCTGCCGGGGCGATTCCAGGTCGTCGCCGGCGAGCCTGAATGGATCCTCGACGTCGCGCACAACGCGGAAGCCGCGCAGTCGCTTGCACTCAGCCTCGCGACGCGCGCCAGCCGCGGCCGCACAATCGCGATTTGCGGAATCCTCGCCGACAAGGACGTCGAGGCCATCGTCGCCGCGCTCAAGGCCCAGGTCCGGCGCTGGATCGCCGTCGGGCTCGAGGGACCGCGCGCACTGCCGCCCGGCGAGCTCGCCGGGAGAATTCGCGCGGCCGGCGCGGATTCGGTGGTCGCCGTCGCGGACGTGGCCGCGGGCATGGCGCTGGCAAAGCGCGAGTGCAAGCCCGGCGATCGCGCGCTGGTCTTCGGCTCGTTCCTGACCGTCGGACCGGCCATCGCCTGGCTCGGAGCCGGGAATTGATCACGGCAGGGGATACAATCGAACGCCATGGAAGTGCGCGTGCGCGAACGGCTCATCGGTGCGCTGGTGCTGGTCGCCATCGTGGTCCTCTTCGTGCCCGCGATCCTCAAAGGTCGCGGCACCGCGCCGGCCGAACCACCGGTGGAGGCAACACGGCGCGTCGAGATGCCGACGAGCGATGCGCCCGCGCCGCCTGAAGAGTCCGTGCTCGTTCCCGAAGCTTCGACGGATGCGGCGCCCGCAACTTCTCCAAAGCCTGCGGAGGCGATGCCGCCGACGTCCCAGCCGGCCGCACAATCCGCGCGCACACCTGGGCCGCAGCCGGCACAGCCGGCAGCCCGCGCCCCCGACGCGCCGCCGGCGTCACCGAAAACGCAGGCCGCCGCTCCGGCCGCCGCACCACCCTCGCCTCCGGCTCCAGCGTCATCTTCGACCGCGACGGCCTGGGCCGTGCAGCTCGGCGCGTTCTCCAACCGGGCCAAGGCGGAGCAACTCGTCGCGCAGCTGAAGGAGCGGCGCTACGCGGCATTCGTGCTCGAGTACCGCGCGTCGGGGCAGGTGCTCTACCGCGTTCGCGTGGGTCCCGAGCAGGAACGCGCGCGCGCCGAAGAGATTGCGGCGCGCCTCGCCAAGGACGGCTTCCAGCCGGTCGTCGCTCGCCACCCGTGATCGGCTAGAATGCCGCACCTTTCGCGCGGACCCGGGGACCGATGGACGGCGCCGACCACATCTTCGCCATCATCCTGCTCGTCTCGGGCGCCATCGGGTTTTTCCGCGGCTTCATCCGCGAGTCGATCTCGCTGCTCGCATGGCTGGTCGGCTTGTGGCTCGCCTGGCATTTCGCGTACGTCGTCAATCCCTGGCTCGGCGGCGCGCTTGCCGAACCGGGCGTGCGCGAGTGGACCGGGCGCGCGATCGTCCTTCTCGTCGTACTCCTCATCGGCGCGCTCACGGGCAGCATCGTGTCGCATTTCATGCGCCGCGCAACGGGCATCGCGGCCATCGACCGCACGCTCGGCGCGGCATTCGGCCTGATGCGCGGCGCCGTCATCATCGGCCTTCTCGTGCTCGCGGGCCGGGCGGTCGAGCTCGACCGCGAGCCCTGGTGGGGCCGCACGAAGTCCATGCCGGCGGCAACCGCCGTCGCGAACTGGATCGAGCGCTATGCGCGGCCGGCCGCGATCGACCTCTATGAAAAGGCCACCGACGACGCCGCCGGCAAGGCAGGTACCTGACCCATGTGCGGCCTCGTCGGCATCGTCGGGACGTCGGCTGTCAACCAACGCATCTACGACGCATTGACGGTGCTCCAGCACCGCGGCCAGGACGCGGCCGGCATCATGACCATGGACGAGAACGCGCTGTTCGTCCGCAAGGACGCCGGCCTCGTGCGCGACGTGTTCCGCGAGGAGGACATGCGCCAGCTGGCCGGCAATGCCGGCATCGGTCACGTGCGCTATCCGACCGCCGGCTGCGATGGGGCGGACGAGGCGCAGCCGTTCTACGTGAACGCGCCCTTCGGCATCGGCCTCGGCCACAACGGCAATCTGACGAACGTGGAGGAGCTCTCGCGCACGATGATCGAGGAGGACCGGCGCCACCTCAACACGCGCTCGGACTCCGAGGTGCTGCTCAATGTGTTTGCGAGCGAGCTGCAGCGTTCGACGACGGCGCGGCCGGCGCCCGCCGACGTCTTCCGGGCCATCGAGGGCGTGTTCCGGCGCTGCCGCGGCGGATACGCCGTCGTGATGCTGATCGTGGGCCATGGCATCGCGGGCTTCCGCGACCCGCACGGGATCCGGCCGCTGGTCCTCGGCAAGCGCAAGACGGCGCGCGGGATCGAGTGGATGCTCGCGTCCGAGAGCGTCGCCCTCGACATGCTCGGGTTCACCCTGGAGCGCGACGTCGGTCCGGGCGAGGCGATCTACATCGACATGCACGGGCGGATGCATGCCGAGCAGTGCGCGCCGGCCGGCCGGCACACCCCGTGCATCTTCGAGTACGTGTACTTCGCGCGGCCCGACTCGATCATCGATAACATCTCGGTGCACAAGGCGCGCATGCGCATGGGCGAGAAGCTCGCCGACAAGATCTCGCGCCTCCAGCCCGACCAAGACATCGACGTCGTGATCCCGATCCCGGACACGAGCCGCACGAGCGCCCTGCAGCTCGCGCTCGCCCTCGGCGTGAAGTACCGCGAGGGATTCGTCAAGAACCGCTACATCGGCCGCACGTTCATCATGCCGGGACAGGAAATGCGGCAGAAGTCCGTGCGCAACAAGCTGAATGCAATCGACCTCGAGTTCCGGGGCCGCAACGTCCTGCTCGTCGACGACTCGATCGTGCGCGGCACGACCTCCGCCCAGATCATCGAGCTCGCGCGCGAGGCGGGCGCGCGCAAGGTCTATTTCGCGTCCGCGGCGCCGCCCGTGCGCTTCCCGAACGTCTACGGTATCGACATGGCGGTCGCGTCCGAGCTGGTGGCGAACGGCCGCAGCGAAGAGGACGTGTCGGCCGCGATCGGAGCCGACTGGCTCGTCTACCAGGATCTCGACGACCTCGTCGCGGCCTGCCGGCATGACGACGCGCGCATCACGGCCTTCGACACGTCCTGCTTCTCCGGCGAATACGTCACCGGCGACGTCACCCGCGAGTACCTGGCGCGCATCGAACACCAGCGCTCAGACGGCGTGCGCGCCCAGCGGCTCCTCGACCTGCCGGGCGGGCGCACGGCCCGCGCCGTGTGACGCCCGCCGACCCGCGGCGCGCGCTGCTCCTCGACCTCTTCCGGACCGGACTGGCCGCCGTCGACGGGCGGCGACGCATGCGCGCCGCGTTGGCCGGAAAGCCGATCGTCGGCCCCGTCAGCGTCTTCGCGGCCGGCAAGGCGGCCGCCTCGATGACGCTCGGCGTGATCGACGCGCTCGGCGCCGCGGTCGCGCGCGGCCTCGTCGTCGCGCCGGACGCCGCGATCCCGGCCGAGCTGCAGGCAAGGCCTGGCCTTCGGTGCCTCGAGGCCGGCCACCCGCGTCCGGACGAGCGAACCCTCGCCGCCGGTGAGGCGCTGCTCGAGTTCGCGTCGGGGACCGCGCCCGGCGGCCTGGTGCTGCTGCTGGTTTCGGGTGGCGCGTCGGCGCTTGTCGAGGTGCCGGCTCCCGGCGTCGATCTCGCCGAGCTCCGCGCCGTGTTCGAGCGCTCGCTCGACGAGCGACTCGACATCGCGGAACTCAACCGCGAGCGCTGCGCGCTCTCCCGCATCAAGGGCGGGCAACTGCCGGGGCTTTTTGCCGGTGCGAGGCTCGAGGCGTTCATGATCTCGGACGTCCCGCACGACGATCCGGCGGTGCTGGCGTCGGGCCTGCTCGACGCGCCCGGCCTGAGGCCGCGCCTCGTCGGCTCGCTCGATGATGCGCTCGAGGCGATTGCGCGCGCCGCTGCAGCGCAAGGCCTCAGATCGCTGCGCGGCACCGCGCGCCTCGCGGGCGATGCCGAAGCCGCCGCGCGCCGCGTCTGCCATGAGCTCGCCGTGGCCGATGCGGATCTCGTCGTCCACGGCGGCGAAACCACCGTGCGACTGCCGGCGCGGCCGGGTCGGGGCGGGCGCTGCCAGCATTTCGCCGCCGCCGCGGCGCGTGCGATTGCCGGCCATTCCGACTATGTACTGCTCGCCGCGGGCACGGATGGCCGCGACGGTGACAGCGAGGACGCCGGCGCGATCGTCGATGGCGAGACCGTGACGCGCGCGGCGGACGCGGGGATCGAAATCGGCGAAGCGCTGCGATCAGCCGACAGCGGCCCGCTCCTCGAGGCCACCGGCGACCTCCTGCATACGGGACCGACGGGGACGAACGTCGGCGACGTCGTGCTCGCGCTGCGGCAGCCGGGCATTTCCGCCCCCATGTAGAATGACGCCATGTCGGTGCGGGTCCTGATCATCGACGACCACGACGATTTTCGGCGCCTGCTGGCACAGCATATCCACACCGGATTTGACTCGCCCTCGGTCGCCGAATACGAGCCGGCCGCGCGCGGGCGGCTTCCGGCCGACTTCTCGGGCAGCGCCTACGATGCGGTGCTGCTCGGCGACAGTCCCGGGCAGGACTTCGGCATCGACTGGCTCCGCGACCTCAGCCGGCGCAACGGCTTTCCCCCGATCGTCTACCTGATGGCAAAGCCGTCTCCCGAACTGGAGGAGCACGCCATCCATGCGGGTGCCCACGCCTGCCTCTCGCGGCAGAAGGTCGACCACGCCGCGCTCATCGGCGCGCTGCGCGCCGCCCAGGCGCGGCGCGGCCAGTTTTCCCGGCCAGCCGTGCGCGTCGACGAGGCAGCACGCTTGACGCGGTTCGGCGAGGCGTCGATCCGCGGCTTCCGCTATGTCAGCCAGCTGGCCGAGAGCCCGGTGTCCAGCGTGTACCTGGCGGAGAGCGAGCGGACCGGGTCGAAGGTCGCGCTGAAGGTGCTGCACCAGCCGCCGGACGAGGGCGCGGGCGTCCGGAATTTCGACCGCTTCCTGCGCGAGTACCAGATCGCGGCGGCCATCGTCCATCCGAACGTGGCGCGCGTCCACGACTTCGGCGTCGCCGACGACCACGCCTTCATCGCGATGGAATATTTCCCGCTCGGTGACCTGCGCGGGCGCATCAAGACGGGCATCGCGGCGACCCGCGCGCTGGCCTTCATGCGGCAGATGGCGGAGGCGCTCAAGGTCCTCCACGGCGCCGGCGTCCTGCATCGCGACCTCAAGCCGGGCAACGTGATGCTGCGCGACGAGCTCTCGGTGGCGCTGATCGACTACGGGCTTGCGAAGCACATCGAGCTCGACGCCGCGATCACGAACAGCGGCGAGATCTTCGGGACGCCCTATTACATGAGCCCGGAGCAGGGGCACGGTCGCGACACCGACGAGCGCAGCGACATCTATAGCCTCGGGATCATCTTCTTCGAGATGCTGATGCGCCGCAAACCCTACGTCGCGGGTACGCCAATGCAGGTGATCTACAAGCACGCGCACGAGCCGCTTCCCGAGCTCCGGCCGGAGCTCAAGCGCTTCGATGAGCTCCTCTACAGCTGCATCGCCAAGGACCCGAAACGCCGCTTCGCCGGTGCCGACGAGCTCCTCGACGCCACTCGCGAACTCGAGCGCGACGAACTCGAGCGCTGAGGCGCGGGCTCGCGTGCTTGCTTGGCCCGGCAGGTCGCGCCAGCAGGCGTCTCAGGCGGGACAGGGTAAAAGTTGCCAGCCCGAATCGTCCCAGCGAACGACGTTCGCATCGTCGTGCCAGGCGCCGAGCACGACGCGAGTGCGGTCGACGCCGTCCGACCGGAACCGGTGCACGCCCGCCCGGTGGGTGTGCCCGTGGATCATGAGCGTGACGCCGGCGTCCCGCATCACGGACTCGACGGCGGGCTGGTTGACGTCGGTGATGTAGCCGGAAGCGTTCGCCAAGTGTTCGCGGCTTCCTTCGCGCGCCTCGCTCGCGAGCCGGCGCCGGGCGTCGATCGGCAGGCGTGCGAATCCGGCGCGAAGCGCGGGATCGCGCACCAGCGCGCGCAGTTTCTGGTATGCGCGGTCGTCCACGCAGAAGCCATCGCCGTGCGAAAGCAGGACTCGCTCGGCCTTCACGTCGAGTATGGCGGGGTCGTCCAGGAGGATTGCGCCGGACTCGGCGCAGAATCGCTCGCCGAGCATGAAATCGCGGTTGCCGCGCATCACGTAGACGAGCGTTCCCGCGGCTGCAACGGCGGCGATCGCCGCGACGATTTCCCGGTGCGCCGGCTCCGGGTCGTCATCGCCGATCCAGGCTTCGAAGAGGTCACCGAGCAGGAACAACGAGCGCGCGCCTCGCGCGCGGCCGGCGAGGAAGCGCTTGAAGCGGTCCGCGATCTGCGGCGTGGTCGGGTCGAGGTGCAGGTCCGAGACGAACCAGGCGGTCACTCGGTGCCGCCCGGCTTCGGCTCGGCCGGAGGTGGCACCGCGGGCGCCGGCGCGGCGGCGGCGTCATTGACGACGTACGCGCGCTTCACGAGCGGCCGCTGGACGGGAACATCGGAACCGAAGTTCGGCACCGTCTCCGTCCGCAGGTAACCGATCCGGTCGACCACGTCCATGCCTTCGACGATCCGCCCGAATACGGCGTAACCCCAGCGGCTCGGAAGCGGGTCGAGCCCCGCGTTGTCGATGAGGTTGATGTAAAACTGGGACGATCCGGAGTGCGGGGAATCCTCGCGCGCCAACCCGAGCGTGCCACGCCGGTTCGAGAGGCCGTTGCCGCTCTCGTTCGGGATCGGCGCCCGCGGCGTCCGCTCCGCGAGGTGCTGGTCGTAGCCGCCGCCCTGGATCACGAAATTGGCGATCACGCGGTGGAACACCGTGCCGTCGTAGGCGCCGTCGCGGACGTAACGCAGGAAGTTCTCGGCGGTGAGCGGTGCGCGCACCGTGTCGACCTCGACGACGAAGTCGCCGACGCTCGTTTCGAACTTGACGAGCGGCGCAAGCGATGCCGGCGCCTGTGCGAGCGCGGCGAGCGGGAAGAGCAGGGCGGCGAGCGACGGCAGCAGACGCGGCATGGCGGGCACCTCGCCGCGATTCTAGCCTACCTCCCGCGTGAGGCGGCGCGGCCGATCCCTTAGACTGTCCCGGCATGAAACCGGTGGTCGTCACACGATTCGCGCCGAGCCCGACAGGCGCCTTGCATCCGGGCAACGTCCGCACGGCGCTGTTCAGCTTCCTGCTCGCGCGTGGTCGCGGCGGACGATTCGTCCTGCGTGTCGAGGACACCGACCGGGAGCGCAGCGCAAAGGACCACGTCGCGTCGCAGCTCGCGGACCTCGCTTGGCTCGGAATCGCATGGGATGCGGGGCCGGGCCGCGACGACGGCCGCGGGCCCTACCAGCAGTCGGAGCGCGGCGCGATCTATGCGGAGCTCTTCGCGCGACTCGAGCGCGAAGGCTTTGCGTATCCCTGCTATTGCACGGCCGCCGAGCTCGAGGTCGCGCGACGGACCCAGGCCGCCGCCGGCGAGGCGCCGCGTTATCCCGGCACCTGCCGCGGCCTCGATGCCGCCGCGCGAGCCTCGCGCGAGCGCGAAGGACGAAAGGCCGCGCTCCGGTTCGCCATCCCTGAACCGCAGACAGTGCGCTTCGACGACCTCGTACGCGGTCCGCAGGCGATCGAGTCGGCGACGCTCGGTGACTTCGTGGTGCGCCGCGCGGACGGCAGCGCCATATTCTTCTTCTGCAACGCGGTCGACGACGCGCTGATGGGCGTGACCGATGTCCTGCGCGGCGACGACCATCTCAGCAACACGCCGCGCCAGCTCCTGCTGCTGCGCGCGCTCAGCCTGGCCGCGCCGCGCTATGGCCACCTGCCGCTCCTGCTTGACGCCGACGGCTCGCCGCAGTCGAAGCGCCGCGGCAGCGTCACGATCGCCGAGCTCAGGCGCCGCGGCTACCTCCCGTCCGCCGTCGGCAATTACCTGCTCCGTCTCGGCCACCATGGTGCGCCGGACGAATGGGTCGAGCCACGCGACTGGCCGCGCCGATTCGACGCCGGCCGGCTCGGCCGCGCGCCGGCGCACTACGACCCGGTGCAGCTCGACCACTGGCAGCGCGAGGCGGTGCGGCGGCTCGATGCTCACGCCGCCTCGGACTGGCTCGCACCGGCGTTCCCGGACGGCTGGGACCCGGATCGGCGCGCGGCCGCCGCGTCGCTCCTGCTCGGCAACCTGCTGCTGCCGGGCGATGCCGGCGACTGGCTGGCCGTGCTCGGCGGCGCGCTGCCCCCGCTCGCTCCGGACGCTGAGCGCGCGATCGCGGAGGCGGGACCTGCATTCTTCACAGCAGCGCTCGCGTCCCACGAGGAGGCGGGCTCCGACCTCGGGGCGCTCGCCGCGCGGCTCAGCGCGCGCACCGGGCGCAAGGGCAAGTCGCTCTACATGCCATTGAGGTTTGCGCTGACCGGCCGCCATGACGGGCCCGAGCTCGCGCAGCTTCTCGCGGCGATTCCGCCGGCAATCGTCCGCGACCGGCTCGCGGCCGCAGCGAATGCCGGGGGCGGCTGACCTTGCTGCGCATCCACAATTCGATGTCCGGACGCAAGGAGCCGTTCGAGCCCATCGAGCCGGGCCGCGTGCGGATGTACGTGTGCGGCATCACGGTCTACGACCACATTCACGTCGGGCACGCGCGCTCGCAGGTCGCCTTCGACGTCGTGCGGCGCTGGCTCGACGCCTCCGAATTCCGCGTGACGTATGTCCGGAACATCACCGACATCGACGACAAGATCCTCGCCCGTGCGCGCGAGCGCGGCGAGCCGTATGAGGCCCTGACGGCGCGCTACATCGCATCGATGAACGAAGACTTCGCGGCGCTCGGGCTGCTCGCGCCCGATCACGAGCCCCGGGCGACGGGCTACATCCCCGAGATCATCGCGATGATCGGCAGGCTCGTCGACCGGGGATTCGCCTACGTGGGTGCGGACGGCGACGTTTTCTATTCCGTCGCCGGATTCCGGGAATACGGCCGTCTCTCGGGCAAGAAGCTCGAGGACCTGCGCGCTGGCGCGCGCGTCGAGGTCGACGAGGCGAAGCGCGACCCGCTCGATTTCGTGCTCTGGAAACGCGCCAAGCCCGGCGAACCCGCGTGGGACTCGCCGTGGGGAATGGGCCGTCCGGGCTGGCACATCGAGTGCTCGGCGATGGCGGTCGCGCTGCTCGGTGCCGAGTTCGACATCCACGGCGGCGGCATGGACCTCAAGTTCCCGCACCACGAGAACGAGATCGCGCAGGCCTGCGCCGCCTGCGAGTCGACGTTTGCGCGGCTCTGGATGCACAACGGGTTCCTGCGCATCGACGACGAGAAGATGTCGAAGTCGCTCGGCAATTTCCACACCGTGCGCGAGGTGCTGCCACGGCTGAGGCCGGAGGTGATGCGGGCCTTCCTCCTGTCCGCGCATTACCGCGCGCCGCTCAACTACACCGACGACAACCTGCGGCAGGCGGACGCTGCCCTGCAGCGGCTCTATCTCGCGCTGCGTGACGTCGAGCCGGCCGCAAAATCCGTGCCGGCCGACGCCAGCCGCGAATTCGCGGAGTCGATGAACGACGATTTCAACACGCCCGGCGCGATCGCGGCCCTGCAGAACGCGGCGCGCGCGCTCAACGTCGCCAAGGCGGGCGGCGAGCATGCGACGGCGCGCGCTCTCGCAGCGGAACTCCGACAGCTCGGCGCCCACCTGGGCCTGCTCGGGCGAGCACCGGAAGAATGGCTGGCGATCCCCTCGGCCCTTCAGCCCGGCGGCAGCCCGGCGCGCGGACCCGACGAGGCCGAGATTGAGCGGCGGATCGCGGCGCGGCTCGACGCGCGCCGCCGCCGCGACTTCGCGGAAGCGGACAAGATCCGTGGCGAGCTCGCCGCCGCCGGCATCGTCCTCGAGGACGGAGCGGGCGGCACGACGTGGAGAAGAAAGTAAGAGGGGACGTGCCCCTTTATTTCTTCGTATTCGGAGCAGCAGCACCCGGACGCGAATACGAAAAAATAAAGGGGCGCGTCCCCTTTAGTTGCCGCGCCGCAGGCGGGAGTCGAGCGTGTTCTTCATGAGCGCCGCGATCGTCATCGGGCCCACGCCGCCTGGCACCGGCGTGATCCAGCCGGCCCTCTTCGCAGCCTCCTCGTAATCGACGTCGCCGACCAGCTTGCCGTCGGGCAGCCGGTTGATGCCGACGTCAAGGACGATGGCACCGGGACGAACCCAGTTGCCGGGGACGAAGCGGGACTTGCCGATGGCCGCGACCAGGATGTCGGCCTCGCCCACGTGGCGGGCGAGTTCCTTCGTCTGGCTGTGGCAGACGGTGACTGTCGCCGCCTTCATGAGAAGCTCGAGCGCCATCGGCCGGCCCACGATGTTGCTACGTCCGACGATCACGGCGTTCTTGCCGCGTACGTCGATGCCCTCCCGCTCGAGCATCAGGATCATGCCGTAAGGCGTGCAGGGGCGCATCACCGGCGTTCCCTGGGCAAGCCGGCCGATGTTGTAGGGATGGAAGCCGTCGACGTCCTTCGAGGGGTCGATCCGCTCGAGCACCCCGCTCGAGGCGATGTGCGCCGGCAGCGGCAGCTGCACGAGGATGCCGTCGATCGTGGGATCGGCGTTCAGCCGGTCGATCAGCGCGAGGAGCTTGACCTCGGTCGTGGTCGCCGGCAGGTCGTGCGCGACGGACGCGATGCCTGTCTCCTCGCAGGCGCGGCGCTTGTTCCGCACGTAGACGGCGGACGCCGCGTTGTCGCCGACCATGACGACGGCGAGCCCCGGCCGCCGCTCGCCGCGCTGCTCGAGCGCGTCGGTGCCTGACCGCACCTCCCTCCTGAATGCCTCAGCGATCCGCTTGCCGTCGATGATCCTTGCGCTCATATGCCTGCCGCCCGGTTGAAGTCGCCCATGGCCGCAACGAGGGCCGCGACCGCGTCGCGCTCGGCC